>JANRLE010000311.1:0-6280 GCA_033762895.1 Bryobacteraceae bacterium | reverse complement strand
CAACGGCCTCTATGTCGCCGCTTCCCGGACATCGAGCAATGGAGCCATGCCCAACGGAATCGACATATCTTTCGATGGTGTCCATTGGCAGTGGCGGCCTGTCATGTCCAGGGAGTTTACTTCAACGATCTACTTCAAGGATTCATTCTATGTCTCGGGCTTCATCCTGAAATCAGCGTCGTCGCTGGTGCCGCAGTTCGAGCGGAAAGTCTTTTTGCCGGACGTGGTGTTGTTCGACCTGTTCGGCAAGGTGGGCCGCGACTACGAGCTGCAAAGCTCGGGCGATCTGGTGAACTGGGCCCTTGAGGAGGAGTACCACCAGGCCTCCCGGATTCACACCGTCACGCGCCCCGCCGCCCCCGACCAGCGCTTCTACCGCGTGAAGCTCAAAGAGCCGTGACGATTTATGACGAGGAGGGACTTCATACGGGGGACGGCGATGTGTTTGGCCGGGAGTTCATTCACCAGCGTGAGTCAGGAAGCTCTCCCACCGGTTCCCGCCAAGCCCGCCAACATCCGCGTTGGCATTATCGGCCTCGGCGCGATGGGGCGCATCCATCTCGAAAAGCTTTCCCAGTCCGCCCGCGTCGTCGCCCTCTGCGACGTTCACCGGAGCCGCTTATATGAAGCCGCGGAATCCCTCGACTTCAAGGTTGCCAGCTTTGCCGACTACCGAGAGCTGCTTGCCTTCCCGGATGTGGATGCGGTGGTGATTGCGACTCCCGATCACTGGCATTCGCGTATGACCATCGACGCTTGTGACGCGGGCAAGGATGTGTATGTCGAGACTCCGGCCACCACCACTCCCGCAGATGGCCGCCGGATGGTGGAGGCCGCGCGTCGAAAAAATCTGATCGTGCAGGTCGGCGCCTTTGGCCGTTCCAACGCCGCCGCGCGAAAGGCGTGCGAGTATCTACGCAACGGGAAGATCGGAAGGATTGAACGCGTCGTCTGCTGGGGCCCGGTCAATGCCCCGCACATGCCCCACGCGTGGGGCCAGCGCCCGATGCCATTACCGCCGGCCGGAAGGGCGACTTCAGTGGCCCCGCAGGATCAAGGAACCTCCGGTGGCCTTCCTGCTCCTGCCCCGGCGACTTCAGTCGCCGCTCCACCGCGCATGTCGGAACCGATCAAACTGCCGGCGGCGACCAGTGATGATGTTCCCGCGAAGTTGAACTGGCGGGAGTGGCTCGGGCCGCTCGGCGAACGACCGTTCAGCGCGGACCTATTCACGCACTGGCGGGATTACTTCGATGTGGGCGGCGGGCATCTGTGCGGCATCGGCTCGCAAGTGCTGGGTCTGGCGTCCTGGATCATGCAGGTGGACGCGACCGGGCCCGTGCGCGTCGAGGCACGGGGCGGCGAACCGGACCCGCAGACCAGCAGTCCACGGGAATTGGAAGTGACGTGGACCTTCGCGCAGCCGGATTGGGAACTGGTCTGGAGTCAGCCGGGACAGCCATTGGGCAAGGAACTAGATCATGGCGCGGCCTATCACGGTACGACCGGAACCCTCAACATCTACGGCGGTGCCTTCGGTGTGGGCACGGAGCCAAAGGCCTGGAACTGGAAACCCGCGCCAGCGGACAAACCCGTTCCCTTCAGTCCTGGACATCTGGCCAACTGGCTGGAGTGCATTCGCACGCGGGAACGTCCGATGATGGACCTTGAAGCCGGGCACCGCGTGGCCACGCTGGCGTGGCTCGGCAACAAAGCTTGGAAACAGGGCAAGGTTTTGAATTGGGATCCACGCACCGAGACGGTGTCGTGAGATTTTGCAGGTACCGTCGCTCCGCACGCGAATCCACGGCGGCGCAGCAACGCCGCCCTACCACCACCGGGTAGGGCGGACCTGCCGGGCCGCCGAAACTTCCGTCGAGCGCCAACAATACGAAACAAAACGTTGTAACCGCTTTCGTCACGCCCACCAAACGACAGGCCCTTCGGTAGGGACCGTCGCTCCGCGCGGTCCGCCAAACGAGTTCATGGCGGACGAGAACAAGGGGGGCCTTTTTCGACCGCCGGGCCGCGCGTCGGCGGACGGCGGCGCGCTCGGAGAGACGCGCCCTTGAAGCCGGAGAGCCCGGATGAGCGTGCCCTGCTTGTGTGATTGTTACTCGCCGCATGGAGGTGTTGTATTTTCCTCTTGAAAAAAAAAACCGGGGATTGTAGTTTTCTTTAATCCGTGGCAGGGCGGTGGAGCCGCTGCCTTACGGGAGCACGACGGTGGAATTCAACGTGAGGAAAACGCATAAGTGATGCAATTATTCTGGTGGGGCCACCCGGCTGGGAGCGACAGGCGATGGCGCGTCGGCTGTGCGCCCGCCATTTGTTTCGGGTGACGGTGGCGGACAACACCCGGGAACTCGTTCGCTTGGCGGCGTCCGCGCTGGCCGCCATCTGCGTACTGCTGCTGCCCGCGCCCCGGAAGCGGGGACCGGTGCCGGAGGAATTTCCGCAGCTGAACAACGGGCACACGCCGGTGCTCCTTGTCGAAACGGACGCGGCCAGTGACGACTGGCTGCTGGCGGGGATCGAAGCGGGTGCCGTCGGCGCGCTGGCCTCGCCGCTCCACCCCCGCGACGTGCGGCACGCGTTGGAACTTGCGGGACAAGGCGGAGCGATGCTGGCGCCCCGCACTGCAGCGCTGCTGATCCAGCGGATTCGTGAGCGACATCATGAGGATGGACCGCTGCGCGGGTTGACCCGCACCGAGCTTCGCGTGGCCCAGTTGCTGGCGAGGGCCTGCTCCAACAAGCAGATTGCCGAACACCTGCGCATCAGCAAATCGACGGTGGAGACACACGTCTCGCACGTGCTGAAGAAACTCGGCGTGCAATCGCGGAGTGAAGCGGTCCTGGTGATCAAGCCGCAGAAGGAATAGGAAGTTTCGGATTTGGATGTTGGACGTTGGACGTTGAGCGTTGAATGTTCGATGTTCGATGTTTGGTCTTCGCCCTTACGGATTACGCCTTGCGCCCTAGATTCCTGCCCTCTCATGGAAACCTGCCATTTACAGGGCAGCCGCGGTGCTTAGACTACCGCATCACCATGATCAGCCCGGACGTTGTCAGCGCGGCAGTTGCACAGCGACCCCGAGGAAAAACTCAGGGAAACCTGCTAGCAGGTTTCCCCTATGGAAATCTCGGGCGTTCAGGATGTAAACATGAGGCTAAGCTCGCCAAGGACGTGAGGAAGTGCGGTCGAGCGAATCAGGAAAACAAAAAACAAAACGTAAAGCCTATGTTCAAATCCCTGTTCCGCAGAATGGCCCCGCTCGTGGCGGGGGTGTTGTTGCTGCAACCTGTAGTTGTATTCAGTGACTATGCCTATATCACGGACATTCAAAGGTCTGGCAACACGGTGACGGTAAGCGTTCAAGACCCGCCGCCATCTGGATACGCATCCCCGCGGAATGCGTCCGCCAACTATTATTGGTGGATAGATCAGATCAATTCGGGCTACTATGGCAGCAAGGTTTTTTATCAGGCGGCAAGTTTCACGAACGCCTGCGTCTATGTGTATTCCGTCGATAACGATCTTTCCTACGCGATTCACGACACCGTAAATGGTGTGAGTATCTGGAACGGACCCTAACTCAAGCCCACTACAATTCGCCCCGGTGGCCAGAATCCGCCGGGGCGTTTTCAGAATGAAATCCCTGGCATTGGTGATTGCACTTGGCGTTGGCCCGTTGCACACACTTCGCGCCGACGAGTTCGTCTCTTGGGAATGGCTCGTACCCAAGCCGGCGGGGAACATTCTAACAAAGGTCATTTTCGACGGCACGCGGTTCGTCGGCGTCGGCGATCTCGGTGTCATCCTCACCTCCACCAACGGCACCAACTGGCACCTGGCCTACACCGACACCACCAACCGGTTGATGAACGTCTTCGCCGAGGGCGGCCGGTTGCTGGCGATCGGCGACGGATTCCTGAAGACCTACCTCAGTTCCACCAACGCCGAGGTTTGGGCGCGCGGGCCGGAGGTTTTCGGCACGGGGGGCATCAGCTGCTTGAGCTACGGACTTGATCGATACGTCCTCGTGTCTGGACATCCGCACATCTTTTACTGGTCCACGGACACCAGCGACTGGCAGCAGGCGCCCTACAATCTGCCCGGGGCCATCTTCGACATGGCGTTTGGAGACGGCCTGTTTGTCGGTGTCGGCCAGTACGGGTTGATCGCCACTTCCACCAACAGCGTAGATTGGGTGCTTCGCGAGTCTGGTACTGCGGGTCCGATCTGGAGCGTAGCGCATGGCGAGGGAAAATGGGTGGCCGTTGGAGGCGAGGGAAGTAGCGGCTTCATTCTCACTTCGGCGGACGGGATCAGTTGGTTTCTGCAAACAACGGATCAACCACTTTACGACGTCACCTTTGGTCCGTTCGGGTTTATTGTCATCGGCGGTGGGTTCATGCAGCCCGGAGTATCCCTGACCTCTGGCGATGGGGTCTATTTCTCCGGCGGCGATCCCGGCGGCACCGGACTGGATGGCCTGCCTACCGGTGTGGCTTGTGGCAACGGAGTCTGCGTGGCCGTCGGCGGCAACGGTCGCATCTGGTCCATGGAGGACGGCACCAACTGGGTGTCGCAAACCGTTGGAACTACAGCTGAGATACGGGCTTTCGCCGCGGACGGTGAGGTCGTCGTGGCCGCCGGGGCGGAAGGCACCTTGTTGCGAAGTGAGAACGGGGTGGATTTCGAGGAGGTTTCGGTGCGGGCGGATGAGAATTACCACGACGTGATCCACACCGGCAGCCGGTTTCTGGTGGTGGGGTCGCCAGCCATTGCAAGGTCATCCCTCGACGGCCGGGAGTGGACCCTGGAAAACACCGGTACGGATGCGCGACTTTACCGAGCAGCGCAGGGACTCGGCCGCACGGTGGTGGTCGCGCGCAACGCGACCAAGCCGAGTTACGGCTTGTTCCTGGTCCGCGATGAGACCGGCCAGTGGCAATCGGTGCGGCCGGCGGAGAACGAGTATCTCTTCGATCAGATCGCCTTTGGCAACGGGCGCTTCGTCACGGCGGGATACGACGGAAACATCTGGGTGTCCTCGGACGGGCTTCAGTGGCAGAAACGCAATGCCGGCGTGACCGAAACCTTGCAACCGTTGCAGTTCATCCAGGGCCGCTTCATCGCCTTCACGCGAAATGCGGTGGGCTTCTCGGACAACGGCCTGGATTGGTCCTTCGTCCCCGGCAATCCCCCCACCACGGGCCGGCTCACGTATGGCAACGGCCTCTACGTCGCCGCCTCCCGGATCTCCAGCAGTGGCGTCGTCCCCAACGGCATCGACGTC
Source organism: Bryobacteraceae bacterium (assembly GCA_033762895.1). GTDB lineage: Bacteria > Acidobacteriota > Terriglobia > Bryobacterales > Bryobacteraceae > CADEFT01. The sequence continues at coordinate 975 of JANRLE010000311.1, read as the reverse complement.
TCGGCGGATGGGATCCAGTGGCAGCGCCGGCCGGTCATGTCCCGGGAGTTCACTGCGGCCACCTACTTCAAGGACGCGTTCTACGTTTCGGGGTTCATCCTGAAATCAGCGTCGTCGCTGGTGCCGCAGTTTGAGCGGAAAGTGTTTCTGCCGGACCTGGTGTTGTTCGACCTGTTCGGCAAGGTGGGCCGGGACTACGAACTGCAAAGCTCGGGCGATCTGGTGAACTGGGAACTGGAGGAGGCGTATCACCAGGCCACGCGCCTGCATACCGTCACCCGCCCCGCCGCCCCCGACCAGCGCTTCTACCGCGTCAAACTCAAGGAACCATGAAAACCTTCGTCAATTCGTTGCTGTTCGCCCTCGCCGCGCTGCCCGCCGCCGCCGACGAATTCTCCTCGTGGGAATGGATCGCCCCGAAGCCGGCGGGAAACATTCTCCAGAAGATCGTTTTTGATGGCACGAGGTTCGTGGGTGTGGGGGATCTCGGAATAGTCCTTACGTCCACCAACGGCACAAACTGGAACGTCGCGTACACCGACGTCACCAACCGGTTGTGGGACGTTTACTACGAAGGCGGGCGACTCCTGGCTACGGGTGACGGGCTGATGGAGACGTACATCATCTCCACCAACGCTGATGTTTGGGCGCAGGGACCGCGAGTCTTCGGCAGCGGCGGCATCGGGGCCATCTGTTATGGACTCGGCACGTACGTGATGGCGGCGGGTTATCCACACAAGTTCTTCGTCTCTCCGGACACCACGGCGTGGCAGGAACTGCCCTACGAACTGCCGCATGGAATCGGGGACATCGCTTTCGGAGACGAGATGTTCGTGGCGGTAGGCGGCAAGGGCTTGATTGGCACGTCGGCCAACGGCATGGATTGGATTCAGCGCGAGTCCGGCACCCAAGGGATGCTGAAGGCGATTGCGTTTGGCGACGGACGCTGGGTGGCTGTCGGTGGGGAGGGGGCCA
>JANRLE010000310.1:0-14665 GCA_033762895.1 Bryobacteraceae bacterium | reverse complement strand
TTCGCGAATCCCCAGTCGCTTTCGATCCGGCGGCCATTGCTCAACACCAGCACGAATCCGCCGCTGCGATTGGCTTCAATCACCTTCACCGGCGCAAAGCGCGCCGGCCGGCTTCGCCTCGCCGGCTTGTTCCCGGCTTGCAGCCGGCGGTAATAGTCGAACGTCGTCAGCGGGATTCCCACCCGAGCGCAGTATTCACGCCTCGTCAGATTACTGCGCTCGTATCCTTCCAGCAATTCCGCGGCTTGCGCCGCGTTCAGTCCTTTCCCTCTTGCTCGTGCCATTGAGCCATCTCATCAGCCTCGCTCGCCAAACTCAACAGGGATTCGCCGAACGGATACAGTTCTGCCTGATCGGATATCCCGCGCCGCTGCCGGAATCGTCCAGAACCAGCCGGGAACAGGGCTAGTTGAGCCCGGCTAACCGGCGAACGGAGATTCCAACAAGGGCCACGGTGAGACCGCTCATCACAATCACCGCGGCCCAGGCGACGACGTTATAGAGAGCCGAATTGGTCCATTCCTTCATCAGGCGCTTCTTGTTTACGAGGACGATCATGTAGCCGAGGATCAGTGGAAGGAGCGCCCCGTTGATCACCTGGCTCAGCAAAATCATCTTCACGAGCGGGAATCCGGGAATGAGAACGACGCCGCCGCCCACGACAATCAGGAACGTGAACAGCCCATAAAAAATCGGGGCTTCGGAGAAGGTGCGATTGACGCCCGATTCGAATCCCAGTCCTTCGCAGACGGTGTAGGAAGTCGACAACGGCAGTATGGAGGCCGCGAACAGCGAGGCGTTGAAGAGACCTGCGCTGAAGAGCAGGAAGGCGTACCTTCCAAAGGGCCGTAGCGCCGAGGCCGCATCGGTTGCGTCGGTAATATCCCGCGGTTCTACAGACCAGATGGCGCCGGCACAGGCGACAATAATGAAAAACGCGATCACCGACATCACGATGCAGCCCACGATCACTTCGATTCGCGACTCGGCGTAGTCCTTGGCGGTGATTCCTTTTTCCACCACCGCCGCCTGCAGGTAAAACTGCATCCACGGAGCCACCGAGGTTCCCACCATTCCGATCAGCATGGTAAGATACCCGGGCTCGAACAACAGAACGGGCCGGACGCTGTAAATTGCCGCTTCCTTCCAGTCCGGTTTCACCAGGATGCCCGAGACGACATAACAGATATAGAGCGAACAAGCCGCCAGAAAGATTTTCTCAATTCGCGCGTAGGAACTTCTGACGATCAGTACCCAGACAAGCAGCGCGGCCAGCGGTACTGAAAAGTAGCGGCTCACGTGGAACAACTCCAGCGAACTCGCAATCCCGGCGAAGTTCGCCATCACGTTCGTCAGGTTCGCCAGAACCAGAAGCGCCATCATGAAGAAGGTTGTGCGGAGCCCGAACTCCTCGCGGATCAGGTCGGACAACCCCTTACCCGTAACCGCTCCCATGCGCGAACACATTTCCTGAGTAACGATCAGCAATAGCGTGATCGGTGCCAACGTCCATAGCGGCAGATATCCGTACTTCGCCCCCGCCTGCGAATAGGTGAAGATTCCTCCAGCGTCATTGTCCACAACCGCCGTAATAAATCCCGGTCCAATTACCGAAAGGAACACCGCGATGTGATATCGAAGGCGCCGGAGCATCAATCCTACCTCCTCCATCGCAGCAGGGATATGACGTCGTCGGCGGTAATCACGCCAATCAGCCGGTTGTTCTCATCCACCACTCCCAGGCTCAGCAGATTGTATTTGTCAAACATCTCCGTCACGCGCTTGTGATCCTGCCCGGCGTGAATTTTGTGCAGCGGCTCCTCGGCGAGTTCGCGCAGTGGAATCCCGGGCTCCGCCATCAGCAGGCGGCCCAGTGTCACTGTCCCCGTCAGCCGGTCCATCTCATCCAGTAAATAGATGGCGGTCGCCGCCTCCGCGCTATCCGGATTCGTCCTGATGCTGTCAATTGCACAACCAACGGTCGTATGTTCCGGCATCGCCAAATACTCGGTGTTCATCAGTCCACCCGCCGTGTGCTCCTCGTATTCCATCAGTTCCGTCAGTTCCGATTTTTCCTCGGTTTCCATCTCTTCCAGAATTTCCGCCGTCGTCTCCTGTTCCAATTCCTGAAGGGCGTCGGCGGCTTCGTCTGGCGACATCTCCTCGATGATCGCCGCAGCCTTGTCCGCCTCCATCGATTCAAGGATGCTTGCCTGTACGTCCGGGTCAAGTTCGGAGAGGGTTTCCGCGGCCGACTCGCTTCCGAGGGCGGCCAGTACCGCCTCGCGCCCTTCCGGTCCCAGGTCTTCCACGATCTCCGCCAGGTCCGCCGGATGCATCTTCTGCAATCCCGCCGGCGTGATGTTCAATCTCAATCGCCGCATCGGGTCGGGTTCAATAATATTGCAGAACTCCCACGAAATCGAATTGGGCGAGATCGGCCCCTGCATGCGCCGTATCCAGCGCCGCGGAGCCACGCCCTGAAACAGCCGCCGCAGGATGCTGCGCAGCCCCACATCCACTTCAACCACGAACAGGCCGGTATAGTTCTCCAGCCGTCTGATATCGAAGGTGACGTCGGTCACCCGGACCACCTTGCGCCCATGGGCATCGATGATCTGCTGGTCCATCAAATCGCGAACCAGCCTCAGCATGTATTCATCCGAATGGTAGGGAGTCAACTGCTCGTCGGTAAGATTGATGCCGTCGAGAGAGATCGTCTTCACCTGGTCATAGCGCACCGTCAGCCACGTGGCGCCGGCGCCAATCAGGAATCGGTCGATGCGGACCGGATCGACCAGCGGGACCAGCGCGGCTTCCTTCACACGGCCGATCGTGCGGCCCTTGAGGTCGAAGACCGGAAGGCCGAGCAACTCGGTAAGGTAAAGAAGCGAGTCCGCCATTGAAGCCGGTGCGATCGATCACGTCCCTTCCAAATATGGCGCAAGATCGCGCAATGGCGCAAGAGGTACTGCTAGGATGAGAAATCGCCCATGACCGCAACCGTTCCCGGCATTCTTGCACGCATTGTCGCGCATAAACAGAGCGAACTCGCCGCGCTCATCGCCCGACGGGCTGGGCTCGAACGGGATGCCCAACTCGCTCCGCGCCGCGATTTCCGCGCGGCTCTCATCGGCAAAGTTCCCGCCATTATCGCCGAAGCAAAAAAAGCATCTCCCAGCAAAGGCCTTCTGTCGGGCGATTATGATCCGGCGCGCATTGCGGCCGCCTATGAATCGGCCGGCGCCTCCGCCGTATCGGTGCTCACCGACGAGCGGTTCTTTCAAGGCTCGCTGGCCGACCTTCGCGCCGCCCGCGCCGCCATCGGCATTCCCGTCCTGCGCAAGGACTTCACCATTGATGAGATTCATGTCGTTGAGGCCGGGGCGAACGGCGCCGACGCGATACTCCTCATCGCGGCGATTCTCACCACTCCCCAGATGCTCCGGTTCCGTGAACTCGCCGCGCAGTTTGGCATGGCCGCGCTGGTGGAGGTTCACAACGAAGAGGAACTGGAGCGCGCGATTGACTCTGGCGCCGAAATCCTTGGCGTCAACAACCGCGACCTCCACACGTTTCAGGTGTCACTGCACACCTCGCTGAAACTTGCCGGGCGGATCCCCTCAAGGGCCATCAAGGTGAGCGAAAGCGGTATTCATTCCGCCAGCGACATTCGCATACTGCGCGATGCCGGCTACCAGGCTTTCCTCGTCGGCGAGCATTTGATGAAGTCGGGCGATCCGGTTCAGGCGCTCAGCGCGCTTCTGCTACGATAAGAAGTCGAACGCCAAACCCTTGGGCGACCGTGCGTGCGCCATTCTGATGCCCTCACGCGTGATCAAAATCTGCGGCCTCACAAACTCCTTCGACGCCATCGCCGCCGCCGCGGCGGGGGCCACGGCCTTGGGTTTCAATTTCTATCCCAACAGCAAGCGGTTTCTCAAGGCGGACGACGCCGAATCCGTGGCCGGCTCTGTGCCCGCGGGAGTGCTGAAGGTGGGCGTATTCGTCAATGAGCCGAAGGCGGAGGTGGAGGCTCTCGCGCGGCGGTTGCACCTCGATGTCGCGCAGTTGCACGGCGACGAGCAGCCCGGCGATTTTCCGCAAAACGTTCCTGTCTGGAAGGCCCTCCGCATCGGACCGGATTTCCGGCCAAACACTTTGAAGCAATACGGCGACGTCCAGGCGTTTCTCTTCGACGGTCCGGCAGGGGTGGAATACGGCGGCGCCGGTGTCCCTTTTCTCTGGAGCATGGCCCGGGACGCCGGCCATCGCATCATCGTCGCCGGCGGACTTGACGCGTCAAACGTCGGGCAGGCGATTCACGAATCAGGCGCCTGGGGCGTCGACGCCTGTTCACGGCTCGAATCCCAGCCCGGCCGCAAAGACCACGCCAGGATGATTCAATTTATAGAGGCCGCGCGCGCGGCACAAGGACTGTTATGATTTCTCAACCCGATCCCCAGGGCCACTTCGGCGGCTACGGTGGACGCTACGTCCCCGAAACGCTGATGACGCCTCTTGAAGAGATCGAAAAAGCCTACCTTGAAGCCCAACGCGACCCGCGATTTCAGGAAGAACTCGACGAACTGCTCGCCAATTACGCCGGCCGCCCCACGCCTCTCTATTTCGCCCGGCGTCTCAGTACGCACCTCGACGGAGCGAAGCTCTACCTGAAGCGTGAAGACCTGCTGCACACCGGCGCGCATAAGATCAACAATTGTCTTGGCCAGATCCTGCTCGCCCGCCGTATGGGCAAGACGCGCATCATCGCCGAAACCGGCGCCGGCCAGCACGGCGTGGCGACGGCAACCGTATGTGCGTTATTTGGGCTGGAGTGCGTGGTCTACATGGGCGAGGAGGACATGCGCCGCCAGCGGTTGAATGTCTTCCGGATGCGGCTGCTGGGCGCGCGTGTGGTGGGCGTCTCAAGCGGCAGCCGCACGTTGAAGGATGCCATTTCAGAGGCGATGCGCGACTGGGTGACCAACATCGCCAGCACCTACTACCTGCTCGGTTCGGCCCTCGGCGCGCATCCCTACCCGATGATGGTGCGCGACTTTCATCGTGTCATCGGGCTGGAGACGCGCCGTCAGATCCTCGAACGGGAAGGCCGCCTGCCTGATGCCATCTTCGCCTGCGTCGGCGGCGGCAGCAACGCCATCGGCATCTTCCATCCGTTCCTCAACGATTCCGGCGTGAGACTGATCGGTGTCGAAGCCGGTGGCCGCGGGGCAAAACTGGGCGACCACGCAGCGCGTTTCTCCGGGGGATTGCCCGGTGTTTTGCAGGGCACCCTCAGTTACCTGCTGCAGGACGACGACGGCCAGATTGCCCTCACCCATTCGGTTTCCGCCGGCCTCGACTATGCATCGGTGGGGCCCGAACACGCCTGGCTTCACGATCAGAAGAGAGCCGAGTATACCTCCGCCACTGACGAACAGGCGCTGGAGGCGGCCCGCATGCTGGCCCGCATGGAAGGGATCATTCCCGCCCTCGAATCGGCCCACGGCGTAGCCGAAGCAATTCGCCGCGCGCCGGCGGCGAACGGTGAGATCTACGTCATCAACCTTTCCGGCCGTGGCGACAAAGACATCGATATTTACCGGGACAACTTCCCCGAATTGGACAACCAAGGCTCTGATTATGCGTATTAGGCCAATGTTTGAGCGGTTGCGCGCCGAAGGCCGTCCGGCGCTGATCGCCTATCTCACCGCCGGCGACCCTGCCCCCGCGCGCACCCCGGCGCTGGTAGCCGCACTCGAGCGCGGCGGCGTCGACCTCATTGAGTTGGGTGTGCCGTTTTCTGATCCCGTGGCCGATGGTCCGGTGATCCAGGCGGCGTCGGAACGGGCGCTGAAGGCCGGCACAAACCTGCGTATTGTGCTCGAGATCGCCGAGCAGATCCGCGAACATTCGCAGATCCCCATCCTGCTTTTCACCTATCTGAATCCGGTTCTCCGTTATGGCGCCGAAGCACTGGCCAAGGATGCGGCGCGCGCCGGCGTCGACGGCGTCCTGCTCACCGATCTCTCCGTCGAAGAGGCCGCCCGTCTTCTTCCGGCCTTCCGCGGTGCTTCACTCGACACCGTCTTCCTCGCCTCGCCCACCAGTACCCGTCATCGGCTGGAACAGGTGGCCAGCCTTTCCACCGGCTTCATCTATATCGTTTCCCGCACTGGCGTAACAGGGGAACGCGACACCGTCTCAGGCTCAATTGAACCGCTGGTGGCCAGTCTCCGCGCAATCACCGAAAAGCCGCTGGCGGTGGGCTTCGGCATCTCGCGCCCCGAACATGCCGCTCAAGTAGGGCGCCTTGCCGATGGCGTTGTCGTCGGCAGCGCCGTGGTCCGAATGATTGAGGAGAACCGCGACTCCAAGGATCTTGAAACGAAGCTGCAAGAGTACGCGCAGTCCCTCTCTTCCGCCCTGCATGGAGTGAAAGCGTGACTGAGGAAGAAGCCCGCGCACAGCTTGCCGGCTACCGGCGCCGCATCGACGAAATCGATCTCGAGATCCTCAGCCTGGTGAACCAGCGCACTGCCGTCGTCGAAAACATCGGCCGCATCAAGCGCGGTCTGAGCATGCCCATTTATGAGCCCCGGCGCGAAGACGATGTCTACCGCAACGTCACGGAAAACAATCCGGGTCCGCTGCCCGCCGACGCGGTCCGCCGTGTCTTTGAACGGATCATGGACGAAATGCGCACCGTCCAGCGCAACCGGATGCTAGAGGAACAGAAATAGGTTCTTATGTTCGTAGTCATGGAAGAGGGCGCGGCAGAAGCGCAGATAGAGGCCGTAATCGGCAAACTGGTGGCCCGGGGCTTCACCATTCATCGCTCCACCGGCGTGGTTCACACGGTACTAGGTTGCGTCGGGCCGAAGGAAGACATCGATCCACGCGACCTGGAACTGATGCCGGGTGTGAAGGAATGCCACCGCATCCTGGCGCCTTACAAGCTGGCCAGCCGCAACTTCAAACCCGCGGGTACAAAATTCCAGGTGCGCGGCGTGGAAATCGGCGGCGATCAGGTCGTCGTGGTGGCCGGACCCTGTTCGGTGGAAAGCCGCGATCAGATTGAAGCTTCCGCTGAAATCGCCGCCAAATCGGGAGCCAGGGGGCTGCGCGGCGGTGCGTTCAAGCCGCGTACTTCCCCCTACGCTTTCCAGGGGCTCGGCGAGGATGGACTGCGAATGATGCGCGAGGCCGCGGACCGGCATGATCTGTTCGTCATTAGCGAGGTGATGGACCACACCCAAATCCCAATGATGTCGGCCTATGTCGATATGTTCCAGGTGGGCGCCCGCAATATGCAGAATTACAACCTGCTGAGAGAACTCGGTAAGTCCCGGATTCCCGTGTTACTGAAACGCGGCATTTCAGCCACCATCGAGGAACTGCTGCTCTCGGCCGAGTACCTGCTCTCGGGAGGGAACTACGACGTTGTCCTGTGCGAGCGCGGCATTCGCACCTTTGAAAGCTACACCCGTAACACCATGGATATTTCCGCCATCCCCGTGGTGAAGAAGCTCTCCCATCTGCCCATCATGGCCGATCCGTCGCATGGCACCGGACGCCGTGACAAGGTAATCCCCATGGCGCGCGCCGCCGTGGCCGCGGGCGCCGACGGCATCCTGGTGGAAGTGCATCCCGATCCCGACAAGGCCTTGAGCGACGGGGCGCAGTCCCTTTTCCCCGAACAGTTCCAGTCCCTGATGGGCCAGCTTCGCCTCATCGCCAAAGCCGTGGGGCGCGGCGTATAAGCTATGCAGACCGTCGCAATCGTTGGTGTCGGTCTCATCGGCGGATCCTTCGCGGCCGCCCTCCGCCACGCCGGATTTTCGGGGCCGATCCTGGGCGTCAGCTCCTCTGAAAGCGCGGCGAAGGCGCTGGATGCCGGCATCATCGACGAAGCAGTTCCGCTGGAATCCGCTTGTGCCAGCGCGGATGTCCTTTTTCTCGCCCACCGGATTTCCAGAATCCTCGAACTGATTCCTGAGATCGCCCAATTCCACCGGCCCGGCCTGCTGGTCACCGACGCCGGCAGCACCAAGGGCCAGATCTGTGCCGCCGCCGCCCGCCACCTGCCCTCAGGTTCGTTTCTCGGCGGCCATCCGATGGCGGGCAAGGAAACCAGGGGCATCGAGGGCGCCGACGCACTGTTGTTTCAAGGCCGCACCTACATTTTGACTCCAGCCGTGCCATCTGATCTGGAGTCTCCGGCCATACAGCAATTCGTGGGCTGGATACGGCGGATTGGCGCCCGGATCATGACGATGAGTCCTGAATCTCACGATCAGACTGTGGCTTTCACTTCACATTTGCCTCAGTTCGCCTCGACCGCACTGGCCCAGACCGTCTCGCTCGCCCTTCCAGACCCCGACTCCACCGCTGCCGCCGGTCCTGGGCTCCAGGACATGACCAGGCTCGCGCTCAGTTCCTACGAGATCTGGCGCGACATCATCGGCACGAATCAGGAGGCGATTTCCGCCGCGATTGACCGCTACATTGAGATTCTTTCACGGCTGCGTACCATGAGTCCTGGGATTCTCGAGAATACCTTCATTCGGGGGGCAGAGGCTGCTACCCGCGTTCGGCGGACTTCCTACCAGGAAGTCCCCTCGAAAGACTCCCCCATCCCCCCCAATCCCCCCTCGAAAGACACCCCCTAAACCTTTGTGTTTTGCTGAGTTATGCTATACCATGATGTCTAGAACTATGACATGGGGTCCGTCATGGCGCTGGTTCACCACACCGATTACAGGGAGCCTTGATGCATCCAATACGAGTACCCAACTTTGCGGCGCTCATCAAAGAACAGCTACTTCCCATGGAAGGAGTCACACGAATTATACAATGCCGCCGCTTTACGATTCTCTACTCCACGGGGAACGCCGCTGACAGCGTTTTCTTTTTAGAGTCCGGCTTGGTCAAGATCGTCAAGCACGGACCGGAGAACAAGGAAGTGCTCTTAAATCTCGTCCGTCCGGGAGAGATTTTCGGAGAAGAAGCCCTCCTGCTGGGAGGGGCCCGCAATTCCATTGCGGAGATCATCCAGGAAGCTTCTATCGCTATCATTCCAAAGGACATCTTCTTCCGTTTCTGCAACCGCAGTCCCGATACCTGGAAGCTGATGGCCGAACTGCTGGCCCGCCGCGAACAGGACCTGGAGCAGAAAATCGAGTTGCTGCTGATGCGCGACGTCGAACACCGCATCCTCTTCTACCTCGCGGAACTTGCGGAAGCCGTTGGGGTTAAGCAGCCCAACGAAGAAGGCTACACCATCCATTTTTCGCAGGGTGAAATCGCCAGCCTGGTGGGCGCCACCCGCGAAACCACTTCCAGCACCTTGAACGCCTTAGCCCGCCGCGGATTGGTCACCCTCGGCCGGCGCCGGCTCATCGTTTCCAGCCCCGGATCGTTGCGTGATGCCGCCGACGGTCCCAAAGCAAAATCGGCTACCACAAAGCCCTAGTCCGTTCTTCGGTGTGGTGTTGCGTACTGGACGGTTCAAGCCGCTCCAGTACGCACTCCCTCTGTCACATTCCGTAGTTCCTCCCTGGCGCCACACCTGTGCCTCCCGCCGCACACCCCGCAGGTACCTCAGCGCGCGCCATCCCATTTAAAATCAGCGAATTGCCGATTGGCAGGTGGGTTGCACCACATCCATTGCCATGTTTGTGGTCCTGCTTGCACTACTTTGCCTGATTCCGGCCCCCGCCTGGAACCAGGCTCCCGATGTGAACGTCAATTCGCGTTACACCATCGAATCGGTTGAATTCCCCGGCAAGTACCAGCGCAAACTCAGCCCTTCGTTGCGTTCGGAGTTCGACCGGCTGGCCGGGGAAAAGTTCAACCAGGATCTGGTGGACCGGCTCTCCAAGCGGATCCGGCGCGAACTGCGCGGCTACAGTGTCATGCAGAAGATCACCAAGGGAACCACGCCCGAGAGCATCCGTGTGGTGTATGAAGTCCTGCGCGCAGGCCGCCAGACCGATCTGGTGCTTCCCCGCCTGGTGTATCACTCCAGGGAAAACTTCTCCTTCGGCGCCGACGGCAAATTGCGGTCCGGCGGGCATGAGCTTTCCATGGGCATCCTCACCGACAACGACCGGCTGATGGAGCGCTACTCGGGGCTCAGAGGCGGCTACCAGAGATCGATGCTCGATGGCCGTTTCCAGGCCGGCTTCACCGCCGAGTCCTGGCGCGCTCAGTGGAACCCCGCAGTGTTGTCGGCGCTGGCCGCCGAATCCGGCCAGGACGAAACAGCCGGCATCTATCGGACACGTCTTCACGTCAGCCCCGGCTTGAGCGCCGAGATCGTTCGAGGCCTCACGCTCTTTGCCGGCGTCAGTTTCCAACGATTTCAGACCCAGTTCCCGGCCGCGCGGTTCGAAAGTTCGAACGCCCTGGTTTCTTCTCTGCGCATCCAGCGGCGTTTCGAGCCTTCGGGCCCCGGAAAACACACCGTCGAGGCAGGCTACCACCTGCGCGCGGCCACCAGATCCCTCGGTTCAGACTTCGCCTACAGCCGGCACGCCATTGACGCCCGCTATGGCCTGGACTATGGCGATGACCACATCGCGGCGGCCTTCACAGCCGGTTATCTCACCGGACGGGCGCCGCTGTTTGATCGCTTCATCCTCGGCAACTCGACGACGTTGCGAGGTTACAACAAGTACGACGTGGCGCCGCTGGGAGGAGGCCGGATGGCGCATGGTTCTATCGATTACCGCCATAAGTGGGTGCGCGTCATTTACGACACTGGCACCGTCTACGACCGCGGCCGCGGTTCGGGCGTGTTGCACTCGCTGGCCGCGGGCGTCACCACCGGCGCCGGCAGGGACAGTGTCTCCCTGCTGGTTGCTTTCCCGCTGAAAGAAGGACGGGCGGAACCGGTCTTCATCCTCGGAATGAATTTCTGAATGCGGCGCGCACTTTACTCGATTCTTACCGCGTCGGTTGTCGTTCCTTATGCCCTCACCGGCCAGGAACTGCGGCCGGTGTGGACGGGCAGCGACCTCAGGGTGTCCGCTCCTTCGCTCCGCTTCCTTTCGGGCGCTGTTCTCGATCGCCTCCGCAATGGCGCCGCCGTGGGTTTCGATTTCCAACTCAGCCTGCGCGCCGGCGCCTCCGTCCTGCGCCGCTCCCCGCATCGCTTCGTCTTCAGCTACGATCTGTGGGAGGAGCGTTTTTCCGTGGCAAGACTCGCTCGCGGGACGCTGGAGCGCAAGAACATTTCGCACCTGACGCAGAACGCCGCCGAGTCCTGGTGCCTGGAGAACCTCCTGGTCCTTACCGATGGCCTCGATCCGGCCCGCCTGTTGAATGTCCACCTGGAGGTGCGCGCCGAAGAGCCTCGCGACAACTCGCCCATCGCCGGGGATTCCGGCATCAGTCTCACCGGCCTGATTGAGATCTTCAGCCGGCCCGCCCGGCCCCACGTAGCCCGCTGGAACCTGACCCAGGGGCCGCTGCGTCTGAACGATATCCGGCAGAAATGAACCGCCTTCGCAGCAGACTCGTGCTGGCTTTCCTGTTGGCCACACTTGCGCCGCTGGGCGTCACGCTTTGGATCACCACCTCTCTGCTGGAACGCAGCCTCTCGCTTTCCTCCACGCGCGAGATCGAGGAACTGTCGCGGGCGCTCGAAAAGACGGGCCGGGAGTTTTACCGCCAGTCGCGGGAAATGCTGCGCGCCGATGCCGCCGCCGGTAAAGTCAAAGGGCGGCGCTTCCCCGTCACTGTCAAAGAGCAATGGCCATCAGAGGTGGTCTCTTTCTGGGATAGCGGGCAGCCGGAGCGCTTTGAGTTGGCCGGTGAGTTGGGCGGGGAACTTCTCTACCTGGTCCGCTCCTCCGATGCCGTCACCCGCTACTCGCGGAACCTCGGCGCCGTGCGCATGAACGAGTTGACCGCGCTCTATGCCAAGGCCCGCGCCCGCGTGGATTCCACCCGCGCGCGCGATTTCCGCCGCGGATTCCTCTACGCCCTGCTGCTGCTGGCTGCCACCATCGGTACACTCTCCATCGCCGTCATTCTGTTCTTTGCCCATCGCATCTCCCGCCCCGTGCACCGGCTGACGGAGGGATTGCGTCGGCTGGCCGAGGGCGACATGTCCGTGCGGCTTCAGACCGGGCGTAAGGACGAAATCGGCGCGGCGCTACAGGCCTTCAACCATATGGCCGAAGAACTTCAGCACAGCCGCGAGCGTCTTGTCCTTCTCACCAGGCTCTCCTCCTGGCAGGCGCTTGGCCGTAAGATGGCGCATGAAGTGAAAAACTCACTTACTCCCATTCGCCTCACCGTGGAAGAAATGGTGGCGCGCCAGGGCGACGAAACGGCCCGCAAAGGAGCATTCTTTGAACAGGCCGCGCAGATTGTGGTGGACGAAGTGAACCGGCTGGAACGCCGCGTGCGCGCCTTCTCTGACCTTGCCGCTGAACCGCCCGTAAACTCCTCCGTGCTTGACATCAATGCCGTTGTCGAGGAGCGGATCGGCTTTCTTGGCGGCGCGCATTCGGGCGTCGTCTATCGCCTTCGGCTCGCTGCCGGGAGGCTGAACGCCTGCGGCGACGAGGATCTGGTGCGCGGCATGCTTACCAACCTGTTGGAGAACGCGGCGGAGGCCGCCGGCGCCGGCGGTGTGGTTGTTTGCTCCACCTTTGCCGCCGGAGATGGCAAAGTATGGGTTGAGGTCCACGATTCCGGCCCTGGCCTCAGCGCCCTCGCCCGCGAGACTCTGTTTGAGCCCACCATTTCATTCAAAAAAGCCGGCATGGGTATCGGATTATCCATCGCCCGCAAAAGCGCGCTGCTTTCAGGCGGCGACATCTCGCTGATTGACGGCGAGTTGGGCGGCGCCGCCTTCCGTTTGATACTGCCGGCGGCCGCCGTCACAACGCAACCACACAAGGATGAGGAAGTCACATGGGCGCACCACGGGTCCTGATCGTCGACGATGAGGAGAACATCGGCCGCTCCCTGCGGCTGATTCTGGAACACGAAGGGTATGGCGTTTCGCTGTGCCGTTCGGCGGCGGAGTTCACCGCCTCCGATCTCCGCGCCGACGTCTACCTGCTCGACGTCCGGCTCCCCGATGGCAACGGCATCGATCTGCTGCGCCGGCTGGCCGCAACCGGACAATCGGCTCCGGTCATCATGATCTCAGGCCATGGCACCATCGCCGACGCGGTGGAGGCTGTGCGCATCGGCGCCTTCGATTTTCTTGAGAAGCCGCTCAGCAGGGACCGCGTGCTGATCGCTATCCGGCGCGCGTTGGAACAGCGGTCGCTGCGCCGTGAAAATGAGAGGCTGCGTGAGATGGTGGGCGCCACGCCGCGAATGATCGGCGACTCGCCCGCTTTCCGCCAGGTGCTCGAGCAGGCCACCATGGCCGCCCGCTCCGACGCCAGGGTGCTGCTGATCGGCGAATCCGGCACCGGCAAGGAATTGCTGGCCGCGCACATTCATGAAGCGAGCCCGTTTGCCTCCGGGCCGTTCGTCAAGGTGAACTGCGCCGCCATTCCCAACGAATTGATCGAAAGCGAACTGTTCGGCCATGAGAAGGGTTCCTTCACCGGCGCCACCGCCGCCCGCCGCGGCAAGTTCGAACTGGCCGATTCCGGCACCCTGTTTCTCGACGAGGTCGGCGACCTGCATCCGGCTTCCCAAGCCAAACTGCTGCGCGTGTTGCAGGAAGGCGAGTTTCATCGCGTCGGCGGCGAAAAGCCCATCCGCGTGAGCGTTCGCGTGGTGGCGGCCACCAATCGCAACCTGGAGGACCTGGTGGCGAAAGAGAAGTTCCGGGAGGATCTCTACTACCGGCTCTGCGTGGTGCCGATCCGTATGCCCGCTCTTCGTGAGCGGCCGGGTGATGTCGCCGGCATGGCCTGCTACTTTCTCGATGAGTTTTGCCGCCGGAACAATTTCCGGCCCAAATGCCTTGAGGAGGCGGCCCTGCAGGGGCTGGTGGAGTACCACTGGCCGGGCAACGCGCGGGAGTTACGCAACACCGTGGAACGGATGGCGATCCTGACCCCTGCCGACCTGATTCCCGCTTCGGCGCTACCGGTGGAGATTCGTCTGGCCCGGGACAACGCTCCGAAGTCGTCGCTGCATGAAGCGCGCGAGGCCGCCGAACGCGATCATATCCTGCGCGCGCTCGAGCAGAGTGACTGGAATGTCTCGGCCGCCTCGCGAACCCTGGGCATGGAGCGCACCAGCCTGCACAAGAAAATCCGCGCGCTGGGCCTGAGCAGGACCGGCCTTGCGGCCGGTCTTTAGCCGCCTACTCTTCGCGCCGCAGCTTCGGACTGCTGGCCCGCTCCAGTTCCACCGCGGCCCCCTGCAGCCGCCGCAGAGCATCCATCACCCACGACGAG
Organism: Bryobacteraceae bacterium; assembly: GCA_033762895.1. Lineage (GTDB taxonomy): Bacteria > Acidobacteriota > Terriglobia > Bryobacterales > Bryobacteraceae > CADEFT01. Next base: position 278 of record JANRLE010000310.1, on the reverse strand, counting down.
GGTTCAATCGTCTGCTCCGGCTCATCCTCTCCAATGGGCGGCGTAATGATTCCCGACGCCTGGAATTCCGTCTTCAAACTGAAGCTGCCCGCGTTCTGTAGCGTGCTCACCAGCACACGGTAGTTCCCCCGGACCAGGTTCGCCGTGGTCGCCAGCGTACCCGGCGCCACCGCCAGATTCACCGCCACTGGCCGGTCCTGTTCGTCCACCACGATCACCAGCGGCTCAATGACGCCGCTCGACAAGGTAACCGACAACCGGCCGGGCCCTGTGGCGCT
>JANRLE010000309.1:0-5493 GCA_033762895.1 Bryobacteraceae bacterium | reverse complement strand
CGGACCCTCCCGCCTTTCGAGCACAAGGTTGTTTTCTTCCAACAGCTTCTTGGATGCAAGCGCCTGACAAACGAGCGGAACCCTGCCATGAAGTCCCAACTCGTTGTGTACTTCTCCGGCAACGACAGTGAATCGGGATGTCCCTTGCCGGCGGGCGGGGACCACGTAGCGTATGCGGACATGTTCGCGGACGGTGTCGCTTGTCTTCATGTCTTCAGCCTAGCTGGGATAGCTTTTGGTATCAATAGCTAGCTTATCTATTTCGGGGCTTCGATCCTGAACACGTGCGTGTCCGAACGAAGAAACAGCGCCCGATCCGACGGCGCAATCGACGCCAGAAAGCGGCCGTCCAGTTGGTTCCGCGCCAGCACCTCGAATTTGGTTCCCGGTAGAAGTACGACGGTTTCGCCTTCCTCGCTAAGGAAATAGATCCGGCCATCGGCGAATACCGGCGAAGCTGAGTGATTTCCGCCAAGCCGCTGCGTCCAGTGCACTTTGCCGGTGCGGGCATCGGCGCAGGTGGCAACGCCGGTGTCGGAAACGAAGTAGATCTCATCGCCCACCAGCAGCGGGGAAGGCGTGTGCGGCGTACCCCTTTGCGTCCGCCATAGGACGTGTGATTCGGTGACGTCTCCCTTGCCGTCCATCTTCACCGCCAGAATCTCAGGCTTGTAGAAGCCGGTGGCAATGAAGGCCAGTCCGTGTCCCACCACCGGGCGCGGTACGTTGGAAAATCCGTCGCCGTAACGGACAGACCACAGTTCCTCGCCGGTCTTTGCGTCGTAGGTGACCGATCGCTTTGCGCCGGGGGAGATGATGATTTCGCGATCCCCGTGCGGGACCACGAGCGGGGTGGCGAAGGCCATGGCGCTGGGCCGGTCCTTCTTCCAGCGGACTTCACCGGTCTCCGGATCGAGCGCCACGGCGTATTGCTGGTCAGTGCCGTCGCAGTTCACATACAGCAGGCCGGCGGCCAGCACCGGGGAATTGCCCGGACCGTGCTGGTGGGCATAGGGCAGTTGCTTCTTCCATAGGATCTCGCCCTCCGTGGTGAGGGCAGCCGTGCCGAATGCGCCGAAGTGAACCCAGACGCGATTTCCGCCAATCAAAGGCGTGGGCGATGCGGGGCTATTCTTGGCGTGGATCTGGCCGGCCTCTTCCAGCCGGAAAACCTCCACGTCGAGCCGCGTTTCGCCACTCGCCTTATCCAGAGCCAGCAGACGCAGGCTCTTGCCCGCCTCCGTAGCCGTGGTCAGCCAGATGCGATCACCCTGGATGGAAGGCGAAGACCATCCCTGCCCGGGGATCGCCACCTTCCACTTGACGTTCGCCGCTTCGCTCCACTCCACAGGCAGTCCGGTTTCAGAAGAATGGCCCTGTCCGCCCGGTCCGCGGAATTGCGGCCAGTCCTCGGCTTCCAGAATCAGGATGGAGAAAAACAATAGGAGAATGCGCATCAGCCCCCGAATATCCAGGCTCGCACTTTCGGCCACTGCTGCGCAAAGGCGATTCCCGAAACGGCGGTGTAGAAAACGAAACATCCGGCCAACCCCACGAACATGATCCAGTGCGGGCGCAACTGCCGGGGCAGCAGCGTGAGCGAAACATAAATGGTGTGCAGGGAGCACAGCGCCAGCGCGAAGTTCCACATCACGCCGGTGGCAATAGCCAGCACCAGCGGGTTCGGCGTCAGCCGCAGCGCAATCAGTCCCCAGACGCCATACATCGCCAGGATGCCGTAATAGATCAGCTTCACCTTGTGGCCGTCCAGCCGCCGCAGCCGTCCCACGCCGATCCAGATCACGTCCGTCCAGCGGCGGCACACCGCGTCCAACTGGCTTACCTGCGTGGGCGCCATGATGAGGAATCCGCACAGCAGCGTCAGAAACCAGAAGATCTGGCCGTGCTGCTGGGCGATGGCCTGGGCCGAAAGCGCGGCCACTGCGTTGCCATCCACGTTCTTCACGCCGCGCACGAACTCATAGGAAAACATGGCGGGCAGCGCCATGCCGAGAATGCATCCGGGCGCCCACAACAGCAGTTGATCGCGATGGATCACCCCCAGCCACTGCTTCCATTTCCGCATGGAGCCTTCGCTGAGCGGGAACACCTTGCCGGTATGCGACAGCTTGATGGTGCGGCCGCCCACCGCGCTCGGCAGCGCGCCCACTTTCGATCCCATGCCCCATCCCTTGTCGCGTGTGTAGTTGGAGAACATCGAATTGGTGAGCCCGCCCGCGCCCGCCACCGCGGCAAACGCGGCCAGCGTCGCCCAGTTGATGTCGCCGGCCGGAAGGCTGCCGAACCTGAAGAGGCCCGATCCGATTTCCCACCACGTGGACGGCTTCACGAAGACAAGCACCACGAAGATCAGATAGGTGAGAATAATAGCCAGCTTGGTGACCATCACCTTTTCGATCGCGTTGTAGATCTTGCCGCCAAAGATCAGCGGCACAAACGCCGATAGAAAGACGCAGTAGCTGAGTGTTTTTACCAGACTGTTGTCGGCGCCCGTAGGCAGGCGTCCCAGAATGACGGCGGCAAGCGGTACGGCGGCATTGGATGACAGATACGGCCAGAGGCTCCCGAAGTCGAACAGCAGATAGACGATCAGCCAGAAGATGGGGCCCGGCCAGGTGCGGAAGAAGCCGACGAAGATGGATTCGCCGCAGTACAGGGCGTAACGCATCACCGAGAGGTTGAAGAAGACTTGGAACAGGATGGCGAGGGTGGCCACCCACATTACGCGGCCGCCGTACTGAGCCGTCACCAGCGGGCCGAACAGCCACTCGCCGCCGCCGATGTTCGCGCCCACCATAAGGAGGCCGGGACCGATGAGCGATGTCCAGCGAACTTTGAACGATGGAGGGGAAGGGAGTTCGTCCGTCTCCCAGGGGGCGAACCCTTTTTCCTCAACTGCGGACGCGGAAGGAGGCATGAGCCGCTATGGTATCACGCGCTATCCGGGCCTCTGGCAGGCGATGTGGCTGATGACGGCGGTGAATCTGCTGGCCGGAATCCTGCTGGTGCCCTATGGCGTTTGGGCGTCCTTGCGGCAGGGAACGTTTGCGGTGCATCCGGCGGCGATGGCGGCGGCGAACCTGGCCGGCTTCGGCGCGGTCTGCTGGTATGGCTTCCGCAAAACGGGCCTTCCCTGGAGCGCTGTGTTCCCCTTAAAACGGGTGCCGTGGACTCTGCTGGCCGGCGTGGCCGTGGCGGCGCTGGGTCTGGTGATCGTGCTGTCGGAAGTGGACAATGTCTTCCGCGGGTTCGTGCCGATGCCTCCGGAAATGGTGGAGTTTTTCAAGGAAACCCTCGGCGGAGGATCCAGCCTGGCGTGGTCTTTGGTGCTGGCCGCGCTGGTGGCGCCATTTACCGAGGAGTTCCTGTTCCGCGGGTTGATTCAGGGCGGGCTGGCGGCGCGGCATGGCGTTTGGCCGGGCATCGCGATCACCGCGCTGCTGTTCGGCGCCATGCATCTTAATCCCTGGCAGATGGTGAGCGCTGCGTTTTTCGGATTGCTGGTGGGTTGGCTGATGGCGTGCACCGGTTCACTGATTCCCTGCGTGTGGGCGCACATGGTGGGAAACGCGGTGGTGACTCTGCTGCCGAAACTGCCATTTGAGATCCGGGGATTCAACACGCCGGTGACGGCCGTGCCGGTGATGCAGCCGTGGTGGTTTGATGTGGCGGGGGTGGTGTTGTTAACCGCTGGCATATTCTGGATTGCGAGACTGGCCGAGCGGTCGACGAACTTCAGATGACCGGTCAGCGCGATCGAAGGTGTTATCATGCCGGTCACCACTTGCCCCCACCATGTCCGTCCCTAAGGGTTCGATCCCAGGCTGTCTGCTCTTTCCTGAAGGCCGCCATTTCCCTTGGGTTATCCGCGAGGCGGGCGTAAGCGTCGTGTACTTCCCTCCAGAAGATGTTCTCCTCCAGTTGGCGTGACGCTTCCAGCGTGCTGCGCAGACTTGACACTACGTTGCCCGTAGCATCACTGAACCCACTTTGCCGGAACAGTGAAACTCCGCCCGGCCTCACTAAAATAGTGGAGTGACCCCCGGTCCACAGAATTGGCAGCGCGTCGAAGATCTTTTTCTTCACGCTGTCGAACTTCCCTTCGCCGAACGGGCGGCCTGGCTTGCCGGCCAGTGTGGTGAGGATCATGAACTGCGCCGCCAGGTGGAGGCCATGCTCGCCGCCGATCACTCCGCCGGCGCGAAACTCAATGCCGCCGTCGGACCGGCCGCCGGTTCCATCTCCCAACTCACCACCGTCTCCGACGCCGGCCGCCGCATTGGTCCTTACGTGCTGGTTCGCGAGATCGGACGCGGCGGTATGGGCGCCGTCTATCAGGCTATCCGCGCCGACGGCGAGTTCCACCAGACTGTGGCCGTCAAGCTGATCCGCCGCGGCCTCGCCTCTGAACAGATCCTGCGCCGCTTTCGCCAGGAGCGCCACATCCTTGCCCGCCTCGATCATCCCAACATCGCCAGGCTGCTGGACGCCGGCACAGGAGAAGACGGCCAGCCCTACCTGGTGATGGACTACGTGGATGGCGTGCCCTTCACGCGCTACTGCCGCGAGCGCCAGCTCGACCAGGCCGGCAAACTGCGGCTGTTCCTTGAGATCTGCGCCGGCGTCCAGCACGCCCACCAGAAACTGGTGGTGCATCGCGATCTGAAACCGGCCAATATTCTGGTCACCTCCGACGGGCGCCCAAAGCTGCTCGATTTCGGAATTGCTAAATGGCTGGATCCGGACATCGCTCCTGAAACCGTCATCGAGACCGCCACCGGCGTGAGGGTCCTCACTCCTGACTACGCAAGCCCCGAACAGCTTCGTGGCGAAGCCGTCACCGTGCGGTCAGACATCTTTGCCCTGGGTGCGATCCTGCATGAGCTACTGAGCGGCGAGAAAGCCGTTAGCAGCCACTCCACGCTCGCCGGCGAGGAGGGCGCCATCGTGCGCAGGGCGATGCGGACCGATCCCTCGGAACGTTATCCCTCGGTCGATGCCTTGGCCGCCGATGTGCGGCTGTGCCTGGAGGCCAATTCGCGGGCGCGGCCCATGCCCGTCTCCCGCCGCCTCGCCGCGGCCGCCATCCTGATTCTTTGTGCGGCGTCCGCGCTCTGGTTCCTTCGCAAACCGGCTCCTCTCCGTTTGGATTCGGTCGCCGTGCTGCCCTTTGTGAACCTCGGCGTCGAGAGCACTGGGGATGTTTTCTCCGACGGAGTTACCGAAGATCTTATTACCGAACTTACCGCGATTGCCGGACTGAAGGTGTCCAGCCGCACTGCCGTCTGGCAGTACAAAGGAAAGGCGTTCGATCCCCGCCAGGCCGGCCGTGCCATGGGCGTCAGCGCCGTGCTGGAAGGAAGCGTGCGGCGCTCCGGCGACCAGATCCGCATCGTAACCCAGTTGATCAGCGTCGATGACGGCTTCCATCTCTGGGCGCGGAGTTATGACCGCAAGGCCGGTGACCTGTTG
>JANRLE010000308.1:0-14275 GCA_033762895.1 Bryobacteraceae bacterium | reverse complement strand
AGGCCCCGCGTCCCGCCACACCCGCCCCGCCCACCTCGCCAGATCATCAAACACCGTGTAGTAAGTCGGCAGCACGACCAGCGTCAGCACCGTCGAAGAGATCAGCCCGCCCATCACCGTCCGCGCCAGCGGAAAATACCGCAGCTCAAACACCCCGCTGTCTCCCGCCGCCAGCGGGATCAGGCCCACCACGGTGGTCGCCGTCGTCATCAGAATCGGCCGCAGCCTGTCCCGGCACCCCTGCAGAATCGCCTCTGTCCGTTCCATGCCCTCCTCCCTCAACCGGTTGACGTGATCCAGCAGCACGATGCCATTATTTACGACCACCCCCACCAGCACCAGTAACCCGATCTTAGACATGATGTTGAATGGCGTCCCGGTCAGGTAGAGCATCCACGCCACGCCCACCAGTCCGAACGGCAGCGACAACATGATCGCGAACGGGTGAATCAGAGATTCAAATAGTGACGCCATCACCAGATACACCATGAACAGCGCCAGCAGCATGTTGAACAGAAACTCCTTGTCTTCCTGTTCCTCGCGCTGCGTCCAGAATCCGAAGCTCCAGCCATATCCCTGCGGATACTGCAGGCTCTTCATCGCATCTTCCATCTCCTTCTTCCCCTCGTCCCGTTTTTCACCCGAGTAATTTGCCGCAAGCCACGTGTAAGTACGCCGGTTTTCCCTCCGGATCACTCCCGGCGTCTTTGTCATCTCCAGCCGCGCCACCTGGTCAAGCCGGATCAGTCTGCCATCCGGCCCCGCGCCCACTCCGATCGCCTGCAAGTCCCGCAGGTCCTCGCGGTCTCCCGGCCGAAGCCGCATCCAGATATCCACCTCTCCCTCGCCGGTCCGGAATCCCCGCGCCTGCTGTCCGCGCAGCACGATCCCCAGCACATCAGAGACTGACTGCGGCGAAATCCCGTACTTGCGCGCCAGCACTCGGTCAATCCGGATCTGCACTTCCTTCTGGCCCCGGTCGGCGTCGGTGTGGATTTCCACAAACTTCGGGTTGCGCCGCAGCCGCGCCCGGGCCTCCCGCGCCAGCGCCATCAGCGCTTCGGGGTCTTCCCCGTACAGATTCACTTCCAGCCACGTCTGCGCCTGCGCTCCTTCCTGCCGCCCCAGGTTGATGTTCGCCCCGGGAATCACCGGCAGCCCCTTGGAAATCTTCTGGCGGATGTCCTTCAACTCTTCCAGGTTCAGCTTCTCTTTGTCGAAATAGACACGCGTCTGCGCCCGATTATTCCCATAAAAACTGGAAACATCCTTGATCTTGAACTTTTCCCGGTTCGCGCCCAGCAGGAATTGCTCCACCGGGTTCACGAAATCCGATTCGATTTTCTTGTAGTGGTAGTTTTCGGTGAATTCGTATTGGATGTTCAGATTCTGCAGGTCCTGCGCTTCCGGTGAGTTGTCCGGAATCTTCTTCAGCACAAGAAACGAGCCATAGAACACTCCGGGAATCAACACCGCCGCCACCAGGAACCGGTGGCACAACACCCAACTTACCCAGCGCAGATAGGAATCGGTGAATCTCGGCAGACGTTTCCACCATGCGGGCGTCTTCGCAATCAGCCATTGCTCCCACCGCGGCCGCGACATCGCGTCCACGTGCAACATTCGCGCCGCGCCCAGCGGAATCAGCGTCAGGGAAACGAACAGCGAACAGACCAGCGAAATCATGATCGATGTTCCGGTGTCGCCCAGAAATACCGAATAATTCGTCTCTTTTCCGAACACCAGCGGCACGAATATGATGATCGATGTCAGCGTCGCCGCCACCACCGCTACGGTTACGTCCTGAGTCCCTGTCAGGGCCGCCTTCATGCGTTCTTCCCCGCGCTCCAGGCGCTGGTAGATCGATTCCATCACCACCACCGCGTTGTCCACCAGCATGCCCGACGCCAGCATCAGCCCCATCATGGAAAGCACGTTCAGCGTCTTGCCGAACATATAGAGGAAGCCCACCGTCGCGATCATCGAAAACGGAATCGCGAACGCAATCGCCAGCGTCGCCCCCAGCCGCCTCAGGAACAGAAACAGCACCGCCACCGACAGCAGCGATCCCACGATGCCCGCCTCCAGCAGCCCCACCAGCGACCGGACAATTTCCTTGCCGGAGTCGAACCAGATCTGAAACTGCGTCCCCTTCAACGAGGGATCCCTGTTCAACTCATCGATCGTCGCGCGCACGCGATCCACCGTGTCCACCGTGTTCGCCTGCGACGTCTTGCGCACTCCGAAACCGATGGCGTAGCGTCCGTTCAGATGCCGTCCGAGATCCGATCTCGGCACGTCGTACTCGATGTCAGCCACCTCCCGAAGCTGGACACCCTTATCATTGACGGGAAACGCGCGGATCTGATCCAGCGTCGCCAGCGTCCCGCGGCGAAGTGTATTGTAGCGGCTCCCGCTATCGAGCACCGGCCCCAGCGAAAGGTCCAGATTTGCCGCGTTCAGCCTCCGGAATAGCGCGCTGACATCCACCCCGTGCCGCTGGATATCGTCCAGACGCAGATAAATGTCCACTTCCCGCCGCTGCGTCCCCCAGATCTCCACTTCCGCCACACCCGGCACGCGCTGCAGCGGCTTCTTGATCTTCGCCTCCAGAAACTCCTGCGCGTTTCGCAGATCCATTGGCGAATAGACGCTGCCTTCAATCACCGGAAAATCGTTGGTGCCCCACGTCTGCACGTTGATTCGCTGCACGTCGCTTGGAAGCTGGGCGCGAATCTGGTCCAGTTTCTCCTTCACCTCGGCGCGAAGCCAGTCCACGTCCTGGCCCCAGCCGAACTCCAGAGCGATCCACGCATCCTGCGCGCCGGCGTTGGAGGAAAGCCTCTGTACTTTGGGAACCGTGGAGAGCGCTTCTTCAATCGGCTTGGCGATCGTCTCCAGGACCTGGGCCGGTGAGGCGTTGCGATAGGGAACGTAAACCTCCATGAACGGAAAGTTCACGTTGGGCTGTAGCACCAGCGGGATGCGGCCGATCGAAATTGCGCCCAGCACCAGGAACGAAGCCAGCACCATGCACACCGTCACCGGATGCCGTATGGAAAATTCCGCAATTCGCAGACCCGCCTTTTCCTCCCCCTTCTCTTTCATCACGCCACCCGCCGCTCCCTGTTCGCCATCTCATAGATCACGGGGATGAACACCAGCGTCAGCAGGGTGGAGAAGCTCAAGCCGCCGATCACCGTGATCGCCATCGGAGCCCGGATCTCGGCGCCTTCGCCCCATCCGATCGCCATCGGGATCAGGCCCAATACAGTCGTCAGTGTCGTCATCAGTATCGGCCGCAGCCGCACGTCGCCCGCCTGAATCAGCGCTTCCCTCACCGAATAGCCCTCCTCCCGCAACTGGTTGGTGTAGTCCACCAGCACAATCGCATTGTTCACCACGATCCCCGCCAGGATGATTACGCCCAGAAACACCATCACACTGAACGGCGTCCTCGTCAGCGCCAACGCAAGAATCACTCCTACTGCGCCCAGAGGAACCGTGAAGAGGATCAGAAACGGATGCACCAGCGATTCAAATTGCGAAGCCATCACCAGGTACACCAGAAAGACCGCCAAACCAAGCGCCAGCAACAGGCTTCGCGAACTAGCGTTCAACTCTTCGTTCTGCCCGCCAAGACCAATCGTGGTGGTGGGGGGAATCTCCGCCCGCAGCCTTTGCAACTCTCCCTGGATCTCCTCGGTGACGCTTCGCAGATCGCGGCCCGAAAGATTCGCCGATACCACCGCGGCCCGTTGTGACCGGATCCGCCGGACCTCACTCGGTCCGCGCTCGGTCACGATATCGGCTACCGCGCCCAGCCGCATCGGTACCGCCCGTGCCTGGCTCTGCTGCGACGGCTGCTGCCGCGGACTCGCCTCCAGGGGCCGCTGCTGATCGGCAGGTGTCGCCCGGATCTGGCTTTCCCTTGCGCCGGCGTCCAGCATCTGCAACTGCGGATCCAGGATCAGTGGCCCGCCCCCGCGCTGGTTCCGCACAATCAGCAGATTGCGAATATCTTCCACTGCGTTGCGGTCCGTCTCGCCGGCCCGCACCAGGATTTCGATCTGCTTGTCCTCCTCCCTGTAGCGTGAGGCAACATCGCCGCGGATCTTGTTCCGCAGCATGTTGGCCACTTCGCTCTCTTCCAGGCCCAACCGCGCCAGCCGGTCCCTGTCGAAACGAACCTGAACCTCGGGGCTGCCCAGCCGCGCCGAGGTCGTAAAATCGCTTAGCCCCGGCACGCGCTGCAAGCGCTCGATGACTTTCTCCGACGTCTGCCTAAGGCTGGCCAGATCATCGGAATACACTTCCACCTCCACCGGCGTCTTGAAGCTGAACAACGTTGGCCGGCTGAAGGAGTGCGCAAGCTCTGGAAACTCGTCCAGAACTGCCCGCACGTTCGCGATCGTCCGCGCCTCCAACTGTTTGTCCTGCTTGTTGCGCATCACCACGTAGAGATGTCCCACGTGCTGCTCCCGCAGATCGCGCGCAAACTGGTTCTTGTTGCTGCCTCCGATGCTGGTGAAAATCAACCGTACTTCCGGATCGGCTGAAACGCGCTTCTCGATCGATCTCATCACCCCCTCCGTATGCGCCAGCGCCCTGCCTTGCGGCAGCCGGACTTCAAAGGTGAACTCGCCTTGCGTGATCGGCGGAATCAGTTCCCCGCCGATTGTCAGCAACAAAAGGCCTGATGCGCCGCACAACAGCGCAGTGAGGACGAGGACCATTCGTTTATGATCCAGTGACCATCGAAGCAGCCTCGGATAGCCGTCACCAAACACGTTGTAGCACCGATGGAACGAATTCAAAGCCGGCGCCAGCAGGAAGCTCAGCAGTTCACCCGTCTTGCGTACCACCATCCGCACATCCCGCAAGACCGTCACCACCAGGTCGTGCGTGAAGAATCGCAGGAGGCTTCGCAGCCTGCCTTCGCCTGCCGCCGGCTCAGCCGCGGCCTCGCTCTCTGCCTCCCACCGCAGTGCCAACACCATCGGAATCAGGGTCATCGCCACCAGCAACGATGCGAGCAGCGAATAGGTGATCGTCAGCGCCTGATCCTTGAACAATTGGCCGGCAATGCCTTCCACAAAGATCAGCGGCACGAACACGGCCACCGTAGTCAGCGTGGAGGCCGTCACCGCCGTCCCCACTTCCTTCGCCCCACGAAAAACCGCTTCCCGCAGATCCGCGCCGGGCCGCCGGTGCCGCGCCACCGACTCCAGAACGACAATCGAATTATCCACCAGCATCCCCACGCCCAACGCAACGCCGCCCAGCGACATTAAATTCAGCGTCAAGCCGGTCTGATACATCAGCGCGAACGTCGCCATGATCGAGATCGGAATCGACAAACCGATGGTGAGTGTGCTCCGCATGTCCCGCAGGAATACAAACAGCACCACCGTCGCCAGCAGCCCTCCCAGCACCGCCGACGACAACACGTCACTGATCGCGTTTTCGATGAACTGCGCCTGGTTGAATACCACCTCGTAGCCGGCTTCGGCTGGAAAAGACTTCGCCCGTTTCATCGCCTCCAGCTTCGCGATCACTGCCCGCGCCACAGTCACCGCGTTCGCGTCGCCTTCCTTATAGACGGCCAGCTCCACGCTCTCCCTGCCGTTCAGCCTGGTGATGGTTTCCCGATCCTTCGATCCGCGCCACACCTTCGCCACATCGCCCAGAACCACTTTCCGTCCCTGTTGATCCCGCAACACGATGCCGCGAATCTCATCCACGGACCGGAATTGGTTCAACACGCGAACAATGTAGCTGGCATCCAGATCGTAAAGGCTGCCCGATGCCTGGTTCAGATTCTCCTGCGCCAGCACGCGCGTCACTTCGGTGATCGGGATACCGATCTCCCCCAACCGCTTCTCGTCGATCTCGATGCGGATCTGCTCCTCCAGGCCACCCAGCACCTTGATCGCCGCCACGCCATCCACCGATTCCAGCGTGCGTTTGATCTCCTTCTCCGCCGCATACCGAAGCCGGCCCAGGCTCATGCCGCCCGTGATCTGCAGCCGCATCACAGGGTCGTTGGAAGGATCGAACCGCAGCAACACCGGACGCTGCACATCGCGCGGCAAAGTGACCGAGTCCAGTTTCTCGCGTACCTCCAGGGAAGCCAGGTCCATGTTCGTCTTCCAGGCGAACTCCAGCACCACCTCAGATTGCCCGGATCGCGAGACGGAACTGACGCGGGTCAACCCCGGCACCACACCCACCGCTTCTTCGATCGGGCGTGTCACCACGTCCTCAACCTCTTCGGGGGCCGCGTCCAGGTAGTCGGTCTGCACCGTCAGCGACGGATAGGAAATGTCGGGAAGTAAGTTAAGCGCCAGCCGGTCCAGCGAGACCCAGCCGAATAGAAGCACGGCCACCACGAACATGGAGACCGTTACCGGACGTCGAATCGAGCCGCCGATCCATCCCATAGATGCTCAGCTCTGCGAAACTTTTACTTTCGCGCCTTCCTTCAGGCCGCCCTGTCCCGCAACCACTACGTTCTCGCCGGATGCCAGGCCGCTTCTGATCTCGATCGCGCCGTCCGATTCGTACCCGATACTCACCTTCTTCCGGTTCGCCTTTCCGTTTGACGCCACATACACGAAGTTCTCGCCATCTTCTTCAATCACCGCACGTTTGGGAATCAGCATCACGCCGTTACGCGTGTCGGTGCGGATATCCACTCGCACGAATGCCCCGGGACGGAAGCCGCTGGCCGATGGCTTCAACTCCACCGTGACCTTCACCGTGCCCGACGCCTGATCCACGATCGGGCTCAAACGTTCCACCCTCCCCAGCACACTGGAATCGCCGTCGGCGCCCAGGCGGACCTCAGCCGTCTGACCGGCGCGCACCTGGTGTGCTTCGCGTTCAGAAAGGTAGATCTCCGCATACAGCGGGGAGAATGAGCCAAGGTTGAACATCGGGTCCAGATTGCGTACCCGCTGGCCGAGGTCCACCGTGCGGCGTGTGACGTAGCCCGAAAACGGCGCCTTCAGTTGTGTTCTCGAAATTTCCAGCTCTGCCTGCGCGATCTCCGACTCCAACTCCGCGATCCGGTGCCGCAACTCCGCGATCTCAGAGTTCACAATCTGGACGTCGTGCTTGAACTCGTCCAAAGAAAGCCGGCGCCGGTCGGCCTCCTGTTCGCTTACCAGGCCCGATTCGTGCGCAGTCTTGTACCGCACGTACTCACGATCGGCATGGTTGATCTGCACCTGCGTCTTTTCCTGGCGAATGCCTGCCTTTTGAAGTTGCGACTTGGCCTGCGCGAGTTTCTCTTTCGATAACTCCAGCCGGATGCGCAGCGGCTTCTCATCGAGTTGGCAAAGCACCTGGCCTTCCCGGACAAAGTCGCCTTCCTCGGCCAGCACCTTCTGCACGATGCCTTCGGCCTGCGTGGCGATCACAACGTCACGCAGCGCCCGCAGATTGCCGCTGGAAGAAACATGGGCCGCGATGTCGCCCGTCTTCACCGGAGCCACCTCCACAAGCACCGCTTCCGGTTCGGACTTCTTTTGCTCTTTCTTTGCCTTCTGGGCGGCTGCGTTGGCCGATGCCCCGATACCGAGAGCACTGGTCCAATGATGCTTCTGCTCGCCCCAGTACCCGCCCCCGGCTATCAACAGGACGGCCAGGAATCCGTAAACCTTCTGGCGTGTGGTCATCCGGCACTTCCCTCTGCTTCCGCTATCGCATGAGACTACGACGCATTCTCAATCGGCGGAGTTCCCGCTTCTTGTACAAAATTGCAAATAAGGTATGACGGATCAGGAGGGGGGTGCGTTTGCATCGAATGTGCTACTCTGGCACCGAATCGTCTGGTTGAGGGGTTTCGATGTCTCCGTTCAAGTCCACTCTTTTTGTTTTCGCGCTGGCCATGTTTGTCCCCAGCGCGTCAGCGCAAGTGCTCTACGGCTCGCTTACCGGCAACGTTGCCGATTCAAGCGGGGCTGCCGTCCCGAACGCCCGCGTGGAGGCCGTCAACATCGCAACCGGCGTGTCGCGTCAGGTGACCACCGATGAACGCGGCGCTTACGTCTTCAACGATTTGCAGACTGGCCGCTATAAGGTCACGATCTCCTCGCCCGCTTTTGCGGCTGTGACGCAGGAGTCTATACCGATTGACGGCAACACCGTGCGCCGATTTGACGCGCAGTTGCAGGTTGCGCAACTGAGCGAGACGGTGACCATCGCCGCTTCGGCGGCGATTCTGCAGACCGATCGCGCCGACGTCAACAACTCCATTTCCAAGAACCAGATCGCCAACCTGCCGTTTGCCGGGGCGCAGGGGCGCAACTTTCAGAACCTGTTCAAGGTGCTTCCGGGTTTCACAGCGCCGCGCGAGCTTCATTCCGATGCGGGCAACCCCCAGCGCGCTCTTGGAACAAACGTCAACGGCGCATCCTATTCGAACAACAACACGCGTATCGACGGCGCCACGGTCAGCTATCCATGGCTTCCGCACATCATTGCTTATATCCCGCCCGCCGAGGCGATCGAGACCGTGAACCTCTCCAGTAACAGCTTTGACGCCGAACAGGGAATGGCCGGCGGCTCAGCGGTCAACGTGACGATTCGATCGGGAACCAACCAGTTCCACGGCAGCGGCCACTGGTTTCACACCAACAGCGCCACCGCCGCGCGCGGATTCTTCTTCGCCGCCTCCACGCTTCCCAAGAATCTTCTGAACCAGTTCGGCGGCACCTTCGGCGGCCCAATCAAGAAAAACAAGCTCTTCTTCTTTAGTAATATCGAACGGACGACCCGGCGGCGATACGCATCCGCCTTTCGTACCGTTGCGCCCGATGCCCTGCGCCAGGGAGACTTCAGCGGGGTAGGCGCATCGATCTTCGATCCGCTCACCGGCGCGGCCGATGGGTCGGGCCGGCAACTCTTCCCGAATGCCCGCATTCCCACCAGCCGGATTGATCCGGCCGTGGTCAAGATGAACGCGCTGATCCCCCAGCCCAACCTGCCCACTTTTCCGGCCAATTACTTCGCCGCGGGCAATTACTCCTTCAACCGGACGAACATGGATTTCAAGGTGAACTACAACCCCACTGACAAGAGTTCCATGTTCGTGCGCTACAGTTTCTCGCCGAGCGACATCTTCGATCCGCCGTCGCTTGAGGCCGCGGGTGGCGATGCGCTCACAGGTGGCCAGCCCGGTAATTCGCCGGGCCGCACGCAGAACGCCTCGATCGGCGGCACCTACACCATCTCGCCCCGAGTGCTGGTGGACGGCAACATCGGCTTCACCCGCCAACGGCTTGGTTCCATCAATGTCGATATTGACAAGAACTACGGCCTGGACGTCCTGCAGATTCCCGGCACCAACGGAGCGGATTATCTCCAGGGCGGCTATCCGCGGTTTCTGATCTCGGGATTTTCCTCAGTGGGCAATCCGAATCCGTCGAATCCTTTCCTGTTTCGCGACAACCAGTATGTCGCCGCCGGCAACCTGAGCTATATCAAGGGTTCACATAACTTCCGCTTTGGCGGCGAATATACCTACTACACGATCAATCACTTTCAGCCGCAGGCGGCGAACGGGCCGCGTGGCAGCTTCAATTTTACCGGCGGACTCACCGCGCTTCGTGGGGGCGCCGCGCCCAACCTCTACAACGGCTGGGGCGATTGGCTTCTCGGGTTGCCTTTTGGCCTTGGGAAGGATATCCAATATGTGAACCCGGCCGCGGTTCGCATGCCGGGTTGGGGCTTCTATGCGCGCGATCAGTGGCAATTGAACCGCAAGCTGACGTTCACCTATGGATTCCGGGCTGAGCGCTATCCCTTTGGTACCCGCGACCATCGCGGGTTTGAACGCTTCGACCCCGATCGCGACATCGTGCTGGTGGGCGGTGTGGGTGGAACTCCCGAGGATACTGGCGTCAGCGTTCCTGTGATTCAGTTCGCGCCACGTGTGGGAATCGCCTATCGAGCCACCGAAAAAACCGTCTTCCGGTTGGGGTACGGAATTACAATCGATCCTGATTCATTCCGGCGCATGCGCGATGCCTATCCGGCCACGATCTCCTCGCAGTTCAGCGGGGCGTCAACGTTCCAGGCTGCCGGTTCGTTGCGCACAGGCATTCCCGTAGTGGTTGGCCCGGACCTGAATCAGGGTACGATCGCGCTCCCGCTGGCGGTTGGGACGCAGACGTTTCCCACTGACTTCCGGCGCGGCTACATCCAGTCGTTCAATGTGACCGTACAGCGGGAAGTGGGCGCGGGATTCGTGTTACAGACCGGCTATGTGGGTACCCGCTCCATCCGCCAGACTGCGAATCTGAACATCAACAGCGCCGGGCCTGGTGGCGGAAACGCCGGTCGCGCGCTGGCATTGCGCACACCGGGCCGCATCGGGAACATTCTGTTCTATACGCCGTTCGATACCTCCAATTACAACTCGCTGCAGACGCAATTGACAAGGTCGTTCAAGGGCGAGGGCATGTTCGGCATTTCCTACACATGGTCGAAGGCAATCAACTTCAACGATAACAACGACTCGGGGCTTACCTGGAACTGGGCTCCGATGTATGATCGTAACCGCGCGGCGGCGGGGTTTGACCGCACGCACAACTTCCAGGTGTATGGCGTTTATGACCTGCCGTTCGGCAAGGGGCAGAAATGGGCGACAAACGGCGTGGCCTCGGCCGTGCTGGGCGGATGGCAGATGAATGGGATCATGAGCATCTACAGCGGCTCTGTTTTCACGGTTACCTCGGCGGGCACTTCGGTGAATGCGCCGGGCAGCACCCAGACAGCCGACCAGGTGTTGAACGACGTGCAGATCTTCAAGAAGGTGGGACGCGGCAATAGCTGGTTCGACCCGAATGCGTTCCGCCCGGTGACCGACGTGCGGTTCGGATCGGTGGGGCGGAATAGCATGCGGGGACCGGGGCTGTTTAATCTGGATGCCAGCGTGTTCCGGAACTTCCGGATCAGCGAGGCGTTCAAATTGCAGTTCCGCGCCGAATCTTTTGGTCTGACGAACACGCCGCAATTCGGCAATCCGGGCGCGAACGCGTCGTCGCCGTCCCGCAATGCGGATGGATCGATCCGGGCGTTGAACGGATTCACGGAAGTAACGAGCGCGGGCGGGGCGCGGGAACTACGCTTCGCGCTGAAGATCCTGTTCTAGTCGGCGGCCGCGATCACTTCGATCTCGATCATGGCGCCCTTGTCGAGCCGCGCGATCTCGACCGTCGTCTTAGCGGGGCGGTGGGTGAAGTGCTGGCGGTAGACTTCGTTCATCTCGGCGAGGCGCGAGAAATCGGTGACGAAGATGGTGACCTTGGCCACGCGGGCGAGCGAGGAGCCTGCTTCGGCTAGGATGCCGGCGATGTTCTCGATCGCCTGGCGGGTCTGTTCCTTGAAGTCTCCGGGCAGAGTGTCGTCAGTGCGGATGCCGAGTTGGCCGGAGACGAAGATGATGTCGCCGATGCGAGTGAACTGCGAGTAAGTGTCGTTATTGGGAGGGATCATTTAAAGTCCTTCGCGCAGCGGAGGCCGATGTTAGGACTGCGTTCGTGGGGGCGGGCCCAACTGCGGTTGGCGTTGGAGAGGAACTTCGCCACGTCAAACCAGGAGCCGCCGCGGAGGACGCGGTACATGCCGGTGGCCGGGCCCTTGGGATTACGATCGGGCGCGGCGGCGTAGTAGTCGCGGGCATACCAATCGGCGGTCCATTCCCAGGCGTTGCCGGCGATGTCGCAGAGTCCGAAGGCATTCTTCGGATACTTGCAGACGTCGACGGGGCCATCGAGGCTGTCGAAGCGGGCGTCCTTGCTGGTGGGCTCGCGATCGCCCCATGGGTACTTCCGGCCATCGGCCAAGCCGCGGGCGGCGCGCTCCCATTCGGCTTCGGTGGGCAGGCGCTTTCCCCTGGATGCGCAGTAAGCAGCGGCATCAGTCCAACTTACATCCACCACCGGGGTCCTGAGTTTGTCCTTTGGCGGCTTGCCGCCGGGCCAGGTGGGCGGCGGGCGATGGAAGGCGGCATACGCTTCCACTGTTACCTCAGTTTCATCGAGGTAGAATGGATCGACGTGGATTTTGCGGACCGGCTGATCGTCTTTGAGCGGGTTGGGGTACCACTCGAGCCTGGCGTCGGGCAGATCGTCGCTTCGTCCGCGCAGGTACCCGCCGCCGGGGATGAAGACCATGCCTGGTTCGGCGGCGATGAGGCAGCCGGCGAACAGGAGAGCGCTAGCCGTAAATCGTGGCGATGTCATCCGTGGGTATATAGCCGTTCGCGCCCAGGGGATCAACGTAGGCATATGCGCGGCCGGAGGGCGTGTTACGCACCTCCTTGCTCCAATCGATGCCAAGCGCCGAGTAAATGGTGGCAACCACGTTTTCGATGCGCGGCTGCTCCTTATTCTTCCAGCCGGTATCTTCGACCTTGGAGCCATCGGAGTTGGTGCGGCCGAGGATGAGGCCGCCCTTGACTCCGGCCCCGGCGAACATGGCGGGGAAGGCATCGTTATAGTGGTCGCGCCCCTTGAGGTGATTCAAGCCGCCGACGGTACGTCCGAACTCGCCCATGGCGACGACCAGGGTTTCGTCGAGCAGCGATTTGCCGGGTGTGGCCTTGGAAGGCGTGGCGGCGAGGTCTTCAAGAAGGCTGGCGAAGGCGGGATCAAACTCCGAGATCAAGGTGTAGTGATTGGACTTGGCGGAGCGTTCCCAGATGTTGGCGTGGTGATCCCAGCCGGGGTGGCAGACATGGATGTAGTGAGCGCCGGCGTCCTGAGCGAGCACGTTGCGGGCGAGAATGCAGGACAGGCCGACGGAGGTGTTGCCGTAGCGTTTGCGGTCCTCGTCCCGGATCTGGAAAGCGGCTGGCCAGCGTGGATCGGTGAGCAGGCGGTGGGCGGTTTCGCTGAAGTTATCGAAGGTGCCCATTTCCTTGCCATAGGAGGCCATGCGGGGGCGTTCGATGTCGCGCAGTCCGGTGAGCAGGCGCCAGCGTTCTTCGATGAGTTCGATGGCCTTCTGGTCGAGCGCCATGCCCTTCAGGGACTGCTCGGGGTTCATGTCGAACACAGAGTAACGCGGCGGAAGGAATCCGGTGGCGAGCGCGCCGGCGGCGCCCTTCTCGAGGTTAAACGACAGGTAAGTGGGGAAGGTATCTTCGGGGCGGCGGCGCTGTTCGAGTTCGGCGGCGATGACGGAGCCGATGGCGGGAATCTCCCTGGCGAAGGCGAGGTTCATCTGGCGGCCGGTCTGGACGTAGTATTGGCCGCGGAAATGAACCTGTTCATGGCTCTTCAGGGAGCGGATGACGGCCACCTTATCCATGACGGTGGAGACGCGCGGGAACAGGGCGTGGGCGAGGTCCATGCCGTTGGGGAGGCGGCGGACATCGAAGTCCTTTGGCGTGGCGGGGTTCTCCTTAAAGTCGAAGCCGTCGACGTGGCTGATGGCGCCGGAGAACTCGTAGTAGATTACGTTGCGGGCGTTGTTGCGGGGCTGGGCCTTCACCCTGGAGCTGGCGCCGAGTTGAAGCGGCCAGACGCCTTGGGCGGCGGCGCCGGCGATACCGAGGCCGCCGAACTGGAGCAGTTCGCGCCGTGTTGGTCTTAGTTGCGAAATGGTCTTCATGGCGTCCTCCTTAGTAGTTATAAAGAAACTCGGCGAGGTTGAGCAGGGACCATTGCAGGTTCTGCGCGCCTTCGACGCGGTTTGGTTCCAGGGCCGATACGGCCAGTTTCCGTTCGCCTTCGGAAGGGAAGCGGGCGAGGGTGGAGAGGAACATCTCCTCGACGACCTTACCGTTGTCGGTGTAGGAATCGATGAGGCGCTGGACGCGGCTGTCCTTGGCGGCGAGGATCCGTTCATTCACCACCGGCGAGCGCATGAGCAGCAGCGGCTGGAGCGGTGACGGCGATGGCGGCCGCGGCGGGTTGCTGCGGTTGGACTGGCCGAAGGCGGTCATGAAACTCTTCAACTCACCGGTGGAGGAAGGCAGATTGGCCTGCATGGCCATGCCCACCTTTTCCTTGCCGTACTTAAAAGCGCCCTCGCGGCCGGTGGCCATGGCGATGGCGTCGTGCAACTCCTCAGCGCCCAGCATGCGGACGAACTTACGGGCGAAGTAAGGCGAGTAGTTCTCGCTCCATTCGCCGGGGAAGCGGGCGGAAAGCTGGTAGGCGCTGGACTGGCAGATGCGGCGGAAGAGCGGCTTCAGACGGTAACCACTCTTGCGGAAATCCGTTGCGAGCAAGTCCAGCAGTTCGGGATGGGAGGGCTG
>JANRLE010000307.1:0-7994 GCA_033762895.1 Bryobacteraceae bacterium | reverse complement strand
GTGCGGCCGGAGAGATCGCCGATGCCCAACGCCAGTTTCAGCTTCACTCCAGGCCGGCCCTTCGGAGCGTTCGCCGCCTGCACCAATCCGCGGATGTAACCCTGGGAGAAACTGCGGCCGATCCTGCCGCCCGGCAGATCGCCGGGAATGGAAGGCGTGTGATCGGACACCAGCGAACCCTTGTAGCCCACTTCCCTATAGGCGCGCATTGCCGCGAGCATATCCACCTGCCCATCGTCGATGAAGGTCTCCGTGTAGCGCGGAACGCGGCCCTGAACGTTGCGGAAATGGACGTGGTGGATTCTGCCGCGCCGTCCGATGCGCCAGATCGCGTCGACCACGTCCACGCCCATCTCGGTCACTGTGCCCTGGCAGAAGGTGAATCCGTGCGCGGGTGTTTGGAAGGCGTCGACAAAGCGTTCGATTTCGGCGGTGTTAGTCACCATTCGTTCAATGCCGCGCAACACGGGCACTGGAGGATCCTTGGGGTGCATGGACAGCCGTACGCCGGCGCGTTCAGCCGCCGGAAGCACACGTTCCAGAAAGTAGCGCATACGCTCCCAGAGTTGCTCGCGGGTAATCGCGCCCAATTCCGCATAGGGCGGGGCATCCTTCACCCGGTGGTAGTCAAAGGCCTTATAGATGGCGCCGCCCCGGGCCGGTTCGTCGAAATAGCCCGCCTCGGCGCCCCAGACAAAGTCCGGCGACCAGCGCCATTCCAGCACCGCGACGCCGGCCTTTCCCGCCGCCTCAATGCTGCGCGTGATTGCTTCGATGGCGCCCTCACGCCCGGGCAGCGCAAGCATGGCGGGCTTCAGCCACCCGATCGGAATCATCAGCGAGTGCAGCCGGAGGCCGAACTCGCGGCAGCGCGCCTGAACAGCTTCGATATCGGCCAGTGACCAGTAGCCCTTTCCGTCGCGATCCACCTTGTCGGTGCCTTGCAGCACCACCCATTGATGGCCGAGTTGTGCCAGCCAGCCGAGCGTGGAGCCACTCAACTCGCCAATGTTTTCCGCCACGCGCGGCTCCCATGTCTCCGCCGCGGGCAGCAGGGCGGCGGGCAGCGATAGAATCAGGCGGCGGCTCAGCGATATCATGGGCGCAATGATACCAACCCGCCGCCGCTTCCTGATGAGCGCCGCCCTGACGCAACTCCCCCTGCGCGCAGCCGAGCGCCCGAACATCATCCTGACGATGACCGACGATCAGGGCTGGGGCGACGTGAGTTATAACGGCAACCCGGTGTTGAAGACCCCGCACCTGGACGAGATGTCGGGAAGCGGCGTGCGTTTCGATCGCTTCTATGCCGCCTATCCGGTCTGTTCACCCACGCGCGCCAGCGTCATGACCGGCCGCCATCCCTGCCGCTACGGATGTTTCTCATGGGGTTACGATCTTCCGCTGCGCGAGGTGACGGTGGCAGAAGCACTGAAGCCGGCCGGCTACGCTACAGGCCACTTCGGCAAGTGGCACCTGGGCGGGATTCCCTACGCGCCCGGCAGGACCAATCGCGGCCGCATGCCGGGACCCGATGACAGGCATCCCAACAACCAGGGGTTCGAAGAGTATTTCTCACACGGGAATTGGTTCGACCTGAATCCCGACAAGCTCTATCACAACGGCAAGGCGGCGGGCCGGATCGAAGGTGATACCTCCGACATTGTGATGGACCGCGCGCTGGAGTTCATCCGCAAGGCGAAGCGCCCGTTTCTGGCCGTCATCTGGTTCCCCTCGCCGCATGGCCCGCACCAGGCATTGGAGAAGGACCGCGCCCCCTACCTGGGCAAGCCGGGCAATGCCGACTTTTACGGCGAGATGGCGGGCGTCGATCGCAACATCGGACGGCTTCGGGCCGAGTTGCGCAGGCTGGGCATTCACCGCGACACGATGCTATGGTTTAACTCCGACAACGGCGCCATTCCCGCAGGCTCCACGGGCGGCCTTTCGGGCGCCAAGGGCAATCTGATGGAGGGCGGCATTCGGGTACCCGCCATTCTGGAGTGGCCCGGCCGCATCACAAGACCGTTCACGACGAAAGTCCCCTGCGGCACCGTGGATCTTTACCCGACCATTCTTGCGGCATTGGGCCTCCGCGCCGCCGGGCAGATGGAACCGCTGGACGGCATCAGCCTGCTGCCTTTGATCGATGGCGGGATGAAGCGGCGTCCAAAGCCGCTGGCGTTCCAGGTGCGCGACGCCAAGGGCGCGGTTACTTCCGCGGCGCTGATTGACAACGAATTCAAGTACTACCGAGGACCCGCCTGGGCCGGCCGTATTCAAGTGAAGGGTGAGGGCCAGCGCGAACATTTATACAACCTGGACGCCGACGCCGCTGAGACACAGGATCTTTCCACGCAGCAGCCTGAGGTGTTTGTCCGTCTCAGAAACGAGTGGTCGGCCTGGAACCGGTCAGTGGAGCGCGATCTGGAAGCTTACCCGTTCCATAAGTCGTGAAGGCTATGATGTAGGGACCATGAGCAACATCCTTCCGCGTCTGCGGATGAACCTGGACTTCATGCCGTCTCCGATGGAGGACCGTCCCGGCCTGCTGATTCGCGATCCGTTTTACTACTCCGACGCGACGCTGATCGTCCCACCCGTGCTGGTGCAGATGCTCGAGTACTTTGATGGCGAGCGCACGGAGAACGACCTGCGCGCTGCGCTGTTTCAGATGACCGGTGACCTGCAGGTGGGAGAGATTCAGGCCAACCTGATTGAGACGCTGCGGTCGGCCGGTTTTCTGGAAGACGAGACTTACGAACAGATGCGGCAGGAGCGCGAGCAGGAGTTTGCCTCGGCGCCTCATCGCGAACCGGCCCATGCCGGAGCGGCCTATCCACATGAGGAAGAGGAATTGCGGCAGACCATGCGCCGTTATCTGGGCGAGGAGAGCGGACCGGCGTCGAGCCTGATTGGCGTCGCGGCGCCGCATGTGTCACCCGAAGGCGGATGGCAGTCCTACCGCGCCGCCTACGCGGGGTTAGGACCCGAGTACGCCGATCGCACGTTCGTCGTTTTAGGCACTTCTCATTACGGCGCTCCTGAGCGGTTCGGCATGACGCGCAAGAGCTGGCTGACGCCATGGGGACAGGCGCGCCCCGCCCTGGACCTGATCGCAGAGTTGGAACAGAAGGGCGGCGCGGCGGTGGCCATGGAGGACTACTGCATCGCCGTGGAGCATTCCATCGAATTTCAGGTGATTTTTCTACAGCATCTGTTTGGGCCGGAGATCCGGGTGCTGCCGATCCTGTGCGGCGCGTATGCCCGCAGCGTCTACCAGGGCGGCATGCCTGAGGATGATGAGGGCGTGAAGCGCTTTCTGGGCGCGCTGGGAGAGATGGCGGCGAGGGAAGCAAACAAGCTGTTCTGGGTGTTGGGCGTGGACATGGCCCACATGGGACGGCGCTACGGCGACCGGTTCCCGGCCTCGGCCGAGCTTGGGGAGATGGCGATGGTGGCCGGACGCGACCGAGCCCGCATCGAGCGGATCAATGCCGGCGACGCGCGCGGCTTCTGGGATCAGGTAAAAGAAGGGCAGGACGATTTGAAGTGGTGCGGTTCGGCGCCGTTCTACACCTTCCTGAAGGCGATGCCACATGCGCGCGGAGAACTGACGCGCTATGAGCAGTGGAACATCGATCCGCAAAGTGTGGTCAGCTTTGCGGGGATGCGCTTTCAATAACAAGCGCCGCCTGCCGGAAGACGTCCAGTAACATGGCGTCAGTGAGCCTTCCGGTGGAGGTGTTCTGCCGGCTGGGATGATAGGACGCGATCAGCGCCGGCAGTTGGCCGGGAAGCTGGTGCAGGCGGTTGTGGGCGAACTGGTAGGTGGAGCGGCTTTCGATTCTGCCCCGATCCTTCAGCACGCCGAGACAGGTTTCAAAGCCGATGCGTCCCAGCGCCACCACCACCTTCACGTTTCGCAGCAGGTCCAACTCGCGTTCGAGAAACGGCCGGCAATTGGAAAGTTCTTCGCGGCTCGGTTTGTTGTCAGGGGGCGCGCAGCGGGCCGAGGCGGCGATGTAGGCGTCGCGCAACTTGAGTCCGTCACCGGCCGAAACGCTGGTGGGTTGATTGGCAAAGCCGGCCGCGTGCAGCGCGCGGTAAAGATAGTCGCCGGAACTGTCGCCGGTGAACATGCGCCCTGTGCGGTTGGCGCCGTGAGCGCCGGGCGCCAGACCCACAATCAGCAGCCGCGCCGCCGGGTCGCCGAAGGAAGGCACTGGCTTTCCCCAATAGTCCCAATCGCGATAGGCGCGGCGCTTGAGGCTCGCCACTTCCCGGCAGTGGGCCCTGAGACGCGGGCAGCGGTTGCATGCCACCACCTCATCCATCAACGCCGCCAGTGCTGTGTTCATTCCACGATGAGATTAATTTGACCGACGCCGCCACGGACGCTCAGCCGGATGGCCGGTTTGGTCTCGGTATAGGCTTCATTGTAGTAGCGATCCCCGCGGCGGATCAGTCCCCGTGTCTCAATGGAGCCGATACCGCCCTTGGCATCGGCCACTACGCCCATCGCGGAGGGAAGGCGGATGGTGGCTTCGCCAACCCCGCCCCGGATATCCGCCTCCACGCCGCGCGGGTAGGCGCCACGCAGGTCGATCTTCAACTCACCGGCGCCGAGTTCGGCTTGCAGTTTGCGCAACGGGAGCTTTGAAAAATCGAGCGTGCCTTCGCCCGCGCCCATTCGCAGGCGCATGTCCAGGGGATACTTGTCGCCAAAGACGAGCTTCCACTCATTGGTGATATCGCCGCCCGTGAGGGACGCCCCGGGCGCCTCAACCCTCAGGCGGCCGCGGAATCCGGTGGCCTCGTAGTGAACCTCGGGCTTTCCTAACTTCTCCGAGTAACGGAAGGAGGCATCCAGGAGCCTCGGGGCGCCCCCGAGTATCTCCAATTCGCCGGCCGTCATCGTGATTTCGGCATTCACCATTTCGGCGTTGCCGCCCTCCACCGGCTGCGATGCCGTGCGCACCGGGCCGGGATCGGTGGCGATCCGGCAGCCGCCGGCAACCAGCAACAGCGCGCCAACCAGCGCGAATTTTGTCATCAAACCCTCCCCGTCTCTATCCTACGAGGCGCGCTGCCGCGATGTTCGCCTGTCACCGCAAAAATGAGACGGGCTCTGGAGGCGATTCCGGCGTGCAGGGACTCACGCCCCGCCGAGTTCTTCACGCGCCTTGGCCACCACGGCCAGGTACTGCCGGGCGCGTTCGGTGATGACGTCGTATCGCTTCTCCTTGAGGGTTTTGCCGTCCACCAGTTCGCCGCCCACGGCGACGGCACAGGCGCCGGCTTTCAGAAACTCCCCGGCGGTGTCAAGGTTGACGCCGCCCGTGGGAATCATCTCAATCTGTGGAAACGGGCCCTTTAACGCTTTGATGTACTTCGGGCCGCCCATGTTGCCGGCTGGAAATATCTTGACGATATCGGCGCCATGCTCCCAGGCGGTGATCACTTCGGTGGGTGTCAGCGCACCAGGCATGATGGGCTTGGAGTAGCGGTGGGCCATCTCCAGCACGCTGATGCGCAGGCTGGGAGTGACGATAAACTGCGCGCCGGAAAGAAAGCAGGCGCGGCAGGTTTCCGGATCAAGCACGGTGCCTGCGCCCAGCATGATCCGGTCACCGAACTTGGCCGCCACCTTTTCAAGCGCCTGAATGGCTCCGGGCACGGTCATGGTGATTTCGGCGCTGCGGATGCCGCCTTCGTAGATGGCGTCAATGGCGTCGATAGCCTGTTCGGCGGTGGAAGTCCGCACTACCGGTACGATTCCGATGTCAGTAATAAAGGAAAGAATGCTTTGCTTGGTCATGCACTACCAGTCCACCACACTTCCGTCGTCATCATCATAGCTCTGCGGATTGGTCCAGTCATGCCCGATCTTGCCGGCCATGGCGTTCTCGTCGAGTTCAATACCGAGGCCCGGTCCGGTTGGCAGATCAAGGTATCCTTCACGCACCTTGAACGGCTGTTTGATGTAGCCTTCGCCGAGGCTGACCTGTTCCTGGCAGAGGAAATTCGGGATGGAAGCGGCAAGCTGCACACCGGCGGCGAGCGAAATAGGGCCCAGCGGGTTATGCGGCGCCACGGAGGCGTAATAGGCTTCGGCCATCCCGGCAATCAGGCGGCACTCAGTGATCCCGCCGGCGTGGCAGAGGTCGGGTTGCAGGATGGTGGCCGCCTTTTTTTCCAGCACCTCACGGAAGCCCCACTTGGTAAAGACGCGTTCGCCGGTGGCGATAGGCAGGTGGGTGCCGCGGGCGATTTCGGCCATGATGTCGTGATTCTGGGCCTGGCAGGGCTCTTCGACGAACATGGGCTGGTAGGGCTCCAGGGCTTTGATGAAGAGCTTGGCGGTGGCGGGGCTGATGGCGCCATGAAAGTCGATGCCGATGTCGCCATCGGGACCGGCGGCGGCGCGCAGTTCGGCGAATTTCTCAGCGGCATAGGCGACGGCGGCGGGCGTCTCCACGTACTTTGCGGCGCTCTTGCGGCGGGCAGGGCCGGTCTTAAACGCGGTGAATCCGCGCTTCATGTCGTCTTTGATGGCCTGAGGGGTACGGGCGTGGGAGTAGACGCGAATGCGGTTGCGGGTGGGTCCGCCCAGAAGCTCATACACGGGAACGCCGAGCGCCTTGCCCTTAATGTCCCACAGCGCCTGGTCGATACCGGAGAGCGCGCTGGTGAGGATGGGGCCGCCACGATAGAAGGCATGGCGGTAGATGGCCTGCCAGTGATGAGCGACGGCGCGCGGGTCCTTGCCGATCAGATAGGGCTCAATCTCCTTGATCGCGGTCTGGCAGGTAAGGGCGCGGCCTTCGGTCACCGGTTCACCGAGTCCGGTGATGCCGGCATCGGTGTGGATCTTCAGAAACAGCCAGCGCGGTTTGACGAGGAAGGTTTCAAGCCTGGTGATCTTCAGCTTGTCCTTGGGCGAGATCGGGGCGTCCTTGGCGCTGCGACTGGACGAGGTTTGGGCGGCGTTGGCTTCGGCGGAGATGCCGAAGCCAAGGCCTGTTAACAGTGTCTGCATCGCGCGGCGGCGATTCAGCGACATAGACATGGGAAGTCTCCTCTAACGGTCAGATCTTCTTGCCGGTCCATTCAAAGGTATTGCCGGCGGCGTCCGAGGTCAGCTTGATGGTGTCGCCAGTCACCTTACCTTTGTAGGTCACCTCCATCTTTTCGCCCTGCAGTTCGATGGTGATGGTGAACGATACTTCATTCCCGTTGACTTTCCCATTGCTGATGACGGAGCGGCCGACAAAGGAACTGGTGGTTTCGCCAGTGAGCTTGCCGCCTTCCACCTTAAAGTCGAAGGTCCGTTCCATGGCGCCGTTTGGCCCGTCGGCGGTGGCTTTCCATTTGCCGGCCACGTCCTGGGCGAAGGCGCTGAGGACGGCGAGGGCGAACGCGAGAATCAGTTTCATGTTACTGCTTCTTTTTCTTTCCCATGCCGCCGCGGCCTTCCGATGAAGGCGGCACCAGGCCCTTCAGACGAAAATGGACGGCCATCTGTGCGTATTCATGCTCCAGGTGGATGGTGTTGCCGTAAAGCGCGCCAAGCCGGGAAGTGCGGCCCCGCCGGCCTTCGATCATTTCACTGGCCTTGGCGTCGGTGAGTGAGCCGTAGGCGGTGTCGCATTCGGCCATGGCGGACTTGAGCGCATCCACGACTTCGGCCTTACTGGTTTTGGAAGCGGCGCCAGCCTGTTTTCTGGCTCCGTTAAAGGCTGAGCAGGCGCCCATGGCGGAATCGGCGGTGTGGGCCACCAGGACCTGGAAGCTCTGGCTCTCGGGGGCGGGTTTGAACCCGTAGGCATCCTCGGGCATTTTCTCAGCGGCGGCGATGATGTTGCCTTTGGTACGGGCCCAGGATTGTTGGGCTTCAGTGGAAAGCGGATTGTCCTGCGCGAGCAGGGCCAGCGTGGAGAGTGCGGACAGGGCCACGAATCGGATCACAGTGATCTCCTTGGGACAAAGGT
>JANRLE010000306.1:0-10558 GCA_033762895.1 Bryobacteraceae bacterium | reverse complement strand
CGGATCTCGATGATTCGCGACGTGATGATGGGCCGGTCAAAGGAGGGGTGCAGGAATTCAAGATGCATGCCGCGGCCGACATAGGCCCGCTTCAGCATCGATCCGCCCCAATTCGATCCGGCGACGGTCACCAGCGTTGGCTCAGGACAGAAGCGCGGATGTCCGCTGATCAGGAATCGCCCTTCTCCCTGATACACCAGGACGTAGAACCGGTTTTGCGTCTCAATCTCCAAGGTGCTCTCCGGCGTCAGGTCTTTCAGATAGACGCCGCCTTCCACCTCAGAGCGGACGATATTCCGGTTAATCGCATCACTGAGATGCGGATTTGACTGGAAAAACGTGGTTGACCGGAAATCCGCCGGATCCAACATCGTGTGCCGCCCTCATAATAGCGCACAATCTGTAACCAAAGGGTCACTTGGCGGATTGCCAACCGCGCCACAAGCCCGCGACAATGGAAGGCATATGGGTCGCTACTATGAGCGCGCCGATCTGGTGCGTGCCCGGGCGGAATGGAAAGCCGCCGGAACGAAGGTCGTTTTCACAAACGGCTGCTACGACATCCTCCATCCCGGTCACATCCGGTTATTGGAAAGCGCCAGGAACCTTGGCGATGTTCTGATCCTCGCGCTGAACACAGACTCCAGCGTGCAGCGCCTGAAGGGCCCCAAACGCCCCTTCCTCAAAGAACAGGATCGCGTACGGATTGCGCTCTCCATCCAGGCCGTCCACGCCGTCACGCTGTTCGACGAAGATACGCCCCGCGAACTCATCGCCGAGGTGCTGCCCGACGTCCTGATCAAAGGCGCCGACTGGTCTCATTTCATCGCGGGACGGGAAGAAGTGGAAGCCGCGGGCGGCCAGGTGTTGGCGCTGCCGCTGGAGCCGGGCTACTCCACCACCAACATCGTGGAGGAGATTGTGCGCCGCCAGTGACGAACCCGGCGATTCGAGACCTGTTGCTGTCGCTCGGCAGAACGGCGGCGTTCTCCGAACTGGCCCACTCGCTGCGCGCCCCCGGCGCCGTGCACGCGATGAGCGGTCTCACACGCACGGCCAAGGCCATCTATATCCCGCTTCTCTGGCAGGCGGCGCAGCGCCCGTTGCTCGTCATTACCGAATCCAGCAAACAGGCCGAAGCCCTGGCCGAATCGGTGGAGACATTTTTTGACCTTCTTGTAGGCAAGGGGGCGCACCCGCGCACGCAGCTTCTGCCCGCCTTCGATGTTCTGCCCGGCCAGAAACTGGCGCCGCACGACGACATCGGCGAACAGCGGGCAGTGGGACTGTGGCGCATGGCCACGCGAAAAGCGGCAATCACCGTGCTGCCCGTGGCCGCCGCTCTGTGGCGCGCCGAATCGCCCGAGTTCTACCGCCAGCTCACGCTCACGCTGAAGGTGAACGAGGAGATGCCGCTCGACGACCTGGTTCACTACCTGATGAGTATCGGCTACGAACGCCGGGAGCCGGTAGAGATGGTGGGCGAGTTCTCCCTGCGCGGCGGCATCCTCGACATCTTCC
The DNA here is from genome assembly GCA_033762895.1 of Bryobacteraceae bacterium. GTDB lineage: Bacteria > Acidobacteriota > Terriglobia > Bryobacterales > Bryobacteraceae > CADEFT01. The sequence continues at coordinate 9,037 of JANRLE010000306.1, read as the reverse complement.
CTCCCGAATCGCAGAATCCGGTCCGCGTGGAATTCTTCGGCGACATGATCGAATCGCTTCGCCGCTTCGACCCCGAGACGCAGCGCTCGGTCCTGAAGATCCACGAGGTGACGATTCTTCCTCTCAGCGAACTGCCGCGAACCAGGGAACTGGTGACAGGCCTGGGCGAAGAGGCGCTCGAAGCGGGCTGGGAGTTTCACGCCGCCCGGCTCCGGCCCCGTGTCCACTTCATGGCGTCCCTGCTTGACCAGCCCATCGTGATTCATGATGAACCGGAACAACTGCGGCAAGGCGCCGAGCGTTTCCTCAAGCGCCTGGAACAGTCGGCCACGGAAACGCTTCCCGCCGGGTTGAACTACTTTCCGCTCGAGCAACTGGATGCCGAATTCGAGCGCTACCCGCACGCCCTGCTGCGCGAGTTGGAACTGGCGGCGGTACGCCCGGAAGCCCGCAACCTGCACATGGCCTCGCGCCCGTCCATGGCGTTTCATGGCAACTACAAGGTGGCCATCGCCGAAACGAAAACCCTGGTGGAACAGGGCAACAAGGTGGTTTTCTTCGCCTCCAGCGGAGGGGAGGTCGAGCGGCTGGCCGACGTTCTTCGCGAGTACACCATCCCCTTCCAGCTAGGTGTGGAACCCGGCGAGGGCACTCCCGAATATCTCGCCGAGCGCGCCTATATCGCCGGCCCTGGCGTTTCCACCTACATCGTCAAAGGCAATGTGCCGCGCGGCGTGGTGCTGCCACAGGCATCGCTCGCCATCATCGGATCGGAAGACCTGTTTGACGCTTCCGCGCTTGTGGCGCGGCCCGGCGCGCCGCGCAAGTCCACCGTAGCCGCCTTCCAGTTCGATATCGCCGACCTGAAGCCGGGCGACTTCGTGGTGCACGCCATCCACGGCGTCGGTAAGTTCCTTGGTGTTCGCGAATTGGGGTCCGGCGAGCTGCGCGGCGACTTCATGCTGATTGAGTACGCCGGCGAGTCCAAGCTCTACGTCCCGCTCACGCGCCTGGATCTCATCGACAAATACCGCGGCGCCAGCGAGATGGCCAGCCCGGCGTTGGATCGCATGGGCGGGGCCACCTGGGCCAAGACCAAGAGCCGCGTAAAAGCCAAAATGCGCGACATGGCCGACGAGCTGCTGAAGCTCTACGCCGAGCGCAAGATGGCCGAAGGCTTCGCCTTCTCGGCCGACTCCAACTGGCAGCGCGAGTTCGAAGATTCCTTCGACTTCACCGAAACCCGCGATCAGCTCACCGCCACCAGCGAAATCAAGAAGGACATGGAATCGCCGCATCCCATGGACCGCCTGCTGTGCGGCGACGTGGGATTCGGCAAGACCGAGGTGGCCATGCGCGCCGCCTTCAAAGCCCTTGGCGACGGCAAACAGGTGGCCGTGCTCGCGCCAACCACCGTTCTGGCCTATCAGCACTACGAAACCTTCAAGCGCCGCTTCGCCGCCTTTCCCGTGCGTATCGAACTGGCCTCTCGCTTCCGCAGTGCGAAAGAGGTGAAAGCCACGCTCGCCGACGTGGCCGATGGGAAAGTGGACATCCTGATCGGTACGCACCGCATCCTTTCCAAGGACGTCGAATTCCGCGACATCGGCCTGCTGGTCATCGACGAGGAGCAGCGTTTCGGCGTGCGGCACAAGGAACGGATGAAGCAGATTCGCCACGATGTGGATGTGCTCACCATGTCCGCCACGCCCATTCCCCGTACACTGCACATGTCGCTGGTGGGGCTGCGCGATATGTCGGTGATTGAAACGCCACCCAAGGACCGGCTGGCCATTCACACCGTGGTGTCTCATTTTGTGCCTGACCTCATTCGCGCCGCCATCGAACAGGAAGTGCAGCGCGGGGGCCAGGTCTACTTCATTCACAACCGCGTGGACACCATTTACGCCCGTGCCGCGTTCCTGCAGGAATTGATTCCCGGACTGAGGGCCGGCGTCGGCCACGGACAGATGGGCGAAGACGAGTTGGAGAAGGTGCTGATGGGATTCATGCGGCACGATTTCGACGTTTTCGTCTGCACCACCATTGCCGAAAACGGCCTCGATATCCCGCTGGCCAACACCATCATCATTGAGAATGCCGAACGCTACGGGTTGAGCGAGCTCTACCAGTTGCGCGGACGCGTGGGCCGGTCAAACCGCCGCGCGTATGCCTATCTGCTCATCCAGTCCGAGAAGACGTTGAGCGACGTGGCCCGCAAGCGCCTGGCCGCGCTGCGCGAGTTTTCAGACCTCGGCGCCGGATTCAAGATCGCCGCGCTTGACCTGGAACTGCGGGGTGCCGGGAATCTGCTGGGCGGCGAACAGCACGGCCATATCGAAGCCGTTGGCTATGACACCTACGTACGCCTGCTGGACGAAACCGTGCGCGAGTTGAAGGGGGAAAAAGTGCCGGTGGAGATCCGGTCCAACATCTCACTGGGTTTGGACATCCGCATTCCGCCCGAATACATCGCCGACGAGCACCAGCGCCTGCGCACCTACAAGCGCGTGGCCGACTCAGCCACAGCGGAGCGGGCAAACGAAATACTGGCCGAACTCGCCGACCGCTACGGCCCTCCGCCGGACGCCCTTCACAGCCTGGTGGCGTTCTCCCTGCTCAAAACACAATCGGAGAAACTGGGCGTGGAGACCATCGAACGCCGCGGCGGCATGTTGAATCTGAAGTTCCACCAGGAGGCTGGCATTCAGCCCGAAAAGCTCATGCAACTTGTCGCCTCCACCCACGGCGCGCAATTTACCCCTGCCGGCATCCTGCGTCTTCCCATGCCCGCCGGCGACGAAGCTCGCGCCGTTCTGTCCTTCCTTTCGGGCGTCCTCGACAGGCTTGCCGGCTGATGGCATGCGGCATGGCCCCCCGTGTTGAGGGATAATGGGAGGAAGTATGCAGGTAAGGTTTCTATTGTTCGTCGCAAGTTGCGGAGCCGTCCTCTGGGCAGCCGACACTCTGGTGGTGGAAGAAATCGTCGCCAAAGTCAACGGCGATATCGTCACCAAAACCGAAATCGAGCGCAGCAGGAAACAGATCGAGGCCGACCTCCGGCAACAGAAACTGGCCGGCGCGCAATACGATCAGGCGTACAAGTCGCGGGCCGAAAACGTGCTGCGGGACCGCATTGATGAACTTCTTCTGGTCCAGCGCGGCAAGGAACTCAGCATCAACGTGGAAGCGGAGATTTCCAAGCAGCTTGCCGACATTCAGAAGAACGTGAAGATCGCCGATCCGGAAAAATTCCAGCAGTTCGTGCGCGAGCAGGTTGGCATGCCGTTTGAGGACTACAAGAACGAAATGCGCAACGGAATGATTCGCGAGCGGGTGATTCGCCAGGAAGTGGGCGCGCAGATCAATGTGCCGCGCGCCGAGATCACCAAGTATTACGAAGATCACAAGACCGAGTTTGTCCGCGAAGAGCGGGTGTTCCTTGCGGAAATCTTCCTTTCCTCGCAGGGTAAGGACGAAGCGGCGGTGGAAAAGAAAGCCAGGGACCTGTCAGCCCGCGCGCGCCGCGGCGAGAAATTCGACGAACTGGCGCGCGACAACTCCGAATCGCAAACCGCGCAGAACGGCGGTGATCTGGGCGGCTGGAAACGCGGCGAACTCGCCAAGGACATTGAAGACATGGTCTTTGAGCAGGAACGCAACTTCGTCACAGACCCTATCAAGCGCGAGAACGGCTTCCTCATCCTCAAAGTCCTGCAGAAACACCAGCGCGGCCAGGCCAGCTTTGAAGAAGTGGAACAGGATATCCAGAACCGCCTCTTCATGCCCCGCTTTCAACCCAAGATCCGGGAATTTCTCACGCAACTCCGCGAAACCTCGTTTCTCGAAATCAAAGAAGGCTGGGTGGACGCCGGCGCCGCGCCCGGCAAGGACACGGCCTGGAAAGATCCGGCTCAGTTGAAGCCGGAGACCGTGACCAAGGAAGAAGTGGTCAGCCGTCCGCGCCGCAAACGCCTGCTGTGGATGGTGCCGATTCCCGGAACCCAATCGTCTTCATCGTCAGCCTCGAAAACGGCGACAATGAAGTGATTCGTTCGAACTCATGAAATCTCCCTATGTAGCGGACCTGCAGGCCAACCAGGTCGTCACCGGCACTTTCCTGGTGCAATCCAAGGATATCCGGCAGAAAAAAACCGGTGAGCCGTATCTCTCGCTCATCCTCACCGACCGCACCGGCGAACTCGACGCCAAGATGTGGGACAACGTCGGCGACGTCATGGAGACCTTCGGGCGCGATGACTTCATCCGCACTCGCGGCCTGGTGCAGGTCCATCACAACCGTCTGCAACTCACCATTCAGAAGCTGCAGAAAGTGGACGAGAGCTCGGTCGAGTTCGCCGACTATTTTCCGGCGTCCAAACGCGATCCCGAGGAAATGTTCCGGGAACTGCGCGCGACCGTCAACGCCTTTACCAATGAGCATCTGAAAGCGCTGCTCAACGCCATGCTCGACGACGGCGAGATCGCGAGGCTTTATCGCATCGCGCCGGCCGCCAAGTCCATGCACCACGCCTACCTCGGCGGCCTGCTGGAGCACGTGCTGTCCATGTGTGCATTGGCGAAAATGACCGGCCCGCACTACAATGCCGATCTCGACCTGCTGCTGACCGGCGTCGTGCTGCACGATATCGGCAAGATCCACGAGTTGACCTACGACCGCAGCTTCGGCTACTCCGTGGAGGGCCACCTGTTAGGGCATATGTTCATTGGAATGCGCATGATGGATGAGAAGATCCGCGCCATCCCCGGCTTTCCGCCAAAGCTGCGCATGCTCATCGAGCACATGATCCTCAGCCACCATGGGGAACTGGAGTTCGGGTCTCCCAAACAGCCGCTGTTCACTGAGGCGCTGCTGCTGCACTACATCGACAACATGGATTCCAAGATGGAAGCCATGCGGCACGCCCAGGAGAAGGATCGCTCAATTGAAGGCTTCTTCACCGGCTACACGCCAGCGCTGGAGCGTCAGGTGTTCCGCACCGAGCGCTATCTGAAGGATGAGCCCGCGGCGCCCGGGGCGCCCGCTCCCGCGCCCGCTCCGCAGAGCGCTCCGCGCACTGCTCCGCCATCCCGCACTCCTTCCTCCTCCCCGTTTGCCCAGCAGTTACAGAAGGCCCTCACAAAGGACGTCTCCAAGGATTAAGCTGGAAGACGACATGCGACAGTCCCGGCCGCCGAAAGATGTTCCTCCACCTTTGGAGCTGGAGTGTCTGAAAGCGCTCTGGAACCTGGGCGAAGGCAACGTGCGGGCCGTGCAACAGGCGTTGGTGCCGCGGCGGGCGCTGGCTTACACAACGGTGATGACGCTGCTGGACCGTCTGGCGCGCAAGGGCGTAGTGGCCCGCCGCAAGTCCGGCCGGTTCTTTCTCTACCGGCCGGAGGTGGACAAAGAGACAATGCGCCGGCGCGCGATCGCCGATCTGGTGGAATGCCTGTTCGACGGGTCGCCGCAACTTTTAGAAACCTACTGCCGTAATGGCGCCACTCCCCACGAGCCCCCGCCGCGGGAGACAGAAGACCGGCTGGACGCGTCGCTGCTCTAGTCCGGGGCTTCCGGCCGGGGCATATAATTGAATTTGTACCCCGTGACTCGATTCGGCAGGCTACTCTTCGCCGCGGCATTGGCGGCTACGATTGCGGCCATGGCCGCCAATATCGACAAGGATGATGCCTGGGTGTCAAGCCGCCGCAACTTCTGGGCATTTCAAAAGCCGCAGCGCGCCGAGCCGCCTGCCCTCGGCGATCCCTGGGTTCGTTCCCCCATTGACGCCTTCCTTTTGCAGGCCATGCGGGAGAAGGGGCTTTCACCCTCCAAACCGGCGGACAAAGAGAAGCTGATCCGGCGCGTGACACTGGATCTTACCGGCCTGCCGCCTACTCCCGGAGAAGTGGATCTGTTTCTCCGCGATGCTTCTCCGGATGCTTATGCATCGCTGGTGGACCGCCTGATGTCGTCCAAGGCCTACGGCGAGCGCTGGGCGCTGCGCTGGCTGGATGTGGCCCGCTACGCCGACACCAACGGCTTTGAAGCCGACGGGCTGCGGAGGGACGCCTGGCGCTACCGCGACTACGTGGTGCGGTCTTTTGAGACCGACAAGCCGTTCGCCCGCTTCGTCCAGGAGCAGATCGCCGGCGATGAGCTGTTTCCAGCCGATAACGATGCGCTGATCGCCACAGGATTCCACCGCGCCGGTCCCCGGCACGTCGTCGGCGGCATGCAGGACCAGGAGATGACCCGGCAGGAGTTGCTCACCGAGATGACCACCGCCATCGGGTCAGTGTACCTGGGCCTGACGGTGCATTGCGCGCGCTGCCATAACCACAAGTTCGATCCCATTCCGCAGGCCGACTATTACCGGCTGCAGGCGGTGCTGGCGGCCACCGATCTGAAGGACCAGCCGATCGCCACCGAAGCCGAGAAGCAGGCCTATGAGGCGGCATTGGCGGCATACAAAGCGCGGTTGAAGCCGGTTCAGGATCAGATCGCCGCCATTGAGAAACCGTATCGTGAAAGGCTGCGCGCGGAAAAGATGGAGAAGCTGGAAGCGCGTTATCGTGACGTGCTGGCGGTTCCCAAAGAGAAGCGTGACGAAACCCAGGCGCGGCTGGCCAAGGAAGCCGAAGGCCAACTGAAAATCTACTGGGATGAAGTGGTGGCGCTACTCAATCCCCAGGAGCGCGAGCGCCGGGCCGCGTTGCGCAGGCAGCTCCACGAGATTGAATATACTGAACCGGCGCCGCCACCGGCCGCCTTCGCCGTCACCAACATGGACAAGGCGCCGCCTACGCATATCCTGAAAGTGGGCGATCACCGCCACAAACTTGGCCAGGTGAGCCCCGGCTTCCCGCGCGTTATCACCGGCATTGACGAAACGGCGCCGGAGGGTCCGGCACAGCGCCGTGCGGCTTTGGCCCGCTGGCTCACTTCCCCTGACCATCCGCTGGTGGCTCGCGTGATGGTGAACCGCATCTGGCAGTTCCGCATGGGCGCCGGGCTGGTGAAGACCCCGAACGACTTCGGCACGCTTGGCGCGCGCCCGTCCAATCAGAAGCTGCTGGACTGGCTGGCCACCGAGTTCATCGCGCGCAACTGGAGCGTTAAAACAATCGACCGCATGATTGTTCTCTCCAGCGCCTACCGCCAGGACACCGCCAGCGACCCCGCCAAGGCCAGGATCGACAGCGAAAACAAATACTACTGGCGCATGAACCGGCGCCGCCTGGAAGGCGAGGCGATTCGCGACGGGATGCTGGCCGTCAGCGGCATGCTGAATCCCAGAGCCGGCGGCCCACCCATCCGCATCCCCATTGAGCCGGAAATCTACGACCAGATCTTCACCGAGGGCGAGCCGGACAACCTGTGGCCCGTGGAGCGCGACCTTTCTCAACACAACCGGCGCAGCCTCTATCTCTTGAATAAGCGCACCATACGCCTGCCGTTCCTGGCGAACTTCGATCAACCCGACGCCATGAGTTCCTGCGCCGTGCGTCCGGTGAGCACGCACGCGCTGCAGGCGCTTTCGCTCATGAACAGCGACTTCGCGCAGCAGCAATCGAAGGCCTTCGCCCAGCGGCTGGAGCGCGAATGCGGCGGCGACGGGGAGTGCCGGGTGCGCCGTGCGTACAGGCTGGCGCTGGCTCGTGCGCCAAAGCCCGCCGAACTTCAGATGGCCCGTGAGTTTTTCTCGAGCCAGGGTACACTGGAAGACTTTTCGCTCGCGTTACTGAACCGCAATGAGTTCGTATACATCCCCTGATCTCAACCGGCGCGATGTCCTTCGCGCCGCCGCAAACGGCTTCGGCGCACTGGCCCTGCAGCATCTGCTGGTCAGGGATGGCTTGGCCAAACCGCGCGTGAACCCGCTGGCCGCAAAGCCCGCGCACTTTGCCGGCAAGGCGAAGAGCGTGATCTTCCTGTTCATGGTGGGCGCGCCCAGCCAGATCGACACCTTCGATCCCAAGCCGCTGCTGAAGAAGTACGAAGGACAGAACCTGCCCGAAAGCTTTGGCAAGGTGAGCAGCCAGTTCACCGACGGCAGCACCCCGATTCTCTCCTCGCCCTGGCAGTTTAAACAGTACGGAAAATCGGGCGCCTGGGTGTCGGACCTTTGGCCGAATCTTTCCGGTTGCGTGGACGACATCTGCTTTGTTCGCAACTTCTACACCGAAAGCGTGGTGCATGCGCCGGCGATGTACCAGGTTCACTCGGGCCGCATCCTGATGGGCTACCCGAGCCTTGGCTCCTGGGTCACCTACGGCCTTGGTTCGGAATCGGAAAACCTGCCCGCCTATGTGGTGATGCCGCAGCCCGAGGGAACGCCCGAAGGCGGGCCGCCGTGTTGGGGTTCCGGATTCCTGCCCGCCGTTCATCAGGGCAACGTGCTGCGCAGCGGCGCCAGTCCGATTCTGCATCTCAAACCGCCCGCCGGCATGACGCCCACCCGGCAGCGGCGGACGCTGGATCTGCTGCAGAAGATGAACGATCTGGATACCGGGGAGGACGACTCGGAGATGGCGGCGCGCATCAGTTCCTACGAACTCGCGTTCCGTATGCAGAGCCATGCGCCGGAAGCCGTGGATTTGTCCAAAGAGTCCGCAGCCACGCGCCGCATGTATGGGCTGGATGAAAAGCCTACCGCGGAGTTCGGCACGCGCTGTCTGCTGGCGCGGAGGATGGTGGAGCGCGGCGTGCGATTCGTGCAGGTGTACATGGGCGGCGGTCCCATCTCCATGCAGTGGGACGCGCACAGCCACCTGAAAGCGAATCATGAAAAAATGTGCGGGCACGCGGACCGGCCCATCGCCGCGCTGCTCAAGGATCTGAAATCGCGCGGGCTGCTGGATTCCACGCTGGTGATCTGGGGCAGCGAGTTTGGCCGCCTTCCGATGTCGGAGTCAGGCAACGGCCGCGATCACAATCCGCACGGATTCACCATGTGGTTCGCCGGCGGCGGCGTCAAACCCGGGCAGGTGTTGGGCGATACCGACGAGTTCGGCTTGCGCGCCATCAACGGCC
>JANRLE010000305.1:0-12275 GCA_033762895.1 Bryobacteraceae bacterium | reverse complement strand
GCCGAACATTGCTTCCCGTAGAAAGCGGTCGCCGGAATTGCCGCCATCGTTCCAGCCTTCGCCAAAGACGAACTGCAGTTGGGATTGCGCGGGCCCGGCGAACGCCTGTTCGGTGCCGTAATAGATGCACGGGATCCCCAGTGTGAACAACTGAATGGCGGTGGCGGCCGCCGTATGAAAGTCCTTGGTTGGCGCGGTGTCAGGCAGGAAGGCGGAAAAGCGGATCTTATCCCCGATCACGTGATCGTGGTCGTCGAGGATGGAAACGTGTCTGTCGCCGAACTGGCGATGGGATTCGAAACCCTGGGAGCTGTCGCGAAACAGGTTGAAGTATTCGCTTCCCGGCGCCTCTCCGCGCGCCACACGATTGAGTGATGTGCGGGCCGATCCGATATCAAGCGCGGCGCCAAGGTTGCGCTGGAGGATGGCCAGGTTGTCCAGCACGAAATCCTGAAAGAAGTCACCGCCGGCGATCTCGCCCACCAGCAGGAAATTGCGCTTGCCCAGTGTGTCGGCGAACTCGCGGATGGCGCCGCAGAAATTCCGCGTGTCCTCAAGCGACATGTGCTTCACCGTGTCGATGCGGAAGCCGTCGCAATCGGTGATGGCGATCCAATACTTGAAGCACTCGGTGAGGTAGGCCAGCGTGTGGCCCGAATCGAGCGCGAAGTCCTTCAGCGAGAAGAAGTCAGTACGCTTGTTTTCCGCATGCGGATCCTCGATCGCCCCCGCGCCCAGGTTGCCCATGCCGGCCCGCGTGTAGTTGTCCAGCTCGCGCAGCTCTCTCGGCCATACGCCGTCGTGCGGCTGATGAACGTCGTTACCGTTGATGGTGAAGCCGGCCTGCTGTTCGTCGCGCCAGGAAAGCCGCCACCCGGCCGTCTCGGAATTGGCCGGGTTGCCGTAGTGATCTGGCCACGGGCGGAAGGGTGGCTCATTGCGGACATCGTCCACCGGACGGCCTACCGGGACATAGCCCCAGTTGTCGCCCGAATGGTTCACAATCACATCGAGGATGATGCGGATTTGGCGGGCATGCGCGGCTTTCACCAGGTCCTGCAAGTCTTCACGGGTTCCAAAGCGCGGATCCACTTCAAGGAAATCCTGAATCCCGTAGCCGTGGTAGCTATCCAGTCTCGCCCGCTGTTTGAAGACCGGCCCCATCCAGATGGCCGACACTCCCAGGTCTTTGAGGTATTCCAGTCTTCCGCGGATGCCGTTGATGGTGCCGCCCTGCCAGCGCTTGCCGGAATCGGCCCAATCCTTCCAGTTCCACCCTGGCCGTGCCGTGCCTGTGCGCAAGGCCCGGATCTCGTCCCTGCTCAGCAGCGGCCGTTCCGTTTCCCTGCCGTCACTGAAGCGGTCCGGCAAGAGGAAATAGAGAACCTCGTCCCGCCAATCGAGCGGGGAAGGGAAGTATCGCAGGCCGTCACGGCGGGCGCGGTCCAACAGTTCGCGCACTGTGCCGAGATTATCCGGTCTGTCATTTGCCAGAAGACTGCGTATTGGCATGATTCCAGCTTAGGATAGAGATAAGCGAAATGCGTGCCTGTTTCCTGATTCTGGCGACGTTGGCGCCGCCGGCGGCGGCGGTGGAATACAACCGGGATGTGCGGCCGATTCTGTCCGACCGTTGTTTCGCCTGTCACGGACCCGACTCCGGCAATCGCAAGGCGGGTCTACGCCTGGACCAGGAAACTTCGGCCAAGGCGGAGTTGCGCAAAAAGTATCCCATCAAAGCCGGCGACCCGGAATTGAGCGAAGTCTACCGGCGGATCGTCTCCGACAGCAAAGCACTTCGCATGCCCCCTGCCTATGCGGGCCATGACAGACTGAGCGCCAAAGAGATCAATGTCATCCGCCAGTGGATCGAGCAAGGGGCGCCCTATCAGCAACATTGGTCCTTTATTCCGCCGCAGCGGCCCGAGGCTCCGGTGGTGCGCGACAAAGCATGGGTGCGCAATCCGATTGACGCTTTCGTGCTGGCGCGGCTGGAAAAGGAAGGGTTGACGCCATCCAGAGAAGCGGACAAGGCGACGCTGTTGCGCCGCGTGAGTCTGGATCTCACGGGGCTGCCGCCGGCGCCGGCCGAGGCCGAAGCTTTCCTGAAAGATACCTCTCCGGAGGCCTACACCGCCGCGGTGGACCGTTTGCTGGCTTCGCCCCGCTATGCCGAGCGCATGGCCATACGCTGGCTGGAGGCGGCGCGATATTCCGACACCAACGGCTATCAAAGCGATGGCGTGCGTGACATGTGGCGCTGGCGCGACTGGGTGATTGAGGCATTTGACCGGAACATGCCCTTTGACAGGTTCACGATAGAACAACTGGCCGGGGACCTGTTGCCCAACCCCACTCTCTCTCAGCGAATCGCCACTGGCTTTCACCGCAACCACAGAACGAGCGCCGAAGGCGGGATCATCGACGAGGAGTTCCGGGTGGATTATGTGGCCGACCGCGTCGAAACCACTTCCACAGTCTGGATGGGGTTAACCTTTGGCTGCGTCCGATGCCACGACCACAAATATGATCCGCTGCCGCAAAAGGACTACTACCGGCTGTTCGCCTTCTTCAACAACGTTCCGGAGAAGGGGTTTGTTTACAACTTCGGCAATGAGCCGCCGTATATCAAGGCGCCCACCGCGGAGCAACAGGTGCGATTGTCCGAATATGACGCGCGGCTGAAGCTGGCGGCGGACCGGTGGAAATCGATGGCGGGCAAACTGGCTTCGGCGCAGAAGAAGTGGGAAGCCAGGGCGGGCACGGTGGATTGGGCGCCCGAGCGGGGTTTGGAGTTTGCACATAAGCTGGCGAACCGGACCTTCGACGGCAAGCGCAATATCGACGTGGGCGCCGATGTGGCAAAGTTCAACCATCGGGATCCGCTGACGCTGGCCGCCCGGGTGAAACCGCAATCGGCCAAGGGCGCCATCCTCACGCGCGCCGAGGACTATTGGGAAGGCACCGGATACGGACTTTACGTGGTGGATGGCAAGCTGCGATTCCACTTCATTTTCCGTTGGACGGACCTCGGCATGCGGGTGGAAACCAGGCAGCCGCTGAAGTTGGGTGAGTGGCAGCACGTGGCGGTGACCTACGACGGCAGCATGTTGGCAAAGGGCACACACCTCTACATCGACGGCAAGGAAGTGGAGATGAATGTGCTGTTCGATCAGCATTTGTGGCCGATCGATCACAAAGCGCCGCTGCGTATCGGCGCAGGCGCCGGCCTGGGATTTGAAGGTGAAGTGGATGAGGTGCGCATCTACAATCGCGCCCTGCCGCCGCGGGAAGTGGCGGTGCTGGGAGCGGACAAATCGGACGCGCAGGCGCAGGCAGACAAGCTTCGTCTCGCTTTTTTGGAACGGCATCTGCCGCCGGACTTGAAAGCCGCCCGCGACGCGATGGAGAAGGCACAGGCCGAACGCGATCGCTACTACGCCACCATTCCCACCGTGATGGTGATGGAAGATGGCGCACCGCGCGAGACGTTTGTTCTCAAGCGTGGGGCCTACGACGCCCCGGGTGAGAAGGTGACGGCCGCCACTCCCCAGTCGCTGCCCGGGTGGAAAGCCGATTGGCCGGCGAACCGGTTGGGGCTGGCAAACTGGCTGGTTTCGCGCGGCCATCCGCTCACCGCGCGCGTAACGGTGAACCGCTTCTGGCAGATGCTGTTTGGCACGGGCATCGTGAAAACGGTGGACGATTTCGGTGCGCAGGGCGAGTGGCCGATGCACGCCGAATTGCTGGACTGGTTGGCGGTTGAGTTGATGGACAGCGGTTGGGATGTGAAGCGGCTGCTGAGAACCATCGTTACCAGCGCCACCTATCGGCAGGAATCGAAAGTTACTCCTGACAGACTGCAGCGCGATCCGGAGAACCGCCTGCTGGCGCGAGGTCCCCGCCTTCGCCTTTCCCATGAGATGATCCGCGATCAGGCGCTGGCTGTTTCCGGCCTGCTGGTGGAGGGCGTGGGCGGCCCATCGGTGAAACCATATCAGCCGCCGGGGCTATGGAATGAACTTGCCGGGGGCAAGGAGTATGAAGCCGACACCGGGCCGGGGCTTTACCGGCGCGGCCTCTATACTTATTGGCGCCGGACGATCGCGCCACCCTCGATGATCAATTTTGATTCACCGACACGGGAAACGTGTTTTGTACGGGAGGGCAGGACGAATACGCCGCTACAGGCGCTGAACCTGATGAACGACGTGACGTATCTGGAGGCGGCGCGAAAGCTGGCCGAGCGGATGATGCGCGAAGGCGGAAGCACCGATGCCGAACGGCTGCGCCACGGCTTCCGGACGTTGCTGGTTCGCGAGCCGGCGGCGCGGGAAACGGCCGTGCTTGGCAAGGCGCTGGCCGGCTTTCGAAAATCGTTCGCCGCCGACAGGGCCGCCGCGGAAAAACTGCTCACGCAAGGCGCCTCACCACGCGATGCCGCGGCCGATCCGGTGGAACTTGCCGCCTATGCCAGCGTGGCGAGCCTGCTGCTCAATCTGGACGAGGCAATCACGAAGGAATGATGACACGCCGCCTATTCTTTTCACGAACCGCGACAGGGCTGGGCATCCCGGCGCTCGCTTCGCTGCTAGAAGGCGAGGGACCGCAGCCGCACTTTGCACCGAAGGCCAAACGCATCATCTACCTCTTTCAATCGGGCGGGCCATCGCAGATGGACCTGTACGACTACAAGCCCAAGCTGATGGAGTATCAGGGGACCGATCTGCCCGAGTCGATTCGCATGGGCCAGCGGCTGACGGGAATGTCGGCCACGCAGTCGAAATTTCCGGTAGTGCCGTCGAAGTTCCAATTCGCACGGCACGGTGAAAGCGGCGCGTGGATGAGCGAACTGCTGCCGCACACGGCGAAGATGGCAGACCAGCTCACGTTCATCAAGTCAATGCACACCGAGGCCATCAATCACGATCCGGCGGTGACATTTTTCCTGACCGGATCGCAGATCGCCGGGCGGCCGAGCATGGGTTCGTGGCTCGCCTACGGGCTCGGTTCGGAATCGAAGGATCTGCCGGCCTTCGTGGTGATGATCTCGCCGGGGCAGGGCGGCGGCGGCCAGCCATTGTATGACCGGCTGTGGGGAAGCGGCTTTCTGCCGACGCGGTACTCGGGCGTCAAGTTCCGCTCAATCGGAGATCCGGTTCTTTATCTCTCCAATCCAGACGGTTTTTCCCGGGACAACCGCCGCCAGTATCTGGACGCGCTCGGCGAGTTGAACCAGATGAAGCTGGACGAGTTCGGGGACCCGGAGATTTCCACGCGGATTTCGCAGTATGAAATGGCTTTCCGGATGCAGACGTCGGTGCCCGAATTGACCGATCTTTCCAGGGAGTCCGCGGCTACGTTCGAATCCTATGGGCCGGATGCCCGCAAGCCCGGCACCTTCGCCTACAACTGCCTGTTGGCCAGACGGCTGGCTGAGCGCGGCGTGCGCTTCATCCAACTGTTCCATCGCGACTGGGATCATCATGGCAAACTGCCGGAAGGCCTCCCCAAACGCTGCAAGGAGACCGATCAGCCGTGCGCGGCCTTGATCCGCGATTTGAAACAACGCGGCATGCTGGACGATACACTGGTGGTTTGGGGCGGGGAATTCGGGCGCACGGTGTACTGTCAGGGCAGGTTGACTGAAGGCGATTACGGCCGCGATCATCATCCGCGCTGTTTCACCGTGTGGCTGGCCGGCGGCGGCGTGAAGCCCGGCATCAGCCTGGGCGAAACCGACGACTATTGCTACAACGTGGTGCGCGATCCGGTGCATGTGCACGATCTGCAGGCCACCATCCTGCACTTTGCCGGTATCGATCACACCCGGTTGACCTACCGCTACATGGGCCGCTATTTCCGGCTCACCGATGTGCACGGCAAACTGGTGAAGGAGATTGTCGCTTGAAGGCGATCATCGGCAGCCAACTGGATTGGGGCGATGCGCCTGATCCGGCCTGCGGCGAGCACCAGGTTCTCATCCGCGTCTATGCGGCCGGCGTCAATCGCGCCGATCTGATGCAGGCCAAGGGCGCGTATCCGCCTCCGCCGGGTGTCACCGATATCCTGGGGTTGGAGGCTGCGGGCGTGATCGAGGAGACAGGCGCGAAGGTGACCGGCTGGAAGGCAGGTGATCGTGTCTGCACGCTGCTGCCGGGCGGCGGGTATGCCGAGAAAGCCGCGGTGGACGCGCGAATGCCGCATCGGCTTCCCGAGGATTGGAGCTTCGTGCATGGCGCGGCGTTTCCAGAGGCCTGGTATACGGCGTTCGTCAATCTGTTCCTGGAGGCGCAATTGAAGGCCGGCGAATCTGTGCTGATTCACGCCGGCGCAAGCGGCGTGGGCACGGCGGCGATTCAATTGGCGCGCGCGGCCGGCGCCATCCCTTACGTCACCGTGGGATCGGAAGAGAAGGCGGCATTTTGCCGCGAACTCGGCGCGGCTCTTGCGATAAACTACAAAGAACGCGATTTCGCCGCCGATCTCGAAGGCGTGGATGTGATCCTCGATTGTATCGGAGGCGCGTATCTGCCCCGCAACATTTCCTTGTTGAAGCGTTTCGGGCGGCTGGTAAACATCGGGCTGTTGGGCGGCTCCAAGGGTGAGCTGAACATGGCACAACTGCTGCTGAAGCGCCTGCGGATGATCGGATCCACGCTGCGATCCCGGTCCGTGGACGAACAGGCGGCGATCAGGCACGCGTTCGAAGAACGGTTCTGGCCGGACCTGTCCGCCGGCAGGTTGCGCCTTATCATTGACCGGTCGCTACCCATGCAGAAGGCGGCCGAGGCACACCGCTACGTGGCGGAAAACCGCAATACAGGAAAAGTGGTTCTGACGTTGGATTAGTTCCAAGCCGTCCCTGCCCACCGGTTGCTTTTGCGGCGTTCAATCAATACGATTAGCTCCATGCGGAAGGGAGATCAAATGACGATTCAGCTCTTAGCGCTTCTGGTCCTGCCTGGCGCACTCTTCGCCCAGGCCACCTTTGGAACTGTCGTCGGTTCGGTCACGGATTCTACAGGCGCTGTGATTCCCAACGTCGCGCTGGAGATCCGTAACGAAGGCACCAACGTCGCGCGGTCATTGGCCAGCGACGCTTCCGGCAGCTACGAGTTCACACACCTGATCGCCGGGTCGTACTCTGTTACGGCGAAGGCGGCCGGGTTCAAGACATTCGTGTCCAAGGGCATTCTGCTGGAATCGCTGCGGACGGTGCGCGTGGACGTGCGCATGGAAGTGGGCGAAGTGGGCGTGGAGGTGACGGTGCAGGGCGCGGCGCCGGTGGTGGAGACCGACGTTCCCGGCATCTCAGACGTCAAGGGCCTTCGCGATCTGCGGGACCTTCCCCTTAATATCCGCTCCACGGTTTCGGGCACGGGAGACTCCGGGCTTTACCGCTATGTATTCCTGACGCCGACGGGAGGGCAGGGAGGCGGTTCGCGCTTCTCCCTGGGAGGCGGCCGCGGCAGCCAGAACTATTTCAACGTGGATGGCATCAGTTCGAATTCGCCGGCTTTCGGAAACTCCATCGGGCCGGCCGAACCATCGTTTGAATCGATCCAGGAAGTGCGCTTTAAAATCGTGAACAACAAGGCCGAATTCGGCGAAGTCGCCAACATCACGGCCATCACCAAGAGCGGAACCAATGACATCCACGGCGGCGGCTTCTGGTATCACGAGAATTCCGCGCTGAACGCTCGGCCGTACTTCGCGCCCGTGCGCGGGCAGAACATCCGCAACAACTTCGGCATTTCCATGGGCGGTCCCATTATCCGCAACAAGCTGTTCTTCTTCGGCACCTATGAGGGCGAACGGCAGCGCCAGCCGGCGGTGATCACGCCCAACATGCCCACACTGCTCATGCGGCAGGGCGATTTTTCGCAACTGCTGGAGCAGGCCAATCCGATCACTGTGCGCGATCCGGTGGGCGGCGCACCATTTGCCGGCAACCGTATTCCCGCTTCGCGGCTGAATCAGGGCGCCGTGCGCTGGCAGGAGCGCTTCTTCCCCAGGCCGAATTTCGGCGCGCCGAATCTGACGGTGGCCAATTACCGCGAAAGCGTGCCGCAGCAGATCCGCCACGATCAGTTCGACGTGCGGGCCGATTACAACCTGCGTTCAAACAATACGCTCTACGCGCGAGTGAGCTATAAGCGGTCCGAACCGAAGGTGCTCGATAGCGGACTGCCGGTCGAAATCGCCGGCCTTCGCGTGCAGACCAGAATGGCGCGGCAGGTGGCGATCTCCGACACCTGGACCGTGACGCCTCACCTCATCAATGAGTTCAAGGCCGGTTTTGCGCGCAATTTTAACCCGCGGCGCGGCATCCTGGTGGGGCAGGAACTCATCGACATGCTGGGCGTGCAGGGTGTTCCTTCCGCTCCCGGCGTGTTCAACGTGCCCACGGTCTCCATCCTCGGATTCCACACGGTAGGTCAACTCGCGCTGCAGGCGCCGGCCGAAAATACGTTTCAGTTCGTCGATCAGGTGACCAACATCCGCGGCCGCCACACGCTGAAGGCGGGCGTGGAATACCGGCCCCAGCAATACAACGATTATGTGCGGCCGCAATTTGGCAGCTACACTTTCAACAACACCTTCAGCAACTACTCCTACGCGGATTTCCTGTTGGGTTTCCCGCAGGCATCCTCGCGCAATGCGCTGCGGCCGCCGCGTTACGCCCGCTTCTATTTTCTTAGCGGATTCCTTCAGGACGATTTTAAGATCTCACCGAATCTGACACTCAGCTATGGCGTCCGCTACGAATACGACCAGCCCGCGCGTGACAAGGACGACGTGATCTTCAACGTGGATCCGGCGCAGGGGCGGCTAGTGGTTCCCAATCAGACCATCCTTGACCAGTTTGTGAATCCTCTGTTTCCGCGTTCGATTCCAATCGTGACGGCGCAGCAGGCGGGCTTTCCGGAGCGCTCCCTCAGGCTGGCGGACAGGAACAATTTTCAACCTCGTGCCGGTTTCGCGTGGCGTCCCTTTGGCGGCACCAAGTCCGTGCTGCGTGGAGGCTACGGCTTCTTTTCCGACGACTTTACCGCCGACGTCTTCTCGCCTCTTTACGGTGGGCCTTTCGCCGTTACCGAAAGTTTCGTCAACGCCCTGGTGGGCGGGGCACCAGAACTGACCCTGCAGCGGCCATTCCGCGCCGTGGGCGCCACCGGCAACGTCGATGTCACCGGCCTGGCGCTCAATATGCGCAACGCCTACGCCCAACAGTGGAACTTGACCGTGGAGAGGGATCTGGGGTTTGCCGGCCTGCGGCTGTCGTATATTGGCACGAAATCAACGAAGCTGGTCTACGGCCGCAACATTAACCAGCCGGCTGCCAGCACGGTTGCTTTCGCGCAGTCCAGGCGGCCGTTTCCGCTTTTCCGCAACATTGTCATGCGCGAGAACGGCGGCAATCACATTTATCATGCCTTCTCTTCTGAATTGGAGCGTAAGTGGAAAGCCGGCCTCTCCTACCAGGTGGCATGGACGTGGTCCAAGACGCTGACCGATATCGACGAAACCGGCGGCGTGGAAGGTGGCACCACGATCGAAAACAGCTTCAACCGCCAGAGGGAACGAGGCGATGCGAGGTACAACCCCCGGCACCGGTTCATTTCCACGGCCATTTGGGAGTTGCCCTTCGGAAAAGGGAAACGATTCGTGGCGCAAAGCGGGATCGCCCACGCAATTGCAGGAGGATGGCAGTTGAGTGGTTCCTTTATCGCCCAGACGGGTGAATATCTGACGCCCGCTTTTGCCGGCGCGGATCCGTCCAACACACAGACACTAGGTGGCGTTCCCGACCGGCTTGCAGATGGGAATCTTCCCGGCGGCCAGCGCGATATTGAGCGGTGGTTCGACGCTTCGGCATTCAGGGTGCCTGTCAGCGGCGGGTTCGGGAACTCCGGGCGCGGAATCCTCATTGGCCCGGGCCGCCAGACTGCCAGCGCGGCGCTGTTCAAGAGCTTTCCGATCAAGGAGCGCATGTACCTGCGTGTACAGGCGTCATTCACCAATCTCTTCAATCACGCTAATTTCGACGCTCCTGCGTTGAATATTTCGGCGCAGGGAGCGGTGGCGCGGATACGCGCGATTCAGGGCCGCGACCTTGCCGGTCCCCGCAACGGGCTGATCGGCGCGCGCCTGGACTTCTGAAGACGAGAGCTGAACACAATGAACCGCCGCGAGTTCGTTTCCGTTGTGGCCGCCCAGGCAGCGTCCGGCGCTGCGCGCGAGCAATCCTACGCTTCCGCCTTTCCGGACATGCTGCTCGACTATCTCACCCGGCAGCTCAACGAACGGGCGGCCTACTGGGATGGCGAGCGGGCCAGGATCAACACCGCCGCGGCAATTCATGAGCGCAATCGCGGAGTACGGCGGCGGATGCGCGAAATGGTGCACGGCTTTCCCGAACGCTGCCCCCTTGCGCCCCGGATCGCAGGTGGCTTTGAACGGAAGGGCTACCGTGTGGAGAACGTGCTGTTTCAAAGCCGTCCTGATTTCTGGGTCACCGCGAATCTGTATCTGCCCTCAAACTCTGCCACCAAAGTGCCAGGAATCATCTCGCCCTGCGGCCACTATGCCGACGCGCGCATGAATCCCGAGTATCAGGCCGCCTACATCAATCTTGTGCTGGCTGGATTCGCCGTGCTCGCCTTCGACCCGGTGGGGCAGGGAGAACGCCGCCATTTCTGGGACCCGGCGGTAGATCCGCCGGAGGTGGGCCGCGCCACCACTGAACATTCCATGGTGGGCCAATTGCTCCTGCTGGTTGGCGAAGACCTTACGCACTATCGCATCTGGGACGGCATGCGCGCCATCGACTACCTTCTCTCGCGGCCGGAGATCGATCCGGAGCGCATTGGCTGCGCGGGCCACTCCGGCGGAGGTACGCTCACCCGATTCATCGCCGCCCTTGACGAGCGTGTGAAGGTGGCGGTGATCAACGAAGGCGGCACCTCCAATCGATGGCCCGTTCGCTATGAAGCCGGCGCGCGCGTGGGACCTTCCGACGTGGAGCAGAACCTGTTTCCCGGCGCGGCCATGGGCGTGGATCACGTGGATATGCAGGTGGCCATCGCACCCCGCCCGCTGCTGGCGCTGATTGAAGACTACAATCCCGCCTTCAATCGCGCCGCGGAGAAAATCCGCGAGCGCTATCAGCAACTGGGCGCGGCTGATCGCTTCGCCACCGAGGAAGCCACCGATCCGCACGCCTGGACCGTGAAGCTTCGCCAGGCCACCACGCACTGGTTCTCGCGCTGGTTCTTTGGCCGGCCGGGCCCGGCGGTGGAGCCCGATTTCGCAGTGGAGCCGCAGGAGCGGCTCTACTGCACGCCGAACGGATCGATCCGGCATTCCCGTACCGGTGAAACGCTCTATTCGCTGCTGGTAAAGAAGACTGTGGCACTGCCGCCCTCCGCAAACCCGGATCAGGTGCGGGCCGATCTGCGCCGTTTATTGGACTATCGCAAGCCCGAAGGGCCGCTCGGTGTGCGGCGCCTGGTGACGACCGAGCGAAAGCACTATCACATCGAGAAGATCGAATTCCTGTCCGAGCCCGGCATCTACATTCCGGCCTGGGTCTTTGTGCCGGATAAGGTCCCCGAGACGACTGGTCGTCCGGCGCGCGCGGTGATCTATGTCAACGACGGCGGCAAAGAATCCCATGGCGGCGAGTTTGGGGCAATTGAGAAGATGACGCTGGCAGGCGCCACTGTAATCTCGATCGATGTGCGTGGTATCGGCGGCACGCGGCCCCCACACGCCAATCCCGGCGACAGGGGGGATTCCACTCACCTGTTCGATGTCGAGACGGCGATGGCGTACATGGCGTGGTATCTCAACCGTTCACTGCTTGGGATGCGTGTACAGGACGTGGTCCGCGCCGTGGATTACGCTTTCACGCGGGTGGACTTTCCAAAGGAAGACTTCATTGTCATGGGTATGGGACAAGGTGCGTTGTGGGCGCTTTTCGCCGCCGCCCTGGACCCTCGCATCCCGGCGGTTCACTGCCGCGGAGGTTTGCTGTCGTACCGCATGTTGACAGACAACGACCGTTATGTTCATGGCGCCAACATCATGATCCGTGATGTGCTGCTCAATTTGGACCTGCCGCAGGTGGCTGCCGCCGTGGCGCCCAGAGAGTTGACGTTGGCCGCGCCGGTGGATCACATGAGGCGCCGGGTGCCGTTGGCGATCGCCGAACGCGCCTGGCGGGTCGCGGTGCGGGCATACCAGGAGGCGGGAGTGGGGGGGCGGTT
>JANRLE010000304.1:0-9169 GCA_033762895.1 Bryobacteraceae bacterium | reverse complement strand
GCTCGCCGGGGACGGCGCACACGAATGCCCGGCCGCGGAATCCGAACAGTTCTCTCGCCAGACGGACGAGTGACTCCGGTGTCAGGTGATGTGTCAGTCCGATGCGGCCGTCCGGCTCACCTGCCTCGCGAATTCCGGGCTTTCCGGAAACCGCTGCGTCCACAAAGACTACCGTCCCGGCGCCGGCAATCAGCACGGCTAACTCCGGCGTAAGTTGAGTCTCATGCCGTACGGCGATGTCCGGTCCGGGTGAAGCCAGTTCCACCGCGTGGTGGGCGGCGCCGTCATCGCCGCGAAGGGGATTGCCGAGAGCGATCCAGAGCTGTTTCACCGCGCGATCCGGTCTCGCAGTTCGCCTTCCGGTCCCCGCAACTCGATGATCAGCGGCATCTGTCCCAGTGCGTGAGTGGAACAGGACAGGCAGGGATCGTAACAGCGCACCGCGGCTTCCACCCGGTTGAGCATTCCTTCTTCCAGTTTGTCCGGCTTCACGAAGCGTTTCGCCGCCTGAGTCACTGTCTGCTGCAGCGCCAGGTTATTCTGCGCGGTGGCAATCAGCAGGTTAGCTCCTTCAATGCGGCCGTCGGAGTCCACCTGGTAATGATGGAACAGGATGCCGCGCGGCGCCTCGCATGAGCCCACTCCTTCGCGCCGGTTCAGCAAAGCCCGGGCCTTCAGGTCGGTGCTGAGCAGATCCGGATGATCCAGCAGGCGGGCGATCCGTTCCACGGAGGCCAGCATCTCAATCACACGCGCCAGATGGAAGTGGAACGATTCGCAGACCGCCCCCTTGCCGCGGTCCTTGAACTCACGCAGTTCGGCGTCGGCGCGCGGCGTTCCCATGGAAGTG
This sequence comes from Bryobacteraceae bacterium, assembly GCA_033762895.1. Classification (GTDB taxonomy): domain Bacteria; phylum Acidobacteriota; class Terriglobia; order Bryobacterales; family Bryobacteraceae; genus CADEFT01. The sequence continues at coordinate 8,319 of JANRLE010000304.1, read as the reverse complement.
GCCACGTTTAAACGGGCCAGCGGCCCAACCCTGTACATGCCGGCCGGATAGCCAAGCGGACGATAGTAAGGGAATTTCATGTAAGAGGAGGATTCGCTGGTTTCGCCGATATACTCGAAAAACTTCGCGGGATCCAACTGGTCGGCGACAATCGCGCCGGTTGCGTCAGTGATGCGCACGCGGCCGTCGTAGTTGTCGGACTCGCCATCGGCGGTCACCGACCCCATGAACATGGAGGGGAACGAGCCCATGAACTCGATTTCGTCAGGGTAGGTGTCAATGATCGTCTTGCAGCGCCCAAGCGCGAGATTCACCGATTCCAGGGCTTCGGGAATCCAGCCCGCCAGGCTGTCGCGGATCTCCCGCGTAACCGCGTGCATCACGCCTCCCGGGATCCCCCAGTTGGGATGGACCCGCTTGCCGGTGATTCGTTCGATCACTTCCTGCCCGAACTGGCGCAGGCGGATCCCGCGCCGGGCAAATTCCGGGTCCATTTCCGCAAGCCCGAAAAGATTGCGCTTGGCAGGCGGCGCGTCAAACCCCAGCAGAAGGTCCGGCGAGGAGAGGTGAAAGAAACTGAGCGCGTGCGATTGCAGGATCTGCGCAGCGTTCAGCAGGCGGCGCTGCACGATGGCCGCCGGCGGCGGATCCACCCCCAGCAGCGCGTCGCAGGCCTTTACGCTGGACAGGATGTGACTGATCGGGCAGATTCCGCAGATGCGCGCCATGATGCCGGGCATTTCTGAAAAGGGCCGTCCCGCGCAAAAGGTCTCGAATCCACGGAATTCGGCTACGTGGAATTGCGCGCCGGCGACTTCGCCGCCATCGTCCAACCGGATCGTGATCTTGGCGTGACCCTCGATCCGTGTCACTGGTTCAATCCGAATCGTTTTAGACATAAGTTACCCGAATTTACCAACCGGAGGGAGAGGCTCGCCCAATATCAGATGGCGCAGCAGGGTGTAGATGGCCTCGGCCGGCGGCGGGCACCCCGGCAGGAAGTGGTCAATCGGCACAACCTGATGCAGCGGCCGCACCCGTTCCAACAGCATGGGCAGGATACCGCCGCCGGGTATTCCGTTCACGATGTCGGAATTCTGCCGGTAGGCGCGGTTCACTACATCCTCCAAGGGGAATACGTTCCGCATCGCGGTAAGGTTGCCGGTAACGGCGCAGTCTCCAAACGACACCAGAACTTTCGTGCGCGCCCGAATCCTGTGAATCATCTCCAGGTGCTCGTCAGCCGCCACCGCGCCCTCCACCAGGGTAACGTCTACCTCCGGAAACTCTTTCGTGTCGACCAGGGGCGAGTAACACAGTTCGATCAGCCCGGCCAGTTCCAGCAGCCGTTCGTCCATGTCCAAAAACGACATGTGACATCCGGAACACCCTCCCAGCCACACCGTCGCGATGCGGGCCTTTTTTAGCGGATCCATTGGCGTTTCTCCCGCGCGGTGACGATGTAGCGAAGAAAGCTCCTGTCCTTGCGCATCTCACCCACGCTTGCTCCCTTGGAAAACAGCGCGCCGGTGGGGCAAACCTGGACGCACTTACCGCAACTGGTGCATGTTTCCGATTCGCCCCAGGGCCCGCCCATGTCGGCAACCAGCAGGGACTCGCCGCCGCGAAAAGCGATATCCCAGGTGTGCGCGCCTTCCACCTCGTCGCACACCCTCACGCACCGCGTACAGAGTATGCAGCGGTTGTGATCCAGCCCGAACCTGGCATGGCTCAAGTCGGCCTCCAACTTTGGATGCTGGTATTCCACGCGGACGTGATCAACGCCCAATGCCGCCGCCAGATCCTGCAGTTCGCAGGCTCCGTTGGCCACGCAGACGGCGCAGACGTGATTCCTTTCGGCCATCAGCAACTCAATGATCAGCTTGCGGTGGCGCCGCAGCGCTTCGGTATCCGTGCGGACCTTCATGCCCTCGCGCACGGGGGTAAGGCAGGAAGGCTGCAGTTTGTCCAGGCCGTCCACCTCCACCAGGCACAAGCGGCAGGCGCCCACATCGGACAGACTGCCCACATGGCAGAGCCGCGGGATCTGGATGCCGTTGTTCCACGCCGCGTTGAAGATACTTTCCCCCGGCGCTCCGGTCACCATCCGACCGTCGATTTCCAAAGTACGGACTCTCATGCCATCACTCCCTGGTGTAACTTATCGCAGCTTCCGGCCAGGCACTGGCGGTCCCGGATGTGGGCTTCATACTCGGCACGGAAATGGCGCAGCGTGCTGCTCACAGGATTCGATGCGGCCTGGCCCAGGCCGCACAGGCTGGTCTGGCGCATCAGGCCGGACAATTCCTCGAGCAACGCAAGGTCGGCAACACGGCCCTCGCCATCCACAATCCGCTTCAGGATGGAGTGCATCTGCACAGTCCCCGCCCGGCACGGAATGCACTTGCCGCAGGACTCATCCATGCAGAACTCCATGAAGAAGCGGGAAAGGTCCACCATGCAGGTGGATGTGTCCAGCACGATCAATCCACCCGAACCCATCATTGAGCCGATGCCCCGCAGCGAATCGTAGTCCATTGGCGCATCCAGGTGCGCCGCCGGGATGCAGCCGCCCGCCGGCCCGCCGGTTTGCGCCGCCTTAAACTGGTATCCGTCAGGCACGCCGCCGCCGATGTCATGCAGCAGGGTACGCAGGCTGGTTCCCAATGGCACTTCGGCAAGGCCGGTGCGGCGCACCCTGCCGGCCAGCGCAAACACCTTCGTACCGGGGCTGGCAGGCGTCCCGATGGACGCATACCATGCGCCGCCGTTGCGAATGATGCCGGGAATCGCCGCGAACGTCTCCACATTGTTGATGAGCGTGGGTTGGCCCCACAGGCCGCGCTCACCTGGGTAGGGCGGCCGCGGGCGAGGCTGGCCGCGCTGTCCTTCCATCGAAGCGATCAGCGCCGTCTCTTCCCCGCAGACATACGCTCCCGCGCCAATGCGGATGTCGATGCGGAACTGAAAGCCATAGTCGAAGATCCGCCCGCCAAGCAGACCTTCCCGCTCGGCCTGGCGGATAGCGGTCTGCAGGCGTTCCACCGCCAGCGGGGATTCACCCCTCACATACACATAACCCTGTGAGGCGCCGATGACGAGGCCGGCGATGGCCATCCCCTCCAGCACGCGGTGCGGATCGCCTTCAAGCACGCTGCGATTCATGAACGCGCCGGGGTCCCCTTCGTCAGCGTTACACACAACATACTTAGTGGGTGATTCGTGGCGCGCCACTAACTCCCATTTCACGCCCGTGGGATAACCCGCGCCGCCGCGCCCGCGCAGCCGGCTGGTCTTGATTTCCTGCAGGATTTCCTGCGGCGTCATTTCCGCCACGGCTTTTAGCAGTGCCTGATAGCCTCCGGCGGCGATATAGCTGACGATGCGCTCCGGATCCACCCGGCCGGAATTGCCCAGGATCACGCGTTTCTGATGTGCGTAAAAGGGATGGTCGTCGGTCAACAGCCTGCCGGCGAAGCGATCCAGCCGTCCGCGCACAACATCGGCCGCGTCGTCCGCGGTGACCTCGGTAAGTACGGCGTTGGCTGCCGTGTCGCGCACCAGCGGCCCACGGCTGCACCAGCCAAGGCACCCGGTGCCGCAGATTTCCACGCGCCCTTCGCGCCCCTGCCGCGCCACCTCCAGTTCCAGTTCCCGCCGGGTGGCCCGCGCTCCGCTCGAAAGGCAGCCTGCCACCATGCAGCACAGGATGCGATTGTCCAGCTTCGCCTGGCGCTTGTGTTCCCCCTGCTCGATCTCCAGTAAGTTGTCACTTGTCATCGGAGGAGTCCTTTGCCGAAATCAGTTTCTCCAGTCTTGCGGCATCCAGCCTGCCGATGGTGACGCCGTCGCAGACGGCAACCGGGGCCAGGCCGCAGAATCCGACACAGCGCCCGATCTCGAGATCCCAATCGGACCGGCCGGACTGTGTCACCTGGCGTGAAAGCGCAGTCGCCCCCGCCACGTAACAGGCGGTTCCTTCGCAAATCATCATCCGATGCCGTTTGCGCGGAGCGACGTGGAAAAGATGGTAAAAGGTCGCGACGCCCAGCACCCGGCTGGGTGGGAGTTTTAGCCTTCGCGCGATTTGGCGCAACACCGGCGAAGGTAGGTGCCCGTACAGTTTCTGCGCTGCATGCAGCACTTCAATCAAAGCGTCACCTGAATAACCGTGACGCGCCATTACCTGCTCCAACCGCCGGCCCTCTGGGGTTTGCACTTGATCCATCACTCTCTACTGATAGCAATTTGTTAACCAGCGATGTTTTGCTATTCTATGACTTGGTACACGCCGTCCTTGTTTCCATCCTCTAAGAGGTAGCCCGGCCCTGCGGCCTCGCTCCCTTGAAGTGTCTCTCCTCAAAGAAAAACCCGAAATCGAAAGGATTTTCCTTGTCATGAGCCTCTCTGCATGGGGATGGAACGACGATTTTGCGCGCCTCGGCCACACCTCGCCAGCGCGCGTCACCAGTGAAGCCCGCGGTTTTTGCCGCATCCAAACCGAAAGTGGCGACCGCACTGCCGCCACCCGCTGCGATCCGCCGCCCGTCACCGGCGATTGGGTCGTGTGGGACAACACGGGCATAACCGGTGTGCTGGAGCGCCGCACGAAGATATCGCGCAGGAAGGCCGGGCGCGAGACGGCCGAGCAGGTGCTGGCCGCCAATGTCGATGTGTTGTTCATCGTCACCGCCCTGGACGGTGACTTCAACCTCCGCAGGCTGGAACGCTACCTGATTGTCGCCCGCCAGGGTGGCGTTGAGCCGCTGATTGTGCTCAACAAAGCCGATCTCTGTCCGGACCCGCTGGCCGGCCTGCGCCAGGTGGACGAGCTGGTGCGCGGTCTTGTTCCGGTGGTGCTCACCTCGGCCCTGGACGATGCCTCAACCGCTCAACTGCACCGCTACATGGAACCCGGCCAGACCGCGGCACTGGTGGGCTCTTCGGGGGTGGGGAAATCGACGCTTGTGAACCGCCTTTTGGGCCAACAGGCGCAACCCACAGCCGCAGTGCGGGAAAGCGACAGCCGGGGCCGCCACACCACCTCCGCGCGCCAGCTTTTCCTGTTGGACGCCGGGTGGCTGTTGATGGATACTCCGGGGCTGCGCGAAGTGGAACCATGGGGGCCCCCGGAGGCCGTGGATGGAGTCTTTGAGGACATCGCCGGTTTCGCCACGCTTTGCCGGTTCCGCGATTGCCGGCACCAGGACGAACCCGATTGCGGGGTCCGCGCGGCGGCCGGGCAGGGCGAACTCCCGCCCGGACGCCTTGACTCCTATCTGAAGCTGCGCGGGGAACTGGAACGGCTCGAAAGGATGCGGGATCTTTCCGCCACACTTGAAGAAAAGCGAAAATGGAAGGCGATTCATCGCGCCATGCGAAGAATGCCCGACAAGCGGCGGTAGTGAGATGATGCGATCGGTTTTTCTCGTCATGACGGTGGCGGCGGCCGAGCCCGGGTACGTGGACCCGGCGATCTGTGCCCGCTGCCATCCGGGCATCGCCGCCAGCTTCGCCAAAACGGGAATGGGCCGGTCCATCCAGCCGGCCCGCCTCACCGGATCCACTTACTATCACCGCATTTCGAACCGCCATTACCGTGTCTCCGAACGCGAGGGAGCCTGGTACGTGCGCCGCCACCAGATGGACGCGATGGGGAATGAGACCAACGTGGTGGAGGCCCGCGTGGACCTGGTCATCGGCTCCGGCAACCACGCCCGCACGCCTGTTTCCCTCGCCTCCTCAGACCGGCTGCTGCAGCTTCCGGTAAGTTGGTACGCCGAAAACGGCGGCTTCTGGGCGATGAGCCCGGGCTATGACAAGCCGGACCACCTGGGCTTTCGCAGGGAAATCAGCGACGAGTGCCTGTTTTGTCACGCGGCCTATCCGGCAGCCTGGAATCAGGGCCGCCCCGCGCCCATCGACTGCCAGCGCTGCCATGGCCCGGGCGAGGCTCACCTGCGCAAACCGCGGCAGGGCACGATCTTCAATCCGGCCCGCGCGCCCGCCCACCGGAAAAGCGAAGTGTGCCTGCAATGCCACCTGGAAACCGCCAGCCAGGGCATTCCGAACGCCATCCGCCGGGCCGGCCGCGCCGTCTACTCCTACCGTCCCGGAGAGCCGCTTACTGACTACGTGCTTCACTTTGACCATGCCGACGGTCATGAGGAAAAATTCGAGATCAACCACGCGGCCTACCGGATGCGCCAGTCCAGGTGCGCTCCCCTTGCCTGCACCACCTGCCACGATCCACACACGGCAGGGCCCCGCACCACGTGGCGCGCCGCCTGCCAGGGTTGTCACTCCTCTTCCCATGCCGCCCGGGATGCCGATTGCGTGAACTGCCACATGCCGAAGCGGCGCACCGGGGACGCCGTCCATGTTGTCATGACCGATCACCGCATCGGGCGCCGCCCTCCACCGGGCGACTTACTGGCGCAAAAGCGTGAATCCCATGCTCCTTACAAAGGGCCTGTGGCGGCTTACTATCCCCCCACGGCCGAACCGCTTTACCTGGCGATGGCCCAGGTGCGCGAGTTTAATCATCTCACCGATGGCATCGCCGCGCTGAAAGCCGCTATCGCCCGTTACAAGCCCAAAGCTTACGAGTTTTACTTCCAACTGGGAGAAGCGCAGCGCGCCGCCGGCGATCTGAGAGCGGCCGAATCCGCCTACCGGGAGGCGCTGCGCCGGGACCGGGCGAACACCCGTGTGAAGGCCGCGCTGGGGGACGCGCTCCTGCGGCAAGGCCGCATCCAGGAGGCGATTCCCATTCTGGAGAGCGCAAATCACCGCATGGCGCTGGCCGTAGCCTACGGGCAGACCGGCCGCTTGTCAGATTCGCTTCGCCTGCTGAAAGAACTGGTGGCGGCCGAGCCTGAATCGGCGCTGGCGTGGCTGAATCTGGGAGTTACTTTGGAACAATCCGGAGATACCGCCGGCGCTGCCGCCGCCTACCGCGAAGCGATTCGCCATCAGCCCGATTCGGCCCAGGCGCGCCAGCATCTCAATTCACTGCGCTCGCGGTAGTGGAAATTGCTTAGACCGCACGCAGGTGGAAAGATCGCGAATCCGGCCAATGATGCGGGGAATCGAATGAGTGGACATGGCGACGCAGAGCGGGCTGATTCTGATCACGGGAGCCACAGGCTATATCGGCGGGCGCCTGGCCCGCGCCTTTGCCGCCGAGGGCGCCTCCCTCCGTTGTACGGCGCGGCGGCCGGAGTTTCTTCGCTCAAGAATGGACCCCGCGGTGGAAGTGGTGCGCGCCGATGTGCTCGATGTTGCCTCGCTGTCCGGCGCGCTGGAAGGCGTGGACACGGCCTACTACCTGGTGCATAGCATGGCCGATCACGGCGACTTCGCCGCCCAGGAACGCCGCGGGGCACGTAATTTTGCCGCAGCCGCCCGCGCCGCCGGCATCCGCCGCATTGTCTACCTCGGGGGACTCGGCGGAGACGGGGAACTGTCCGATCACCTGGCCAGCCGAAAGGAAGTGGGCGAAATTCTGCGTTCGAGCGGCGTGCCCACCATCGAGTTCCGGGCGTCCATCATCATCGGATCGGGCAGCCTTTCCTTCGACATGATCCGCCTGCTGGTCGGCCGGCTCCCGGTGATGATCGTACCCCGGTGGGTGCGCACCGCGGCCCAGCCGATCGCCGTGGAGGACGTGATCGCCTACCTGATGGCTGCCCGCGATGTGGAAATCGTCGAATCCGTGGTGGTGGAGATTGGCGGCGCCGAGAAAGCCTCCTACCTCGACATCATGCGCGAGTATGCGCGTCAACGGGGCCTTGGCCGCATCATGATTCCCGTTCCCTTTCTCACGCCCCGGCTCTCCAGTTTGTGGCTAAGCCTGGTGACGCCCGTCTACGCCCGCGTCGGCCGGAAGCTGGTGGAAGGACTGCGCAATGAGACGGTGGTGACCAACGATACAGCGGCCCGATTATTCGCGATTCGCCCCCGCGGGCTGACAGAGGCGATCGCCAGGGCCCTCAGGAACGAAGATCACGAGTTTGCCGAAACCCGCTGGTCCGATGCCTTGTCCTCCTCCGGCGCGGCCGGGAGGATGGCCGGAGCGAACCTGGGCTCGCGAATCGTCGATTCCCGGGCGATTACGGTGAAGGTGCCCCCAGAGGAAGCATTTAAGCCCGTCCGGCGGATCGGTGGCGAGACCGGTTGGTACTACGGTACCTGGCTGTGGCGCATTCGTGGCTTTCTCGATCTGCTGGCTGGCGGGCCGGGCATGCGGCGCGGCCGTCGCGATCCGGAATTCGCCGTTCCCGGCGATGCGCTCGATTTCTGGCGCGTTGAGGAAAT
>JANRLE010000303.1:0-17843 GCA_033762895.1 Bryobacteraceae bacterium | reverse complement strand
GTTGCAGCCGCGCTTGGTAAGTATCGCGCCGATGTCGCGGGCAAAAGAAAAGCCACGTGCGACACCCGAGTCCGCGATACGCACCCGGGACCGCGCGCTCGCGCCCCCGATCGACGCCGTTACGGTCAGCGCGCCATCGCTCTTTGCCGTCAGCCTTGCCGCCTCCAGCGCCGCACGCGCCGCATCGGACACCCGCCATTCGGCCTCGTCCGTCACATCCCGCTCGGTCCCGTCATCGTAGGTCGCAATCGCCAGAAACTGCTGTGCCGCGCCGGCGCCCCGCAGCGTCACATTCTCCGGCGCCGTCTTGAGCGAGACCAGCCGCGCGGACCACGCCGGGCTCAGCGCCAGCAGCAGCAGCGCAAACATCCTCATGGCTTCACCACCAGCATTGGAATCTCTTTGAACGCCAACACGGCGCCCGCCTTCCCATCCATCACCGGCCGCACCACGATGCGGATCACCACCGGCTGCGGCGTGGCCGCGGCGTCCGCGGAGGCCGTGAACACCACAACCGCCCGTTCGGTCCGCGGAAGGTAGCGCTCCCGCTTGCCCGTGTAGGCCGGCGGGTCCTTGTCCGGCTCAAAATCCGCTCCCGCCAGCGCCTGCACTCCCTCCGGCAGCGATTCGGCGCCCACCGCCACCGCGCCGCGATAGTCCTCCTCGCGGTCAAACACCACACGCACGGTCTTCGCCTCACCGGGGGCGATGTTCACGATATCGGCATCGATGCGCACCTGCCCGGCATGCGGAACCTGCGGGCGCACCTGGACACGGTAGTGGAACCCCGGCCCGGCCAGGTCGGAGGCCACGTCGCGTATCTCCACCGTGTAGGTGCCCGGATCCCGCAGCGGCACGATTGTCTTCGCCTGCAGTGACTTAGTAAGTGCTCCCGTGCAGGCGCCCTTGCCGGCCAGGATGCTGGTGGCCACTTCATTGCCCGCCTCGTTCAGCAACCGCACCACAGGATTGAACAGCGGCGGCGCGGTTTCCGGCGTCTCCACCTCGATCGCCACATCCTGCGGTCCTTCCACCTGGAAGCGGGCATGGTGCGCTTCACCCGGCTGGCTGATAACACCCTCCAGAGTGCCCGGCAACTTGAAGGCCGTGGCCTCCCCTGAAACCGGCGCCGCCCGGTAGGTCTCAATTGACTTGCGATCCTGCGGCTTGCCGCCACGCGCCGCAAGCTCGTTCAGACGGTTCGCTGAAAGGCTCCTCGTGAAGCGCCGTTCTTCCCACGATTCAGGAACCGGCTCCCGGTCGGGCGGAATCCGGCCCGGCAGGATCTTCAGTTGATAACTGTAGTCCGGTCCGCCTTGCCCCGAAAATGCTTCCAGCCGCAGAAAGTAGCGTCCGGCCCTGGAAAAAGTGTGGACCAGGTGCGCATCGGTGCTCTGGCCCAGCACCCAGAGTGGCTCATCGTTAAAGGCGATGCGGTTCAAGCGCTTCGGATCGAACCAGCTTCCGGAAGCTTCCCAGATGGAAATCGAAGGATCAAAGCCCCGCGCGTTGCCGCCCGCGGCCCCCGGAGCCGGTAACCCGGAGAGCACTTCGAAAGTGATCGTCTGCCCGGCGGCGGCCTCAAACGCGTAGAGATCGGATTCGCCGCGATCGTCAATGCGGCCGTTGATCACCACGGGTGCTCGGTCGATCGCAATGGCGCTGTCAGCGGTTTCGTGAATGCCGGCTGGCTCCGTCACCGTGGCCTGCTCGACGATGTGCAGCGCAAGGGCGTTGGAAATGCCGCCTGGCGTAACCAGACGGATCGGATAACGGCCCGGCCGCAGACCCGCCCCGGCCTCCACCCTCAATTTCACGATATCGGTTGCGGCTTTGCCCTTTGATCCGGTTCCCGGCTCGATGCCCTGCACTGTGATCCGCAGGTTCGTTTCCCCCACAAAAAGCCCGTTCGTCTGCGCCAGGCCCGTCCCCCGCGCACTGATGTCAAAGGTTGTTCCGCGCTGGCCGGTGAATGGATGCAGCGAAGCCAGCTTTGGCTCCACCCGGGCGGCGCAAAGACACTCTGCGGCTGCGAGCAGAAAAACCACAGGCCACATCGTGCGCATAGGGTCCTGGAGGAATCGTATCACGTTAAGAAGGTAAAAGCTTTGGACCTTTCGTAACCCCGGATCGGCACTTCGTGTCTTGTCTAGTGGAGGTAGTAGCGAACGATGAAAACTTTCTGGACAACCCTCACCATTGCGGCGATGGCCGCCCTCGTCACCACAGGCGCGGTGGCGCAACGCGGCGAAGGCCGGCCCGATCCCGCGCGGATGGTGGAACGCCAGGTCAGCGAAATGAAGGACCGCCTGAAGCTGACCGACGATCAGACCGGCAAGGTCAAGGAAATCCTAACCGGCTCAATGAAGAAGATGGCCGAATCCCGCGAGAAGTACGGGCGGCCCCAGCGCGGCGAGGGCCCTTCCGAGGAGATGATGGCCGACATGCGCAAGAACCGCGAGGAAACCGACAAGAAACTCGGCGAAGTTCTGTCGAAAGAGCAGATGACTGAGTACGGCAAGATGATGAGCGAGCGGCGCGGACGGATGGGCGGACCCGGCGGACCGGGCGGCCGCGGCAAGAAACAATAACGGGGACACCATGCGATTCGCTCTCCTTCTGTTCTGTCTGAGCCTCGCGGCTCGGGCGCAGGTACGCCTGCTTGGCACCATCAGTGCGGCGGATGAGAAGAGCCTCACGTTGAGGACGGACAAAGGCGAGTCCGTCCTTGTTATGCCCAATCCGGGAGCGAAGATTCAGAAGGTGTCCCCCGGCGAGCGCGACTTGAGTAAGGCGCAGGCGATCGCGCTTTCCGGCGCGCAGGTGGGCGACCGGGTTCTTGTAAGAGGCGCTGCCGTCGAAGGCGGTGGTGTACTGGCCGATTCGGTCATTGTCATGACGGCGCGCGATATCGCTACCAGACATGATGCGGAACGCCAGTTGTGGCGCGACCGCGGCGTTTTCGGAGTGGTGGAAGGCGTGGATGGCCAGCAGATTAAGCTTCGCGTGCGCGCCGCCGCCGAAACCAGGACATACCTGATCGCGGCCGGCTCCGCCACGGACTTCCGCCGCTATGCCCCGGACTCCGTGAAGTTTTCCGATGCCGTTCCCTCTAAGATCACCGAGATACAAAAGGGCGATCAGTTACGCGCACTTGGTGAAAAGGATGACGCGGCCGGCAAAGTCAATGCCGAAAGGATCGTTTTCGGCTCTTTCCGGACGGTTACCGGGAAAATCGCTTCGGTCGATGGCACGGCCGGAGTCATCGAAATCGAAGATCTGGAAAAGAAGACCAGGCTTATCATCCGCACCACCGCCGACTCACAACTGAAGAAATTCGGTATGCGGCCCGGCGGTTTCCCTGGCGGTGCACCCCCTGCAGGCCCTGGCGGCTTCCGCGGCCCCGGCGGACTCCGTCCCGGCGGGCCGCCCGATATTGCCAACATGTTGGAGCGCATGCCGCCTGCGAAAGCCTCCGAACTTACACCCGGCGATACCGTCATCGTCTCCAGTACCCGAGGCGCGAAGCCGGGCGAACTGACGGCTATCATGCTCGTCGCCGGAGCCGAACCGCTTCTCAACATGCTCGCAGCCACTCAAACAGCGTCTCAGCGCGCCCGCGGCGATCTTTCGATCGGCGGGGGAGGAATGAGCGACGGTGGTTTGAGCGGAATGATTTCCATGGTTCCATAACAGCGGCGGAGACAATAGCCGCGGGAGTTACAAAATGATACGTATACTTATAGTGTGGGCACTCGTCGTGTCTCTATCGCAGGGCCAGAATCCGCCGTCGCTGAAAGGCCGTGTCACCGATCCTTCCGGCGCCGTTGTGCAGGATGCCACCGTGCGGCTGCAGCCAGCCAGCGGGCGGGAACAGCGCACGAAAACGAATGAATCCGGTGTCTACGAATTCCGCAACCTGCGGCCCGGTCCCCACCGCGTCACCGTGGAGCAGGCGGGCTTCGCGCCGTATCTTGTGGAAGCTGTCGGCATCACCGGCGCGTCCACACTCGACATACAACTCGTCATCGCTGCCCAGGCCGAGAAGGTCACCGTAGCCGAAGGGGAGCGCACGGTCACCACCGATCCGCTGGAGAACGCCGGCGCGATTGTGATCAGAGAACAGGATCTGAAGACATTCTCCGACGACCCGGATCAGCTTGCCGAGGAGTTGCAGGCGCTGGCCGGTCCCGGCGCCGGCCCCAACGGCGGCCAGATCTACATCGATGGATTTACCGGCGGCCGCATGCCTCCCAAGTCCTCCATCCGCGAGATTCGCATCAACCGCAACCCATATTCCGCTGAGTTTGACCGCATCGGCTTCGGACGGATTGAAATCCTGACAAAGCCCGGCAGCGATAAGTTCCGCGGGGACCTGTTCGCCGGCTTCAGCGATGAAAGCATGAATTCGCGCAATCCGTTCGCGCCCAACCGCGCACCCTACCAGTCCCGCATGTTCGGCGGTCGCATCAGCGGTCCGCTGAACAAGCGCGCCTCGTTCGGCCTGGACATTGAAGGCCGCAGCGTGGATGAGAACGCGGTGATCAACGCCACCATCCTCAACGCGTCGCTGCAGGCCGAATCATTCCAGCAGGCCGTCGTCACGCCGCAATTGTTTCTGAACGTTTCCCCGCGCATCGATTTTCAGATCAACGAGAAGAACACACTGGTGGGGCGTTACAGTTACTCGCCCCGCCGTTCCGACAACCGCGGCGTCGGCGAATTCTCGCTCCTGTCTCGCGCATACGACACCCGCGACACTGATCAGTCCGTACAACTGACGGAAACCGCCGTGCTCAGCGCGCGCGCCATCAATGAGGTACGTTTTCAGTTCCAGCGTTCGAATCTGCGCCAGACGGGAGACAACTCGCTGCCAGCCATCAACGTGCTGGATGCCTTCAACGGCGGAGGGCCCCAGGTGGGGCTCACGGACCAGCGCGTGAACCGCTACGAACTGCATAACGCCGTCAGCTATGCCCTTGGCGCGCACACCGTGAAGTTCGGAGGCCGTCTTCGCACGGGCAGCATCGATGATATCACGCCCAGTAACTTCGGCGGCACTTATACTTTCGCCGGCGGCCTGGCGCCGTCGCTGGCCGAAGACGACACCGGGCAGATCCAGATCACTTCGCTTGAACGTTATCGCCGCACACTGCTCTTCCTGGGCATGGGCATGACCCCCGCCCAGATCCGCGCTCTTGGCGGCGGCGCCAGCCAACTCACCATCAACGGCGGCAATCCCCGCGCCAGCGTGAACCAGACCGATGCCGGCCTTTTTGCCACCTGGGACTGGCGCGTGAAGCCGAGCCTCACCCTCAGCGGCGGCCTGCGCTGGGAGGATCAGACCAACATCAGCAACCACAATAACTTCGCGCCCCGCCTCGGCTTGGCCTGGGCAATGGACGGCGGCAACGGCCGCGCCGCCAGAACCGTCCTGCGCCTGGGCAGTGGTATCTTCTATGACCGCGTCGACGACACACTTACGCTACAGGCAATCCGCTTCAACGGCGTCAATCAGCTCAGTTACATCGTTCAGAATCCCGACTCTTTCCCGAATGTGCCCACCATCGATCAATTATCGCCATTCCGGAATGTGCAGACCGTCCGTTCCCTCGCCGGCGACATCAGGGCGGGCTACCTGATTCAGACTTCAGCCGGCGTGGAACGCCAGCTTCCCCGCAACACTACCGTCGCGGTGAACTATATCTTCAGCCGCGGTGTGAACCTGCTGCGCGCGCGCAATATCAACACGCCCCTGCCCGCAGGAACGCGTCCTTACGGTGATACAGGCAATCTGTTTCTCTATGAATCCACCGGCTTCAGCCGCCAGAACCAGATCATGACGAATTTCAACACCCGATTCAGCCGCTATGTCAGCCTGTTCGGATTCTATCTGCTCAACTATGCGCGCAGCGACACCGATGGCGGCTCCAGTTCGCCCGCCGATCCTTACAACCTTTCCACCGAATGGGGCCCGTCGCGCATGGACACCCGCCATCGCGTCGTGATGGGCGGCTCCGTCAATGCCTGGTGGGGCATCTCGCTGAACCCGTTCGTGATCGCCAGCACTGGTTCACCGTTCAATATCGTAACCGGCCGCGACAGCAACAATGACTCGCTGTTTCTCGACCGGCCGGCGTTTGCCTCGGATCTTACAGCCCCCGGCGTTGTTCTCACCCGGTGGGGTAACTTCCAACTCAATCCTGGGCCAAACGACGCCATCATTCCGCGTAACTATGGCCGCGGCCCGGGTATGTTCATGCTGAACCTGCGGCTGGGCAGGACGTGGAGCTTCGGAGGCAACTCCGAACGGGCGGCCGGACCGGAGGGCCCGATGGGACCGCCTCCCGGTGGCGGGTTTGGCGGCCCCGGTGGACGCGGCGGCGGCCCCGGCATGGGGCCTGGCGGTCCCGGCGGACGGGGCGGTCCCGGAGGACGCTTCGGCGCGGCCTCCGGAAAGCGCTACAACCTCACGTTCTCCATTCAGGCGCGCAACCTGTTGAACAACGTCAATCTCGCCTCACCCACAGGCAACCTTAGCTCTCCTCTCTTCGGCCAGTCCACCCAACTTGGCGGCATGTTCGGGGGCGGTCCGGGCGGCGGAGGTCCGGGGGGCGGCGGCGGGGCCGCGGCCAACCGGAGGCTGGAAGCTTCCCTGCGGTTTTCCTTCTAACGCCGCCCGAACGCGCTACTTCTTCTTTGCCGGCGCCTTCCTCGCACCCGCGGCGGGGGCGCCCGCCAACAGCGGCTCAATCGCCTTGACAATCGCCTCCGTGCCACCGTTGAAAATCGCGTCCTTGCCGGAGTACTGCGCGCGGATGGTTCCGGCGCGATCGATGAACACCAGCCATGGCACAAACGTTGGCTTCACCACCGAATTCTGCATGAAGAGGTTGGCCTTTTCGCCATCCCCCATCGCCACCGGGAACGGCACCTTGTAGCGGTCGACGAACGCGGGAATGTTGGGGTTCGGGTTGATTGCCGCAAACACAACCTCCAGTCCCTTCGTTTTGTACTGCCTGTAAACCTGGCCCATGACCTGGGCGTGCTGTTGGCAGTGTGGTCAAGTGGTGAGAATGCAGGCGAAAGCCACCACCTTGCCCTTATACTGGCTGAGGCGCGTCTTCCTTCCATCCATGAAGGTCAGTTCAAAGTCGGGGGAAGGGCGGGGGATCGTTTGCCCGGCCAGCGGCATGGCGCCGAGCGCGGCTAGCAGTTGTCGCCTGTTCATACGTCCAGTGTAGCCCTACCGCGCCGTGAACAGAACCTGGCGGTCCTCCGCGGTCAAAAATGGCGCCTGCAGGCGGACCGCCTCGCCCACGTCCCGGAAAAACAGATCGCCATGTCCAAGCAGTTTCTCCGCCCCAGGGCAGCCGATCATGCGCGATTCGGTGGCATCAGTGGTCTTCAGCGCCACGCGGCACGCCAGGTTCGTCTGCAAAACGCCCGACACGATCTTGCGGCTCGGCTGCTGGGTGGCGAGCATCAGATGAATGCCGGCCGCCCGCGCCTTCTGGCCCAGGCGCGTCACCAGCGCCTCCACCGCCTGCCGCTCCTTCTTGCTGCCGGCCAGCAGGTCGGCGTACTCGTCGCAAACACAAACGATGCGGTGCTTCCGCTTCCCCGTGGCCGCCATCCACGCCGAAAGATCATCGGCCCCAGCCGTCTCCAGTAACTTGTAACGCGCCTCCATTTCCACTACTAACTCCTCCAGCGTGACCACCGCCGAATCCTCGGGCGGACAGACGATGGCCGCCGGGTGCAGCAGGAAGGGCGATTTCTTCAACTCGGAGAATGCATTGCGCTTGGGGTCGATCAGAACCAGGCGCAGGGTTTCCGGCGTGTTCGCCACCAGCAGGCTGGCGATCGCCGTCCGTAGCCACTCGCTCTTGCCGCTGCCGGCCGCGCCCGCAACCAGGATATGGGGGCTCACCGGATTGGAAAAATCCACAAAGTGCGGCTCGCCGGTGAGGGTCACACCCGCCATCAGCCGCGAGCCCGCTCCGGTTTCGGATGTGGAGATCCGGTTCATCCAGTCCCGGAAGTAGATCGTCTGCCGGTCGGGCCGCTGCAGGTCAATGGCGATCCCGGAAGCCTCCTTTGAGAAGATCGGTTCGGATGCCGTGCGCAGGCGGATCTGCAGGTTCGCTCCCTGTTTGCACACCGCCGCCACCGAAACCCGCCGTTCCGGGGTGACGAAGTAGCGGATGAAGGACGGGCCTACAATCGGCGTCCGGTTCAGCCGGACCGGCGTCCTGTATTCGCCCAGCACCGTCACCAGCTTCTCCCCTAACTCATCGGCCTCGCCCGGAAGCACCCCGGCCAGCCGTCCGATCAGGGCGCGCAATTTCTGCTGTGCGGCGCCAGTATCGGCCGCGGCAAGCAGCGTTTCCGATCTGGCCGGTGAAAATCTCACCAGCGCCAACGATCCTGCTTCCTCCGGATTGGTGGACCGCAGCATTTCATGGTAGAGGCAGAGTTGAGCGAGGTCAGCCTCCACGTCCCGATCCCCTGTCTTGAACTCTACCGCGCACCAGCCTCCCTGAACCGTTTGAATCACCGCGTCGACGCGGCCCCTCACCACCACCGGCGCCTTCCAGTGCGGCTCGCGAAGCCGCCATTCCAACTCGCGCTCCACCTGGATCAGCTTGTCCAGTCCTGTCCATCCACTCCCGCCATAGCTGATGGCGCCGGTTTGATGCGCCGCCTCCAGCACCCCGCCCAGCCATTCACCCATGTTGCGCACGCCGCTCCAGAAGCGCAGCACCTCGTTGGTTTGCGAATCGAGCACTTCGCGATTCGCATTCAGGTGGTGCCGCACAATGCGATCGTAGGCCAGGCGCGCCAATCTCTCTCCGGCGCGGCTTGTATCGGCCAGATCGGCTGGGGCCAGTACGTGGCTCCAATGCGCCGGTGAGCCGGGCGTAAGTATGGCGGCAATGCTCTTGTGGAAGAGCGTGCCGAGCGGCGCCGTCGTCACGCCCGGGCCGGCATTGGCCGCCGCGGCCTGGATTGCCGCGCGAACCGCCGAGACCGCCAGACTTACCGGCGCAACCTCAGGAAGATCCGGCGGCTGCGGCGCGGGTGGCTGCGCGGAAGAGGACAGCAGGCGGCCCGGCAAGGAGTCCGATTTCACTCGAATGATTACGCGCATGGCTCAGTATTTGTTCGGCGGTGAGACCCGTGGCCTGCGCGATCTCTTCGACCGGCGCAATCGGGTGCATCTCCAGATAATCCCACAACGGCGCGCTGATATCCTCAGGCGCGGCTTCGGCTTCGGCTTCGGCGGGTTGCGTCTCGGGCCCTTGCATCAAGTCCGAGAGCAGGCTGCCGAGAGTGTTGGGAATCTGCCAACGGATCCACTCCCGGACGCCGCCTTGGGTAAGTGCTTCAGCGTCTAACTTGCGAAGCGCGCGGAGGGCGGCCAGAGCCTCCGGAGAAAGCAGGATCAAGCGCGCGCCGCCAGCCTCGAGTTCCCCCAGGTGCCTGCGGGTCATGTGCGCGGCCTGGCCGATGGCGAGACGGGCATCGCGCAGCAGCCGCAGCTTGCGGTGCTCGGATGGGGGCACCTTGTCGAGCAGCCTCTTCAGCCGCCGCCAGAGCGCCTGCGAGTTCTGGTTGCACAGAACGAACTGGATATCGCCCACCTGTTGATCGACCAGCCCGCCTTCGGGCGCTTTTGCCTGGCCGAATCCCAGGACGGCCGCGGCCACGGCCAGTCCCTGCAGAATGTCGTCGTCAAGATCGCCGAGTGAGTGGCTGGCCGAGTGATTCCTGAAATGATCCCGCAGAAAGTCACTGGTGGATTCCGCCGCCGCGCCGCCACGCGCCTGTTCGAATAACTCCTTGGCGCGATGAATCAGCCGGCGCGCCGGGCACACACCCCGTTCCGAATCGTAAAGCTTGTTGATCTCCGCTTCCGGAAGCGGCCAGAGCTGACTTGCATTGGGGGGGCGCATTGCGGCCAACTCCTTGGCTAGCGACATCCGCTGCAGCAGCAACTGCCGGCCCTGGACCTTGTTGAGCGGTTGAAGCGCCGTCTGGTGTTCTTTCATGCGGTCCAGATCCTGGCCGGCTACCCTAAGTTCCAGGGTCTGTACAAATCCGCTCTGCATACTCAACACCAGCAGCGCGTTTGTAAGATTGCTGTGCAGAGTCCAGATTGCTGTGCCCAGGCGCGCCAGCCCCCGGTCATGTGTTTCCAGAGCCTCTACCTGGTCAAAGCAGAAGACCACCACCGAGGGAGCCGCCAGCGCGGCGATCTGGATCACCGTCTGCTTCGCGCGATCCTCCAGGCCGGCGTCGTCCTCATCCACCATGGGCAGGCCGAGGATTTCCAGGTCGGCCTCGCTGAGAGGTTCCCCTTTCAGCCACGCCCCGCAGATGGCACGGTTGCGGCGGCTGTGATAGGCGCCCAGTACGACGGTAAGCGCGCGGGAAAGCCCGTGTTGTTCAGCCAGTTTGTCCAGGTTCGCCCTCGTCAGCGCAGTGTCCAACAATATGTCCAGGCGGCTGAGGTGGTCCTTTCGCGGACGCAGCAGATCTCCCGCCAGGTTCCGGAGGATGTGACGCCACAGCCTGGCTGGCGCCGTATCCAGACGGACCGAAACAAAGTAGCAGCCGGATCCCCCCGCCGCGATTTCGTTCTTCTCTACGTGGGCCCGCAGCCGCGACATCAGATGCGTCTTGCCGGCGCCGGTTGGCCCGTGCAGCAGCACCGAGGTGCTGCGGCCGGTGGACTGCACCTGCTCGATCAGGCGCACGCAGACGTCGTAGGCCTGGGCGTTAATTTCGGCGACATCGCCTTCGGCGTCCTGCCATGGGTCGGTAATCGTTTCGTGAAGAAACGGATTGCGGACGCGCGCCAGCGGATCAGGCGCCATACCAGCAGATTCCGGCATAGTATCTTTCCCCTCCGTCAGCCACTAACTCGCGGCGTTCGGATTCGGACAGCGTATAGGGTCCATGGTGCTCGTGCAGCATCACGCGGTGGAGAGCGAACAGATCCAACACTGCGCGGTCAAACTCCTCCTTGGACAGATTGCGCAGCTCCGGCGCGGCGCGGAGGCGCTGCACCGGGATCAGAACGTTTGTGCGCGCCTCGATTGCCTCAAATACACGGGCGACCGTCTGCGCCGCCCCCGATGGCGCCGGCGGCGATTCCTTCATCAACCCCGGATCGGAGCCCGATTGCGCGAAAGCCCGCAACACTTCCCGCAGCAGAAGTTCCTTCGTGTAGAGGAACGGCGGCTTGCCCGCATACAGCAGTTGGCCCTTTGATACCGCCTCGCGGATGAGTTCCTTCGGCTGGCACTGAGGGATGCGTGACTTCAACTCCCTGGCCAACTCCATCTCCGCAAACGGCCGGCCGGCGGCAATCTCCAGCAGTACCCCGCGCGCGTGAGCCACCGGATCGCGGTTCCAATAACCCTGCCTGCCCGGCCATTTCCACATCACGCCATCGGCGGCCAGCTTGTCCAGCAGTCCCTCGATTGCCGCCTTGAGAGCCGCCGCAGGCTTGCCGATGTACGCCATCCGTTCAAGAAGTTGCTTTGCGGTAAGCGGCCCGTCAGCCGCCGCCGCAATATCACGAATAGCGGCGCTCAGTTGTTCTTCCGGCTTCGACGCCCAGTAGTACCCCAACGGCCATTCGAAGATACCGCCGCGGCTCGCAAGTTCCTGGATTGGCCGCCGGAATTGTGTCGCGGGCGCCCTAAGTTGCTTTCTCAACTGGGACAGCGTAAGAGGCCGGCGGGTATCGCGATCCAAGAGCTCCGCGATTGCGGACACTAAGTCGAGTTGGGAACTGCGAGCCTTCATTGGCCGTTCGGACGGAAGTCTGATTCTATCACGCGGCCTTTTGGCTTGGGCGGAACCGGAGCGCCGGCCGGCTCTGAATGGCTTCCAGACGCTGCATCAGTTCGATGTAACGGCGGTGCAGCCGGTCCAGGTGACGGCCGAGGCTCTGGAAGTGATCATGATCGAGTCCCTTGAAGGCGATGGCCCAGATTCCGGGCCGTTCGATATAGCGGAACTTGCGGCAGATTTCCTCGGCGTGGGACTCAATCTCCATGTCCAGCAGGGCCACTTCAATCTGCTCGGCGCGCCGAATGTTCCACGCCGTGGCGACGATCTGGTCCACCAGATCCAGTTCGACATTATTTGCCGGCTGGTAGAACTCGATATAACTGTGGCGGTACTCGTAATAGACGCCGGGATTCTCGCTGGCGAGCAAGTCGTGCCGCGCGATCAAGTCAAAGTTGAGTGAGTGGTTCGCATACATGACGTTCTCTGCTCCTTCTAAAAAAGGCGGCCGCCCAAACCGCCGCTCTTCGCTTGGGCGTTTCGCGCCAAGTCTGGCTCTGTTCTACCACACAGGGCCTTGCGGGGCGCCCCCGGAAGGCCTTCGAAATCCCACCTATGTGTCTTAGAATGAGACGCCTATGGAAAATTTGCGACTGTTGTGACTCGCTCATCGGGATAATGGCGGCGCAGGCCGGCGAGCATTTCCGTGGGGCATACCGCACTTGGGATAGCGGATGAGTAGCGGCGCTATCAGGCAGCCTCTGGCAGCGTGTCGGGGTCGTCTGCCAGGGGATCATTGGGGGCTGTAACCGGTTGTTTTGCCGAGGGTTGGGCGACCGTGGGTTCGTACGTTCGAATTTCGCCGGCGACGTTTTCGGCGGGTTCGGCGGCGTCACCGGCGCCCTCTTCCACCGGCGCTTCGGCGGCTTCGCGGCGGCTGGCCTGGGCTTGCTGGAGTTCGGCGAGCACCCGCGCGTACTGGCGGGAAAGCCGGTTCTGATGACGGTCAAGGTGTAGGAAAACGTTGGCGTCAGCGGACAGTTTTTGAATGGCGATGAACCAACAGAGAGGTGCGTCGGGCTGAGGGACCAGCGACTTGATGGCGTCCACATTACGGTCGATTTCGAAATCGAGCATAGCGGTTTCGATGGATTCGGCGCGGCGCAGGCGCCAGGCGATGCCGGCCAGTTGCTGGACGAGGTCGAGTTCGTAGTCGTCGGCGGGCTGGAAGCGCTGGATGAAGATCTGGCGGTATTCGGCGTAAATGGACTTGTCTTCGGTGGCGAGGACAACGTCGCGGGCGGTGAGGCCGTGTTTCAGGGAGTTTTGAGAGGAACGGGCCTTACCTTCGGGAGTAACAGGGCCGCGAGACTTGGCGCCGTTGCGGCGGGCGGCTTCGGCTCTGCGGGAGTTGCGGTTGCGCTTAGACATGTTTGTTTCCTCCGGGTTATGGCTTGGGTTGGTGTGGTTACGTAGCAGGTGACCACGGTTTTTAGATCCCACGGTGGGGCGGGAAAACGGATGGGGGGGAGGGGTGGGTGTTGGGTAAGTCTTTTGAGATGTGTGGATTGGGA
The DNA here is from genome assembly GCA_033762895.1 of Bryobacteraceae bacterium. Taxonomy (GTDB): domain Bacteria; phylum Acidobacteriota; class Terriglobia; order Bryobacterales; family Bryobacteraceae; genus CADEFT01. The sequence continues at coordinate 4,464 of JANRLE010000303.1, read as the reverse complement.
ATATTTTCGGGGTTGTGACTGCCTGTTGGCGGGGCGCTGAAACGGGGGTGAATGCGGGCGGCGGGAGGCTGGCAGGCCGCTCGGTTCCGTGAGGCCCGTGCCTGGGAGGTGTCTTGTTTGATAGGCTTTAAGGTCTGACCCCATGAGTGGCTTCGGCAGGCAGACCCAGGTAAGTCCGGCGTTCGAGGTATTTCTCAGTTCCACGATTGAGGATTGGAAGGACATCCGCGGGGAAATTTCGAAGCGCATGGGGCGGATTCAGATTCACTGCCCGCTTCCGGGTGGACGTGGCTGGTTTCCGACTGGCCACCGCGACGTTGTGGTGGAGTGCCGCGAACGCGTTTACAAGGCCAATGCCTTTCTGCTGCTGGTCGGCCATTGGTATGGGTCGATTCCGGACGGGCGCCAAGAATCGGTGACACACCTTGAGTACAAGACCGCTCAGGAACGATGGGGAGACCGGAATGCGCCTATCGCGGTGATTCTGCCGAAATCGCAGTCCCGACTCGATGAAGAACTACGAGGCCGAGCTTCCGAAATTCTAAGGGAGAAGGGGTATCCGCCGGACCACGCCGGGCAGCTTCAAGCCTTTCGGGACCACGTGACGCACTGGAAGTATTGTCATCACGTAATCAAATCAGCCGGAAAGACCTGTAAGAGTGTGCGGGTGTGCAATGCCAGACCTGGACGGGGCGGACATTCGTGCCGGCCGCGCGGCGCGAAGTAGAGGTCGACCTATCAGAGCCGGTGACGGATCACCAACTCGGTCTGCTGGGGCGTTCGAGGCAATTCGAGGCGATCGCGCGCCATTCTGGTGAGTGGGAAAGAGAGCGCGGGCCACAATGAGTTCCTTCTCGCACTCCGGCTACAGGCCGTGTTTCGGGATTTCCGGTCCGGCAACCCAGGGCGTCCACCCGTGGGAACATACAACCTGGAAACTCTCGTGCAGTGGGTAGCGGGGGCGCTGGGGATCACGATTCCCAGATCGGATTCGAGCACGGAAATCCTGGCGCTCCGCCTCGCCAAGGCCCTGGAGCGCCAGAGCCTGTACTTTTTCCTGAGCCGTGCCGGGGACTTCGATGGCGGGATCTCCGGTCTGGAGCAGCGTTTCTGGCTGCCGTTGCAGAACCGGCTGCGAGAGTTGCGTACCGACAAGACGAGAGGCAGGTTGGTGGCTGTGTTCTCAGTTCCGGAGCCGCCTGCTTCCGAAGAACAGGCTGCAGTGGACTATGCCCGCCTGATCCCAGTTCCGGCGCTGGATGATCTCAAGGATACTGATGTGATGCTGTGGCTGACTCGGGCGCGAGGCATGGCCCCGAAGGACGCGGCTAAGCTGGTGAAGCAGGTGGTGCGGGAGGTGGACGGGGAGCCAGCGACGCCCAGAGATGTGTTCGCTCGATTGAAAGAATATCTATGACAACCTCACGGGCGATAAATGCCCCTTTTACTATGCGCCGCCCGAGGTGGCGAAGATTGTCAACCTGGCGATTCGACTGAACCGGCCGCTGCTGGTGGAAGGCGAACCGGGGTGCGGGAAGACGAAGCTGGCCTCGGCGATCGCGGACGAACTGAAGATGGAAGCGGTGAAGATCTCCGTGAAGAGCACCACCCGTGCGCAGGATCTGCTGTACCGGGTGAACTCGCTGCGGCGGCTGCAGGATGCGCAGACTCCCGGCAATCCCAACGCGCAGTACGTTCACCCCTACGTCACGCTCGGTCCATTGGGAAACGTGATCCGTTCGGGCAAGCGGTGTGTGGTGTTAATCGATGAAGTGGACAAAGCGGACATCGACTTCCCGAACGATCTGCTGGATGTGCTGGAAGACTTCCGGTTCACCATCGACGACTTGCCCCCTGAGGAAGAAAAGCTCTGCCAGTACGGGCGCGAGGTGAAAGCGGACGAAGCCCACCGGCCGATCGTAGTGATCACCAGCAACCAGGAGAAGAAGCTGCCGGAGCCCTTTCTGCGCCGCTGCCTCTACATCCATCTCAAGTTCCCCAAGACCCCCGAAGAACTGCGGCGCGTGGTGGAGAAGAACTTCATTGATAAACCCGTGCCGAAGATCGCTGTCGCGGCGGCGGAGAAGTTCATGGGAATCCGGAAGGACGCGGCGGGCAGCATGGAAAAACTTCCCAGCACCAGCGAACTGATCGACTGGATCCACATTCTGAGTTGGGAACAAAGGCCGGAAGCACTGGCGCACTGGGAAACGCTCTTCAAAACCGCCAGAGACCTGGAAGCGTACCAGTCGCTGCAGGAGAAGAGAGCCAAACCGTGAACGCCGCGCTGCCACTGGAAAGCCTGTTTCTTCGCGCCTCGCTGAAACTGCGGCTGGGCATGCGCGACTACACCGATGCCCTGGAGGCGATGGGCGCCGGGTACGGCATCGGGTCGCCCGCAGAGTTACGTTGGCTCTGCCAGACGCTGTGGTGCAGGGATGAGGAGGAAGAGCGGGCGCTGGAGGAGATCTTCAAGCAGATCCCGCCGCCCACGACTGACGAGATTCAGGCCGTGGCGCGGCGCGAGGCTCCGGACCGGATCGCGGACGAGGTTCGTGAGAACCGGCGGCAGCAGGCCGGAGAGGCCCCCAGCGGCGAGTTTCAACCCGAGTTGCGATTTGCTCCGGCGGGGCAACAGGGAGCGGGCGTGCCGAGTCCCTTGATCCGGCAGGATCACAGCGAGACGTTCATCCTCACTGCCCGGCCTGTCATCCCGCAGCGTGTCTTACCCAGACCTGGCGGCGCTACCGGTTGGCGAAACGGAGCGGGCCGCGGATGGAGATCGACATTGCGGCGACGGTGGAGGAGCAGTGCCGGAGCGGGTTCGCGGCGGAGTTTGTGAAGACGGCGGCGCGTGGGAATCAGGCCCGGCTGGTGGTGTTGCTGGATTTGAGCCCCAGCATGGCGGCTTGGCGTTCGTTCTATCCGGTGCTGCTGGAGTCACTGCGCGGGCCGGTTGGGGCATTGGCTGGTGGTGTATTTTTACAACTCGCCGGATGTTCTGTATGCGGATGAAGGGCCATGACTATTCAGTCACACGGCAGACGGGGAAAAATCATCCGCGAGTGGTACTGAAAAGCAGACTCGACAGGCGTGAGTTGCGCGAGGACGCCTGGAAAGAGTGGTTGGGAGAGAAGATGTTCGGCCTGCCGTTGAAACAGGCTGAGAAGTACCGGCCGCAGTTCCGCTCGCTGATTTCCTATTTCGCGCGCCGCGGCAAAGATGCGTACACGCTTCCGACCGAGCATCACCGGAAGCAGAGCGTGGCAGACGTGCAAGTCCACAACAGCTTCCTGCTTGGTTTGGAGAGCCAGGACGCCATGGACTTCCAGAAGCTGAAGGACAAACGTGAGGCTCTGCGTCAGTTCCGGCGGATTACCGAAGGCAGCGCCGCGGTTGAAGAGGCGATGGGCTCGCGTGGGGAACTGGAGGCGTTGAAGGTGCGGCTGGAGGGCCAGGCACGGGCGGAGGAGCAGCAGCTTGCCGGCTTTCGGGTGCATCCTCAATATGAAGACATCGCGAATCAGGCGAACCGGCTTACCGAGGAAATCCATGGGCTGGTCAATCAGAACGTGGTCGACAAGCGCCTGTTGGAACTCTACGAGAAGAGTTCGCAGGAAGAGGTGGAAGCCGGTTCTGACCAGGATGTCGCGCTGGTCTACCAGGAGGCAGGCGTGGTACTGCCGGGTGTGGTGAAGCGGAGGCTTGAGGACGTCGCGACTTTCAACCGGACGCTGCTGGAGAACCGGAGGGCGTTTCTTCAGGAGGAAATGCAGCGGCTACATGCGGATATCGCCGGGCGCACGGCGCAGATTGAGGCCCGGACAGCGGAGCGGGCGGCGCACATGGACATTCTGCGGACGCACGGCGCGCTGGAGGAGTACAGCGGCCTGCAGCGGCGGCATGCAGCGAGCGCGGCGGGATTTGACCGAACGGGCGGCACAGAGGATCCGGGCGATCGACTTATTCAATGCTTACTCCGAGGTGCTGTATCATGCGCCGGGGACGCTGGCGATTGATGTGGACGAAACGGGATTCCGGTTTGTGACACGGATCGAGCGGTCGGGGAGTTCGGGAATCGAGAACATGAAGGTGTTCTGTTATGACCTGATGCTGGCGCGGCTGTGGGCAGGCAGGAGTCGCCGGGGTTCCTGATTCATGACAGCCTGATCTTCGATGGCGTGGATGAGCGGCAGGTGGCTCTGGCGCTGGAATTGGCGCACCGGGAGGCGGAGGAGGCGGGGTTCCAGTACATCTGCGCGTTGAACAGCGATACCACGCCGTGGCGGGAGTTTTCGCCGGGGTTCGATCTTCGCTCGTTCGTGCGATTGACGCTGGATGACCGGAGTGAGAGTAACTGTCTGATGGGGGTGCGGTTCGGGGTGCGGGCAGGCCGCTGGTGAACTATCATAATGGACGGGCTGCGCGGCTTTTCTAATGATGTCTGAGCGATTGCGGGTATTT
>JANRLE010000302.1:0-17182 GCA_033762895.1 Bryobacteraceae bacterium | reverse complement strand
TCCTCCGTCCAGTTCGTTTCGCCCATACCGCCGATGAAGCTCGCCGTCTGGTCGAAGAACCCATCGTCAGGAGGCGACACCCAGCGCGGGCTGAAGATGCGCGAGCCGAAGGCGCCGCGGAAATCCGGATCGCTGTAGTCGAACGGCCGCCTCAGCATCGGATCCACGGAAACGAAGTTGCGGCCGTTGGGGCTCTGTCCGGTTGCCAGATTGGCCGCCGATGAGTGAACCTGGGCCTGCACCGTGTTCTCCGCCTGGGTGGAACGGAAGTTGTTCCACAACAGGATGCCGTCCATCTTGATGTTATTGGCGTCCACCTGCGCGGTGGTTGCCGCGCCATCCAGCAGCACGCCGGCACTGGCGAAGTTGGTGACCAGGGTGTTGTAGATCTCGGCACCCGCCCCACGCCGCAGGTAAAGGCCGGGAGAGTTCGCTTCGTCAAATCCGGCCTGGCCGCTTCCGATGAACGTCAGGTTGTACATGACGGGCTTCGAGAGCGGAGTAGCGGATGCATTGAACTCGCTGTTGTCGCCTTCTACGCCGCGGTTGCCGCGGTCGTCGGGGCTCTGGTAGAAAATGCCGTACTGCAGCCTGCCGGTCCAGCCAAGCTGATAATCCACAAAGTCATCCGCGTTCAGCCCGCCCACCAGGTAACGGGCGTCATTAGTGCCTCCGAACCACTCAAAGGCATCGTCCAGACCGAAGATCGCCTGCAGGTGATGAGCGACCGTCTGCTTGCCGCAACCACCCCAGGTGAACGAGTTCAATTCGTTGTTGGGCGACAGGATTGAGCCGGCGTATTCGACACGCACGTAGGCAAGCGTGCCGCAGTTGTGATTCACGTCCGTTCCGCCAAACCGCGTATCTTCGCTGGCCGGCAGGCCTTCAATATTGAATTCCCCGGCCGGGTTCTGGGCGGTGCCAATGTTGGCGCCCGTATTCACCGGAGCGCGGCCAAGCATCACCAGTCCGCCCCAGTCGCCGCGGCGCCGCTGGCCGAAGGGCTGGGAACTGGTCATCACGATCGGGCGGCTGCGGGTGCCGGCGGCGTTGATGCGGCCCGAGCGGGTCACAATCAGCGCCGAAGGCGGCTGGCTACCGGGCTGGCCAATCACGAACGTGCCCGGTTCAATGGTCAGCACCGCGTTGTTCCGCACGAAGACCACACCGCTCACGCGGTACGCCTTGGTAGACACCCAGGTGCGGTTGGACTCGATATTGCCCGAAACTTCAACAAACTCGTCCACCACACCGATCTTCATGTAAGCCGTCTTCAGCACGCGCGTGCCGCTGCAGTCACGCAGTTGCACGGTGATGGTATGCATACCCAGTTCGTCCGGGATGGTTGCGGCGCCGCCCAGCAGTCCGCCCTCGCCCAGCAGAGGTTGCTTTTCGCCTGATTGCAGGGCAGTCGCCTGAAAGCCGGTTGCCATCGAGTTGCCGAAGATGTCGGTCGCCTCGGCGGTTCCGCCCGGCAGGTAGGTCCTCGCTCCTGTCTGGTTGTTCTGCCGGAAGGCGACCACCGTGTACGGGTATTCGTCCCCGTTGGTCTTCACCGTCCAGCGCAGCGCAAGAGACTCACCCGGCTGGTAGACATACTTGTCGCTCCAGGCAAACATCGTTACTTTCGAACCCAGCGCAGGCAAAGTGGCCTCGCTGCATTCCTGCGCGCCAGCACTGCCCAGCCAAAGCGAGCAGGCGCCAAAGAGCAAACACACGTATCGCTTCATCGTCCTTCTTTCCTTCCGTCAATAGAATGTTACTGGCGAATCTCGATTTAGAAAATCGTATAACCTACACCGACCGAGTACGTCCGCCCCAGCCGGAAGCTGCGCTGCAGGATGTCACCCTGCATCCAGTGGTAATGGTTGTCCCGGAGGTTCTCGGCGTTGAATCTTACGTTCCACTTACCGTCCTCCGTGAGGTTCACCTGCCAGACGAAGTCAAGAAAAGTGTTTCCCTGCTGATAGATGTCAGGCAGGCCAAAGGTGCCGACGTCTGTGATGCGCCGCGACACATAATTCGCATAGAACCGGCCGTTGCTGCGCCAGGACGGACGCGCAAACTCCGCCACCGCGTTAAACAGGTACCGCGACTGGCCCAACAGCGGCCGCTCCCTTGTCGTGAGCAGCGCCGCGTCGCTCTCTTTAATCTCAATGTTCGAATCGACGAACGTGAAATTCGATTGGATGGCGAAATCCTTGAGCTTCGGGCTGATCGAAGCCAGCCCCTTGCGGAATTCCAGCTCGATTCCGCTGTTGGTGGCGCCCTTGGCGTTCACGTAGGTCTGCCGCAGGTCGTTCGCCGGAATCACCGTGGATTCAATCGGATCGGTGAAGTCCTTCACGAATACGCTGGCCGCCACCACCTGGTTGCCGCCCAGAAACCACTCCCACCGCGCATCGAAATTGGTCACCCGCGCCCGCACAAGGTTCGGATTTCCCTGCGCCACGAATCCGCCCAACACGTTGTTGAAGTCAAAAGGCGACAACTCGCGGAAGTCCGGGCGCGAAACGGTGCGGCTGACGCTGAATCGCAGATTCTGCCGGGATGAAAGCGCGTAGATCAGGTTCACTCCCGGCATCGGATCGCGGTTGGCAAGGTTAGCCAACTGCGCCCGGGCATTGGGCACCAGCGGGTCCAGCGTCACCACGCGGATGTCGGCGTCTTCCACACGGACGCCACCCACGATGCGCCACCGCGTGCCGATCCCCATGTCCACCATCGCGTAACCGGCGTAGATGTCCATGCTTGCGTCGTAGCGGTCCGTCGCACGCGTGAATTCGGTAATTTGAAATCCGTCCGGGCGGATGTTCGCCGGAGCGAACAGTTGGTTGCTGGGCAGGAAAAAGTCCAACGTGCTTTGCCGGATCGGAATGAACCGGAACCGGCGCGCCTGGAAGTCCCGTTCGCGCAGAGTGGCCCGGAAACCCAGCTTCCAGAGACCGGTTACCGCGCCCTTGAAGAACGGCTTGCTGAATTCGGCCTGCGGCTCGTGAATGCGGTCCTTCAGGTCATTGAAGAACCGCAGCCCTGAGGAGCCGAACGAGAGGAAGGTGTACTGGCCGTTGGGCAACTGCCCGCGGAACGTCTCCCTCAGATCGGGTTCATCGCGTTCGGAACTGGAGTAAGTATATTGCCACTTGAACAGGCTGTTGCCCAAACCGGGGAACGAGTGATCGCCCTCCACACCCGTTGACAACAATCCCCTCTCAATCCAGCGCAGACGCTGCGACTGCACGATCGTGTCCACGCCGCCATCCAGCCCCCCGAACTCGCGCGCCTCTTTTTCCGTGTCGCGCGTCATCGTGTTGCGGAACACCAGCTTGTTGTTCGCACTCAGGCGCAACGCAAGGTTCAACACGCCGCCCAGCCGCGCCGCTTCGGAATATCCACGGAAATCCTCATAATTTGTGAACACGAACGGGCGGGTGCCTTCCTGGCGCAGGTAACGCTGCAACTCACTTTGGAACTGGGGTTTGTTGGCGAATGTCAATGCCCCCACGATGCCAATGCGGCCAAAGGTGCCGCCGCCCACCATTGAGTAACTTTGCGAAGGGCGCATGCTGTCGATCACCGACGGCTCCCAGTTGTTGGAGAACGCCCGGCCGAACCCCTGCATTTCCTGTTCGGAAAATGCCCCGGGAATCAACCTCCGTTCGGGGATCGCCGCTGGGAGGCTGCGCGTGCCATCGTCAAAGCCGAATGCATCGCGCGACCCGCCAGGGTAGGTCAGGAATCGTTCGCGCGTCGTCCGCGTATTGTACCCGTACTGTGCCGAAACCCGGAACGTCTTGGCGGTCGGGAATTCCACCGTCGTCATCTGCACCAGACCACCCGAGAATTCCCCCGGCAGATCCGGAGTATAGGTCTTCAGAATCTTGATATTCTCGATCATTCCCGCCGGAAACAGGTCCAGCGGCACCACACGCTTCTCCGGCTCCGTGGTCGGGATCATGGCGCTATTCAGCATCGTGGAGCTGTAGCGCTCACCCAGGCCACGCACATAGACATACCCGTTGTCCACGATCGATACGCCAGTCACCTTCTGAATGGCGCCCGCCGCGTCAGAGGCCACCGTCTTCTTGATCTCATCGTTGGAGATGGAGTCGCTCACCACGGCGGAGAGTTTCCGCTCTCCCAGCGATGCCTCGGCGCTCGATTCCACTGCGCCTACCTTTTCCACCACGTCCACGGTCGTAACCGTGCCCTTGGCCGTCAGGATGGTGCTGGAGTCGGTCGCCTCGCCCAGCTTCACCTCCACGGCCTCCACCGTCGTTTCCAGGTAGTTGTCGGCCATGAACCGGATCTTGTAGGATCCGGGGCTGATTTTGATTTGAAACTTGCCATCCGTGTCGGTAACAAGGTCCTGCCCGGTCTGCCCGTCAATCGAGATCTTGACTCCAGGAATCGGGCGGCCCGTCTGCCCGTCGAGCACGGACCCGGTGATAGAGCCGGTGGTGTCCTGCGCCCGGCCAACAACATTGAGAACGAGAAGGCATGCCAGGACCGGCACAGAGAAAGAGTAACGGAAAGTTCGATGAGACATTCAGGGTCTAAAGGCCAAACGCGAGAATAGCAATGCCGTACTAGCCTCACGTTACTATTCAGTGAATATTACGTTAAAGGCGGTGGCCGGTAACCATTTTGAAACATCTGGACCCTGACATTTGACATGCGCCGCCGCCGTCTGCTATCTCCTCTTCCATGCGCTACCTGCTCACCCTGACCCTCCTGATGGCTCCGGCCTTTGCCCAGGAGGCCGCCATCCGCGCGGTGGAAACCCAATGGGCCGCGGCCATCAAAGGAAAGGACGGCGCGGCGCTGGAGAAACTGCTGGGCGATCAGCTCATCTACGCCCACTCCACCGGCATCATCGACACGAAGAAGGAGTACATCGCCAAAGTCACCTCCGGCAAGCAGCGCTACGAGGGCGTGGAACACAAGGACATGACCATCCGCTTCTACGGCGACGCCGCCATCATGCACGCCCATATGCGCATGTGGGGCGTGAACCAGGCCGGCAAGTTCGATGACCAGCTCATGACCCTCCACACCTGGGTGAGGCGCGGCGGCGTTTGGCAGCTTGTGGCCCATCAGACCACGAAACTCAAGTGAGCCTCCAGCGGCTGCTGGTCATCTTCCTGCTGTTCGTCCTCTCCTGGATCACCTATCTGGACCGGGCGGCCATTTCTTCCGCCAAAGAGGGCATCGCGGCGGATCTGAGCCTGAGCGACCAGCAAATCGGCCTTGTCTTCAGCTCTTTCGCCCTGGGCTATGCGCTGGCGCAAGTGCCGTCAGGATGGCTGGCCGACCGGATTGGGCCGCGCCTTCTATTGACCGTGGTGGTGGCCGGATGGAGCCTGCTCACTGCCGTGACCGGACTGGCCGGATCACTGATCACGCTGGTGTTGGTGCGTTTCATCTTCGGCGTGGCCGAGGCCGGGGCATATCCAGGATCGGCGCGCGTCATCTATAACTGGCTGCCGGTGGGACAGCATGGCCGGGCCAACGGAATCCTGTTCTCCGGATCGCGTCTGGGCGCCGCCATGGCGTTTCCGCTGCTGGCCTGGCTGATGGCCGATTTCGGGTGGCGCAACGCCTTTCTGCTGCTGGCTGTTCCGGGCATCGCCTGGGCGCTGGTGTGGCTGGCCTGGTTTCGCGATGTTCCGCCGGGAGAAGCCGTGGTTCACGCCGCGCGGGAGGAGGCGCCGCTGGGCGAGATCTTCCGTTCGGGCCCCATGCTGCTGGCGATGATCCAATATTTCTGCAGTAACTTCACTAACTTCCTGAGCCTCTCCTGGATCAATCCCTACCTGATCCAGCAGTTCAAGCTCGGCCGCGATACGGCGGCCTGGTACACGATGGTGATTCTGCTTATCGGGGCGACGTCGCAGTGGGTCAGCGGCTTCCTCACGGACCGGCTGTACCGGTCGGCCTGGCAGAAACACTCGCGCCAGATTCCGGCAATCACCGGCTTTGTCATCGCGGCCGTGGGCCTGCTGATCACGAGGGCGGCGGACGACGCGCCTTCAGCCGTGGCGGGGTTCTGCCTGGCCGCTTTCGGGGCGGAACTGACCATCTCGCCAAGTTGGGCGTTCTGCATCGATCTGGGAGGGAAGAAGTCCGGAGCCGTGAGCGGATCGATGAATATGATCGGCAATCTCGGCTCGTTTACCAGCGCCAACGTGTTTCCGTGGCTGCACGGGCTGACTGGCAGCGCCGGTGCGTATTTCCTCACCGCGGCGGTATTGAACCTCGTCGCCGCCGGCGTTTGGACGCGGATGTCGCGGCGGACCTAATCCGCCGCCGCCCCGTTCGACAGCACCCCCGCCCGCGTCTCTCCCCGCACGATCGCCATCGCGCCGAGATACAGCAGCGCCCCCAACATCAGCGTCTGCAGCAAACCCAGATACAGCGCAAAGAACATTGACAGCGCCGAGCCCATCACGCTCGACGCGGCATTTAACGACCACGCCCATCGCACCGAAGGCTTGTGCCGCCGCTCCAGCCACGAAAGCCCCGCCGGAAACGGCATCCCCATCACGAATCCCACCGGCGCGATGAGAATCACTGACAGCGGGATCTTCACCCATCGCGGCCAGCCCACGCCATAGGCGCTCACCGGAATCAAGACCAGCGCCAGCAGCACCACTCCCGCCGCCACAACACCCAGCACCCGCGCCCAACGCTCCCCTGATCCCTCCACGTGGCGCCGGCTGAAGTAGCTGCCCAATCCACTGGAAATCAACATCGAAAAGATGATCACCGTCAGCGCATAAGTCGGGTGGCCCAGAAACAGGACGAAACGCTGGATCAACGCCACCTGGATGAGAATATAGCCCGTCCCGATGCACACGAAGTAGAGCAGAAAACGCCGCAAACCCGGCTCCCGGGGCAGACGCGCGCCAAGCAGCACCGGCGGCAGCGCCAGCGTGATCAACGTGGCCAGGATGCTGATCGCCACCAGCCCGAACAGCAGCGGCACCGCCCGGTTGATCTTATAATCGGCCGAATCCCTGTAGGCGTTGGTGACGAAATCCGCCAGGTCGCGAGGCTGCACCGTGTAGAAGAAGAACGGCCGGTTGTCCCCCACCGGTGAGACGTCGTAGCGGTAGTCGGCGTAGAATTTTTCAGGATCTGAGGTGCGGAGATAGTCGGCAAAGGCGCTCGCGCGGCTGTCCCCCGGGACATACACCGGCTCAAGCTTGGCCGCTTTCACCAACTCCTCCAGCCGCGCGGTGTCCCCTGCCGGCACTGGTTTCCGGAAGATGATCACCGTGTCGGTGGCGCCCCACTGGTCGATGAGACGCGTGTTCTCCCGCGCCACAATCACATGCCGGGCAATGTCGGTCTCCCCAAGCCGCCCCAGCGCTTCACGCGCCAGCGCCAGCAGCCGCAGAGACTCGCGAGGCGGCTGAAACCCCCATCGCGTGAACGAGAGCACCCCGTCATCGGTCAGGTGGCTGAGATAGTCGTGAAAGGCGTCAACCGTGTAGAGATTGTTCTCGGTGAGCGCGAAAGCGCCCGCCGCTGTGGACGCCCACGTGTCCACCAGGGTGGCCTGCAGAACCTGATACTTCTCCGCGCTTCGCCGCACGAAGGCGCGGCCATCTTCCACCACAATCCGCACTTCAGGCCGGAAGTACAGACGCTGGCTCAGGTGAGGGAATCGCTCCTGCATGATGGTGTGGGCGATGATGCGGTTGATCTCCACACCGGTCACATCCTTCGATCCCGACGCCAGCGCCCGCGCCACGTCATAGCCGCCGCCCGCGCCGATGATCAGCGTTTTCGCCCCCGGCCGGATACGATAGGGAAGCGCCGGCCCCTGCGTCAGCAGGTCCTCGCGCTGCGCATCGGTCAGGTGATCGAAGTCGTAGCTGGGAATCCCGGTGGAAGCATCGGCGTCGATGACGATCAGCCGTTCCTTCTCCACAAGCCCCACCCGGGAGAAACTGTTCCAACGCGCGAACACCTCCTCGGGCAGCTTCATCCCCTTGGCGCGCGTCACTTCCACCAGCGGTTTCCTGAAATTGATCACCACCAGCGACGTCAGCACCAGCGCCAGCAGCACCGCTCCCGCCCTGCCCTGAATCCGCCCCTCCACGTGGAACCAGATGGCGCCTGCCACCAGGAACAGCACGCCGGACGCCAGAATTGTGTTCGGCCCGCCCAGGTTGTCGAGAAACGGAACCAGCAGCAGGCAGCCCGCGGCCGCGCCGATCAGGTCAAAGAAGTACACACGGTCGATCCGTTCGATCGTCTCGGCGATCGCCATCGCCAGCACCGCGCCCGCAATCATAAACGGCAGCGCCGTGGTCAGGTAGACCAAACCCAGCGTCCAGAAGTCCGATGGATTCTCGCGCGTCAGCAACACCACCAGCGACCCCGGCACCACGATGCCGTTCAACGTCGACAACAGTCCCAGCTTCGAAAAGACGTTGCCCGCCCGGGCCTGAATCACGTAGCTCAGCACGCCGCCCACACCCAATCCGAACAGCGCGATGGAGATGCACAGGAACGCGAAGTGGTAGTAGAAGACAACCGAGAACAGGCGTGTGAGCGACAACTCCAGCATCAGCGTCGCCAGGGAGGTGAAGGCGACGCCGATATAGATCTGATGCCAGTTGATCGGCTTGCGAGGAAAAGGGGAATCGATGCGCGGCAATCCTTCAGAATAGCGCGAGTAGCGTATCGGCCAGCCGGGCCGCCGCTGCTTCGAATTTCTGCGTGGCGGCAAAGCGGCGGGCGTTCTCCCGCATGGCCGCCAGATTCGGATTCTCCAGCATTCTCCCGATCGCCGGCCACAGTCCGGCCGGTTCAACGAGTTCGCCAAACTCCGGCCGCACGATCTCACGCGCGCCGTGGTGATCCAGGCATACCGCCGGCAGTCCCGCCTGCATCGCTTCCATCAATGTGAGTCCGTAGCTTTCATGGCGCGAAGGGAACACATAGACATCGGCAAGCGCGAAGAACGCTTGCTTTCGTGCGCCCGTAACATGGCCGGGAAAAAATGTTTTGACTCGGCGAAGACGGCCGGCCAGGGATTTCAATCGCGCCAGGTGCCGCTCGCCTTTCATGAACGCCGCTTCGCCGCAGATGAAGAGGTACACCGGCTGCCGTGGGAACTCCGGCATCCGTTCCCATTCAATCAGGGACTCCAGCAGCAGGTCCTGGCCCTTTTCCGGAGAGATGCGGCTGAGCGTGAGCAGCACGCGCGCATCGGCGGGCACCTGGAATTCGCGCCGCAGCGACGCTGGATCGCCGGTTTCGGCGGGTGGCGAGGGCACGCCCCACGGCAGCACTTCCACCTTGCCCGGCGCATCGCGCGGATAGCATCGCTCCAGCACATGTTTCATCTCCGCGCTTGGCACGATGAGACGCCTGGAATAGCGCACGCTGTCGCGCTGCCTGGCCCACACCAGGTCCAGAATGCGGGGCAGCGGCAGGTGGCGCAGCCGTTCGTACCAGCGCACCGTGGTTTCCGGACGCACCAGGCCGCGCAGGTAGATGGCGGCGACATAGGCAACCACGTCCACGTGATAAATGGTGACGATGGGGAAACCCGCTTCCGCCAGTGTCCGGAAGTCCGGGCCTTCCGCGATATCGTTCACCAATACCACCGTGCGCTCAGGTTCGTTTCCACAAATTGCCCGGGTTGCCGCGGCGCCAAATTCGATGCAAAATCGCGCATAACGGGTTTCGTTGAAGCGCACCAGATCCGCGCCGGCGAGCGATGGCCCGATCACGCGAAAGGGAAAAGGCCTGGTGCGATTCCATTCTTCCGTGAGTTGACGGCAGATCGCTCCCCCGCCGCCAATGGGCGCCCACTCGCTGTCGGCCACGGCATGAGCCGCCGTGTAGATGACCTGGTTCGCCGGTCCCAACATGCTAGTCTACCCGCTATGAATCGCCGGGAATTTCTCACTGCCGCGGCCGCGCTGCCGCTCTCTACGCTTGTGAACCGCCCGCTGCTGGCGCAGGCCAAGTCCCTGAACCTCAAGATCACCGGGCTCAAGACCATCGTGGTCAACGTCGGCTCGGTCAACTGGGCTTTCTGCAAGGTGATGACCAACCAGGGCGTGACCGGACTTGGCGAAGGCTCCATTACCAGCAAGGAAGCCACGCTTTCCAACGCCATCATGGAGCACGAACGGTTCCTCATCGGCAAAGATCCAACCGAAATCGAATATCTGTGGCAGGCGATGTTCCGTTACCCGCGTTGGCGCGGCGGGCCCATTCTGAACAGCGCGATCAGCGCCATCGAGATCGCACTCTGGGACATTCTCGGCAAGGCGCTCGGCGTGCCCGTCTACAAGCTGATGGGCGGCGCGGCGCGGCAGCGTGTGCGCCTGTACAAGGACGTGGGCGGCGCCACGGTGGAACAGCTTGTGGCGGCGTTTGCGCAGGCGAAATCGGAAGGCTACACCGCAGCCAAGTCCGGCTTCATTACGGTGCAGAACGAACTGGTGCGGCCGGCCTTCGCCGTGCGGGAGGCCCACCGCAAACTGGAAGCCGTGCGCAAGGCTGTGGGCGATGACTTCGATATCTGCATCGACGCACACGGGCAGCTCACCACGGTGATGGCCATCGACTTCTGCACGCGCATCGAGGAACTGCGCCCCCTATTTGTGGAAGAGGCGACGCAACTGGAAGATCTGGGCGAACTGGAATTGCTGCGCCAGAAGACCAAGGTGCCACTGGCCACCGGCGAGCGGTCATTCACCAAGTACGGTTTCGCGGATTTCTGTTCGCGCCACCTGGTGAACTATGTGCAACCCGATGTCTGCCACGCGGGCGGCATTCTGGAAATGAAGAAGATCGGCGTGATCGCCGAGACCTATCGCGTCGAAATGGCGCCCCATAATCCGCAGAGCATGGTCAGCACTCTCGCCTCGCTGCACGTGGACGCGACCACGCCTGCGTGCACGATCCAGGAGTACAACCCCAATCGCCAGCAGTGGGTGACGGACTTGTTCCAGGGCTATCAACTGCCCGTGAAGGACGGCTTTGCAGCGTTGCCGGACCGTCCCGGGCTAGGCGTGGACCTTGATGAGAAGGTGGCCGCGGCGCATCCCTACCAGCCCGTAAACCGGCCGAAGTTTGTATTCTCTGACGGCGGCGTGGCGGATCATTAGAGCAGGAATGCAGGGGGAGCGGCGTCCGGCTCAATCGTTTCGGCAAGCAAGGGCCGGCCGAGAAGCTCCGTTTTCTGAACATCGCCAAAGGCTCGCTTGAAGAGTCCCGCTACTACCTCATTCTCACGAACGACCTCGGCTACGGCGACGCCGCTCCGCTCAATGATCTACTGGAAGAGGTCAGCCGGCTCATGACGCTCTATTCGAAAGCCATCCGCACGAACGCCGGCTCCTAAGTCCAATGCCTTCCTGCCTTCCTGCATTCCCGCCCTCACCCATACTCAAACCCCGCCAGCGCATAGATCTTCGGACTCCACGCGCCAGCCGCCTTTCCGCCCCGGCGCATCCGAATCAGCTTCCTCGTACGGACGAAGCCCGATTCCATCGCCAGCCGCACGGCATCGTCGTGCTCGTCGGCCAGATCCCAAATCATGTCACGGCTGCCATGCTTCCGCAGGGCTCCCATCAGCGCCTCCCGCGCGCCGTCGCGGGTCTGTGCCACACACGGTCCAAAGTGGGTGGCCGTCCGTCCCGGACGCGTGAGCGCAAACGCCTGGCCAGGAAGGGAGAAGACGTCGCCATCGGCCGCCAGCCGTTCGAGCAGCGCTCCCCGGTCTGCGCCGAAAGCCCTGCGATCAAGAGCCAGCATGTCCGGATCCAGCCAGGTCTCAGACTTCGGTGGACGCCCGCCCGGTGACGAGCCGCGCCGCAGCCAGCGCGAAACGGGCCGCTCGTCCTCGAAGCCCAGTTTGACGTAGACGGGCCGTCCCAGGTCCGTCGCATCCAGCTTCACGCACTCCACGCCTTTGGAATCGAGGTACGCCAGCGCATGATTCAGCAGGCCCCGGGCGAAACCTCGGCCCTGGTATTCCCGCTTGGTCAGCACCATGCCGATCCATGCCAGCCGCCGGTCATATATCGACGCGATGGTGGTCGAAACAGCGCGGCCGTCCGACTGCACACAGAAGCAGCCGTCAGGCCACAGGGTGAGCGCGCGGCTCCAGTCCTGCCCGGTCTGGTTCCAGGCCGCCTCGGTGGAAAGCTGCAGCAGCGCCGCAAGATCAGGCAAGCCAGCGGTCGATATTTGCATAGACGAAGTCATCGTCGTTCAGGTGCGGGTAAGCACGCAGCACCCGGTCAATCTCCTCATTCTGCCCCGGCGAGAGCCCCTCGTGGGGGTCAAGGCACCACGTTCCCGCCAGCAGCCCCTGGCGCCGCAGCACTTCATGGATCCCGGCGATGCAGCCGTGAAAGGCATTGGCCGCGTCAAAGAAGGCGGCATTGGCATCAGTAAGTTGCACGTTGAGCGCCAGCAATTCCTCCGTCCCGCCCCGTTTCACACGCTGCAATATTTCCACCGCTGCCTTGGTCCAAACAGCCCACTGCCCCAATAACCCGCCCACGATGCGTAGCGTCTGCCCCTCCACGGGAAACGGCGTCATCAGGTCCGCGATGATATTGTCGTCGTTCCCGGTGTAAAGTGCAATCTCAGCGGCGCGGCCCGATGCCGCCAACGCGCGCACCACATCCAGCGTCTGGTAGCGGTTGAAGGGCGCCATCTTGATCGCCACCACGTTTTCAATCTCCACGAACCGGCGCCAGAACTCGAACGGCAACACGCGTCCGCCCACGGCGGGCTGCAGATAAAATCCGAACACCGGCAGCACTTCGGCCACCGCCCGCGCGTGATTCACCATCTCATCCACCGGTGCGTGCTTCAAAGCGGCAAGGCTCAGCAGCACCGCGCCGTAGCCCAAGCCCGCCGCCATCTCCGCCTCGCGCACGGCCTGCGCAGTTGGCCCCACGGCTCCCGCAATACACACCACGTTCCTGCCCTTAGCCTCTCCGGCCGCAAGTTCCAGCACCGGCTGATACAAGCCGCGCTCGCGAATGGCGAACTGCGTCGTATGTACGCCCACCGCGATTCCGCCGGCGCCCGAATCCAGGTAGTAGCGGGTCAGGGCGCGCTGCCGCCGTTCATCAAAGCCTCGTTCCGCCGTCAACGCCAATGGGTGCGCCGGGATCACCATTCCCTGTGCCAGCCGTTCTCTCAGAGTCACCCTTACAGCATGCCACCAGACGCCCCGTCATGTGTGATAGATTGAATACCCGTCAATAGACCGCCTATGGCATCTCCCGACCTCATCTGGAAAGACGGCCGATTCGGCCAAACCTCGCGCCGCGACAACTGGTGGCTTTCTCCGCTGCTGGTGTTTCTCGGTTTCGGCACATTCCTGGTCTACGCCAACTGGGCCGCGTGGCAGGGCAATCACTACACCTACGGCCCGTACATCTCGCCGTTTTACTCGCCCGAGATCTGGGGCGATTCACCGCACTCCTGGTTCGGACCCAAGCCCGCCTGGTATCCCGACTTTCTGCCGTTCTCGCCAGCGCTGCTGATCTTGTGGATCCCCGGCCTTTTCCGTTTCACCTGCTATTACTATCGCGGCGCTTATTACAAGGCGTTCTGGGCGGACCCGCCGGCCTGCGCCGTGGGCGAGCCACGCAAGTCCTACTGGGGTGAGCGTTCCCTGCCGCTGATCCTGCAGAACCTGCACCGCATCTTCCTGCGGCTTTCCTATCCGGTATGGGCGATTCTGTGCTGGGACGTGATCAAGGCCACCCAATTTGAAGACGGCTTCGGCATCGGCCTGGGCACCATTCTGTTGGGAGTGAACGCCGTGCTGATCGGAGGCTACGTGTTCGGCTGCCACGCCTTCCGCCACCTGATCGGCGGGAAACTGGATTGCATCGCCGATTCCCCGGTCCGGCATAAGCTCTATGAAGGCGTGAGTTGTCTCAATTCCAACCACAAGAAGTGGGCGTGGTCCAGCCTTTTCACGGTCGGATTCTGTGATGTCTACGTGCGCCTTTGTTCGATGGGCATCTGGTCCGACTGGAGACTTTTCTAATGGCCGAATATCAAACCTATCCCTACGACGTTCTTGTGATCGGCGCGGGGGGCGCCGGATTGCGCGCGGCAATTGAGGCCGCCGCCTCGGGTGTGAAGGTGGGCGTGGTCTGCAAGAGCCTGCTGGGCAAGGCGCACACGGTGATGGCCGAAGGCGGCGTGGCCGCGGCGCTGGCCAACGTGGATGACCGCGACAACTGGAAGGTGCATTTTTCCGACACCATGCGCGGTGGCCAGTATTTGAACAACTGGCGCATGGCCGAACTGCACGCCAAGGAAGCGCCGGACCGCGTGCGCGAACTGGAAGCCTGGGGCGCGCTGTTTGACCGTACCAAGGAAGGCCGCATCCTGCAGCGCAACTTCGGGGGCCATCGCTATCCACGGCTGGCTCACGTGGGTGACCGCACGGGCCTGGAGATGATCCGCACCCTGCAGGATCACGGCATCCACAGCGGCATGGAAGTGCACATGGAATGCACGGTCCTCAGCCTGCTGCTCGATTCCGGACGCATCGCAGGGGCTTTCGGTTACGACCGGGAAAAGGGCCACTTCATGCTGTGGCCCGCAAAGGCGGTGGTGCTCGCCACCGGCGGCATCGGCCGCGCCTTCAAGATCTCTTCCAACAGTTGGGAGTATACCGGCGATGGTCACGCCCTGGCCTACCGCGCGGGCGCCGAACTGCTGGACATGGAGTTCGTGCAGTTCCATCCCACCGGCATGGTGTGGCCGCCCTCGGTGCGCGGCATCCTGGTGACCGAAGGCGTGCGGGGTGAAGGCGGTGTGCTGCGCAACAGCGAAGGCAAGCGCTTCATGTTCGACGATATCCCCGACCTTTACAAGAATCAGACCGCGGATTCGGAAGAGGAAGGCTGGCGCTACACGCAGGGCGACAAGAACGCGCGGCGGCCGCCGGAGTTGCTTACCCGGGACCATGTGGCCCGCTGCATCAACCGCGAGGTGAAGGCGGGACGCGGCAGCCCGCACGGCGGCGTATTCCTGGACATCGCCTGGATCAAGCAGCATATCCCCGGCGCGCCCGACTACATTAAGCGCAAGCTGCCCAGCATGTATCACCAGTTCAAACAGCTTGCCGATATCGACATCACGAAGGAGCCCATGGAAGTCGGCCCCACCACCCACTACATGATGGGCGGCGTAAAGGTGGATGGCGATTCGCAGATGTCCAACGTGCCCGGGCTGTTCGCCGCCGGTGAAGTGGCCGCGGGCCTTCATGGCGCCAACCGGCTGGGCGGAAACTCACTTTCCGATCTGATTGTCTTTGGCAAGCGCGCCGGCGAGTACGCCGCCAAATTCGCTAAACAGAACAGCGCCGCCAAGGTGAACCAGACGGAAGTGGACGCCGCCGCGCGGGAGGCTCTGGCGGTATTTGATCGCGGGCCCGCGGGCGAAAATCCCTACGCCATCCAGCATGAATTGCAGGAGAAGATGCAGGAACTGGTGGGCATTGTGCGCGTGGAATCGGAGATGCTGGAAGCCATTGAGACGGTGGCCAGGCTCAAGCGGCGCGCGGTGAAGGCCGGCGTGGCCGGAAACCGCCAGTACAACAACGGCTGGCATACCGCCATGGATCTGCCCAACATGCTGGATGTTTCCGAAGCCATCGCCCGCGCCGCCGTCATGCGCAAGGAAAGCCGCGGCGCACAGTTCCGCGACGATTTCCCCAATAAGGACGCCGAGTGGGGCAAGTACAACATCATCGTCAGCCGTGGCTCGGGCGGTGAGATGAAGGTGGAAAAGCGGCCCACCACGCCGCTGCCCGAAGAGTTGCAGAAGATCATCGAGGAGATGAAATAGATGGCTTCCCAGGCGATGTTCCGGATCTGGCGCGGCGACGCCAAGGGTGGCGCGTTCCAGGATTTCAAAACCGAAGTGGATGAGGGAATGGTGGTGCTGGACGCGGTGCACAAGATCCAGGCCGAGCAGGCGCCTGACCTCGCCGTGCGCTGGAACTGCAAGGCCGGCAAGTGCGGATCCTGTTCGGCCGAGATCAACGGAATGCCGCGGCTGATGTGCATGACGCGGCTCAACGAACTGGATCTGAACATGCCGGTGATCGTGGAGCCGATGCACGCCTTTCCTTCCATCAAGGACCTGGTGACCGACGTCTCCTGGAACTTCGAGGTGAAAAAGAAGATCAAAAAGTTCAAGCCCCGCAAGCCCGATTTCCCCGACGGAACCTGGAAGATGCAGCAGGCCGACGTGGACCGGGTGCAGGAGTTCCGCAAGTGCATCGAATGTTACCTGTGCCAGGACGTTTGCCACGTGCTCAGGGAACATCGCAAGCACGATGAGTTCATCGGCCCGCGATTCTTCGTTTACACCGCCGCGCTGGAGATGCACCCGCTCGATACGGAAGACCGCGTGCCCGAACTCAAGAACGAAAAGGGCATCGGCTATTGCAATATCACCACCTGCTGCCGGCAGGTGTGTCCCGAGTCCATTACCATTACCGAGAACGCCATCATCCCGCTGAAGGAGCGCGTGGTGGACCAATACTTCGACCCCATCCAGATGTTACTCCGAATCATTCGTTAGCCAGGAGGTGATCCGTGCCCGATCTGAAGCCTCTTTCCGCCGCAAGCGTGCCAGGCGCGCTTGCCAAGGCCGAGCGGTACCGGCTGCTGAACGAACCCGCGCAGGCAGAAAGCATCTGCCGCGATATCCTCACGGTGGAACCGGAAAACCAGCAGGCGCTGCAAATGCTTGTGCTGGCGCTGAGCGACCAAATCGCCGATGACGCCGAGGCCTTCAGCCACGGACTGGCGCTGCTGCCCCGGCTGCATGAGGCCTACGACCGGGCTTACTACGGCGGCATTCTTTGGGAGCGCCGCGCG
Source organism: Bryobacteraceae bacterium (assembly GCA_033762895.1). Classification (GTDB taxonomy): domain Bacteria; phylum Acidobacteriota; class Terriglobia; order Bryobacterales; family Bryobacteraceae; genus CADEFT01. Next base: position 275 of record JANRLE010000302.1, on the reverse strand, counting down.
CGGGTACGATTCCAGCATCCGCGTGGTCATGGCTGGCAGCACACGGTGTATCAATGGATGGCGCAGGCCATGCGCCAGTTCGAAGAGGCGGAACGGCTGCGCCCGCAGGGCAACGACGACGCCATCCTGCGCTGGAACACTTGTGTGCGCTTTCTCAACGCGCACCACGATGTGGCGCCCCAGCCGGTGGAAGAACGTCAGGCTATTCTGTCGGAATAAACTCGACGCCTTCGTAGATCTCGGCGAGCGGCACGCTAATACCGGACAAAGTGAAT
>JANRLE010000301.1:0-10521 GCA_033762895.1 Bryobacteraceae bacterium | reverse complement strand
TACCGGAGTAACCTTGTCGCTCACTGGCGGCGTTTACGGCAACGTACAACTGGAGAGCCTTGACGCCACTCCGGCCCTGATCAACTATTCGCTGGCATCCCAGGTTACGGCAACGGGACTGAGCGGCCTGAACGTCGTCGTGCTGCCCACGGCGAGCGGCACCTTCTCAGCCACCGCCCACGACGGCACCACCGACTTTGCCGGCGGAAGCGGCGTCAGCCTCACCGGACTTTCGAATACGGCTTCGGACACCTCCACGAGCACCAACGGGGCGGTTCTGGCGGCCTATACCGGAGCGGGCACCTTCAACGTGGCTCTTGCGGCGCTTGGTCAAAGTTCCAGCAGTGGAGCGGGTAACCTGCTGGCGAGCTTCAACACCAATGCGGGCGCCCTGGTGACGGTCACCTACGATTATGACGACGGCGCGCCGGCGCCGGAACCGGCCACGATGGTTTTCGTCGGTGCGGGACTGATCGCGGTTGGTTACTTCCAACGTCGGGGAAGATAAGGCTGAATGGCGGCGGACGGGTCCTGGAGCGCACATGCTCCGGGATCCGCTCAGCGCGCCTTCTTTCGCGTAGAATCCCTTGACAGAGCCTTACCTGCACCCAGCCTTCCCAGCAGCTTTGATGTTACGATAACCGCGATGGACCTTCCCCCCATATCCGCTGACACCGATCCGAAGGCATGGCAGGCGTGGATCGAGTTGCAGCGCCGCATGACGCCCGGCGACAAACTCCGCCAGGTCATGGAGGCGTCGGCGCTGGTGCTGCGCATGTACGAGATGGGAGTGCGCCATCAGTATCCCGCCGCCGGTGACCGCGAAGTGTTTCTCCGCGTCGCGGCCCGGCACCTCGATCGCCAGACCATGATGCAGGTCTACGGCTGGGATCCGGAGTCCGATGAGCAGCCCCGCTGAAGCGCTTCAACTGGTTCTGGCCGCGCTCGACCGATTGGAGATTCACTACATGATTGGCGGGTCGGTGGCCAGTTCCGTACACGGCGTCGGACGTCCGACGATGGACGTCGATCTTGTGGTGGAATTGTCCGAGCCTCGGCTGCTTGATCTGCTGGAAGCCATCCGAGGCAGCTTCTATGCCGATGCGGAAACCGGGTTGGAAGCGCTCCGCCGCGGCCGGGCATTCAACGTCATCCATCTTGGCAGCGCCTACAAGTTCGACATATTTCCGCTCCGCTCCGGCACATATGACGCTTCCGCCTTCGCCCGCAGAAGCTTCCGCCAAAGCCGCATGTTCGGCGAACAGCCGATCGAATTCTCCGTAGCCAGCGCCGAGGACACAATGCTCGCCAAGCTCCGCTGGTACCAGGAGGGCGGCGGTCACTCTCAACGCCAGTTGGAAGACGTGGCAGGCATCCTCCAGGTGCAGGGAGGCGCCCTCGATTGGAGTTACCTGCGCAAGTGGGCGAAAGAACTAGGCCTCGAGGAACTGCTCGCCCGCTTCGACCCCAACCGCTGACCCCTCCATACCGATTCGTATATACTGCTCTCTGCCAGGAGCCTTTATGAACTTGAGGATGCTCGTCCTTTTCTCCATCACCACTGCGCTTTGGGCGCAATCCACCGGCCTCATCACCGGAACCGTGCAGGATTCTTCCGGCGCCGTGATCCCCACCGCCCAGGTCAGCGCCACCCGGCAAGGCACCTCGCAGCGCTTTGAAGCCATGGCCGACGAGGGCGGCCGTTTCAGTTTCCCGCGCCTGCCCGTTGGCAGCTATGTCATCGAATGCCGCCAGCAGGGATTCCGGAGTTTCGTATCTGAATCCATCCGCCTTGACGCCGACCAGACGCGGCAGGCGCAAATCGTTCTCCAGGTGGGAGACACGGCCGAGTCCGTGCAGGTCACCGGCGCGGTCGGCCTGGTGGAAACCGTCGGCGCCACCATCCGCGAAACCGTGGACGAGAAACGGATTACCGAACTTCCCCTGAACGGACGCAATCCTCTGCAGCTTCAACTGCTGGTTCCCGGCGTGGTGCCCAGCGTGGGTGGGGCGAACCTGGCGCAGAACGGCACCATCACGATGAACGGCGCGCGCGGCACCTCGAACAACTACCTGCTGGACGGCGGCGACAATAACGACCCGCAGATCTCGGTGGCCTCGTTGGTTCCCAACCCGGACGCGCTTGAGGAGTTCTCCATCCTCACCAACAACTACTCGGCCGAATACGGGCGCAACGCCGGCGGCGTGATTAACGCCATCACCAAATCGGGCAGCAATCAGTTCCGCGGATCGCTCTACGAATTTTTGCGTAACGACAAGTTCGACGCCCGCAATTTTTTTTCGCTGGTGCAGCCCAAGCTGCGCCGCAATCAGTTCGGCGGCAGTGTGGGCGGTCCTGTGATCAAGGATCGCACTTTCTTCTTCTTCTCCTATGAAGGTTTGCGGGAGCGGCGCGCCACCACCACATCGAATCTCGTTGTGCCTACCGCGCTTGAGCGGCAGGGCAACTTCTCGCAGTCTACGCGCCGGCCCAACGATCCCCAGACACGCCAGCCCTTTGCCGGCGCTGTCATTCCTGCGTCGCGCTTCGATCCGGCGGCGCTGAAATTTCTTGAAGCGCTGATTCCGCTGCCGAACGCCGCCAATGGCGGGCACATCTTCAATGCGCCATCAGACGTCGATTCCAACCAGATCATGGCCCGCGGCGATCACTCCCTTACGCCCAAGCAGCGGCTTTCGGGCCGGTTCTTCAATGACCGCTCCACGCAGATCAATACCGCGGGTCTGCCCATCCTGCAGTCCGACGTGAAGTTCAACACCTCCAACACGATGGTGAACCACACATGGACGCTCACGCCCGCCCTGCTCAACACCGTGCAATTCACCTTCGGCCGCGTCGACCTGGCGCGCGGGCCGCTCCCCGTCGCCGGCGGACTGAACTACGAGAAACTGGGCGTGCGCGCGCCCTCCGACACACCGAATTTCAACACCAACTGGCGCGGCCAGGTGAATGGCTTCTGGAACATGGGCCAGGATAACCTGGTCTCCATCGACCGCAAGACCGCCCAGTGGACCGACAACCTCAGCTACAACCGCGGCGCGCACCTGCTTAAGATGGGCGGCGAATACCGCCACACCCGTTCCGACCGCGAGACCGCCAATCTCACCGATCCGCAGTTCACCTTCGACGGCCGCTTCGCCGTCAACCCCTACGCCGACTTCCTGCTCGGTCTGCCGGCCCGCATGAACCAGGGCTCGCTGCGCATCAATGGCATCCGCTCGCACGCCATGGCCATGTACTTCCAGGATGATTGGAAGCTCCGTTCGAACTTCACCCTGTCGCTGGGCGTGCGCTATGAGCCGCTGCTGCCCTTCTTTGACGCGCGCGACCAGATGTCGGTCTTCCGGCCGGGAGTGAAATCACAGGTCTACCCCAACGCCCCCGAAGGCCTGGTCTATGTCGGCGATCCCGGCATCCCGCGTTCGGGCATTGCCAACGACTGGAACAACATCGGCCCGCGCATCGGCTTCGCCTGGTCCCCGTTCAAAAAAGCAAGAACCTCCATCCGCGGCGGCTACGGCCTTTTCTATGACTTCCCCGTGATGCACCAGTTGAGTTCCTTCGCCAACACGCAGCCGTTTTCGGTCCAGTTACAGGTCAACGAACCAAAGTCGTTCTCCGACCCCTTCGGCGGCGCGGCCAGCCCGTTCCCCTACAAGCCGCCCCAGACCGCCGAGGAACGCCGCAACCTGCGCTACGTGCTGCCCGTGGTGGTGGGCGAATCGCTCGATCCCTCGCTGGGAACCGCCTACATGCAGCAATGGAACTTCAACCTGCAGCAGGAAACATGGCAGGGCATCGTCGTCACTGGCGCCTACGTCGGATCCAAGGGAACCGGCTTTTCCATTCTGCGCGACGTCAACTCCGCCTTATTCGCGCCGGGCGCGACCGGAGGCAATATTAACCAGCGCCGCCCGTTCAGCCCGGGCGTGCTCGGCAGCATCTCCAGCTATGAGCCGATGGGGTTCTCCTCCTACCATGCGCTGCAGGTGACCATGAACAAACGGTTCTCCAAGGGCTACTCCATTCTCGCCAACTACACCTGGGCCAAGTCGATCGACAACGGATCGGTGGACGCCTTCGGCGGCGCGCAGGACCATCGCAACTGGAGCGCCGAGAAAGGGCTGTCAGACTTCGACCTGCGGCATCGCTTCGTCACCAGCTTCCTCTGGGAACTGCCGGCTCCCAGCGGCGGCGCCGGCAAGTGGCTGTTGGGTGGATGGCAGATCAACGGCATTTTCACATGGGCCGCCGGACGCCCGTTCAACGTCGTCAGCGGCACCGATCGCGCCCTGTCGGGAGCCGGCACGCAGCGCCCCAATCTGGTGGGCAACCCGTTTCTTGATACCGGCCGCGCCAAGAGCGACCTGATTCGCCAATACTTCCTCCCCTCAGCCTACGCCCTGCCGCCGGTGGGTTCATTCGGAAACTCGGGACGCAACACGCTCACCGGCCCAGGCTCCTACAACCTGGATTCGTCCCTGTTCCGCATGTTTCCGCTCACCGAACGGATGAAGCTGCAGTTCCGCGCCGAGTTCTTCAACACGCTGAATCATGCGAACCTCTTCAACCCCGTCTCCAGCATCTCGGCGCCGAACGTGGGACGAATTCAGGGGGCGTCGGCGCCGCGCATTCTGCAGTTCGGCTTGCGCCTGACGTTTTGAGAAACTCTATCGCAGACGGCTTTCAATATTGGACTGGTACCAGTTCGGATCCCACCACTGCTTGGGGTCCACCGGAATGCCGTCCACCTGAATGGAAAAATGCAGATGGTCGCCCGAGGCCAGCCCCGACGTTCCGGTCCGGGCGATGATCTCGTCCTTCTTTACCGTCTGCCCGCCCTTGACGTTGACCTCGCTCAAATGCGCATATAGCGATTGAATCGCATACCCATGGTCGATCACAATCGCATTGCCATAGATGCCCAGCGGCCCGGCGAAGATCACCTTCCCGTCATTGGCCGCGTTCACCGGCATTTTCTTCAACCCCGCCAGGTCGAATCCGAAGTGGATTTGCTCATCCACGCTCTGCCCCTTGTAGAAGTAGGTGCGGTAGTCGCAAAACTGCGCTTCCGCCTTTGACCGCGAGAGCTGACGGAAGGGCCCGTCCCATAGCACCTGCTCCGCCGTCTGCATGCGCATGCCGGAAAGCGCCTGGTTGTTGGCCTGCCGCAAGTCGTGATTCACCTTGGTGAACCGCGCCACCGGATCGCCTTTGCCGCCCGGATCCAGTTCGTTCAGAACCTTGTTTAGAAACTTGTCATCCACTACGATCTGGCGCCTGCGGAAAGTCTTGCGCCGGATCTCGCCTTTCAGTTTCTCCGCCGCCTCGGCCCCGGCCGGATTCCGCGCATAGGCCACCGCCTCATCGGCGTCGGTCACGTCGTGTGGTGCGGTGAAAAAGCAGATCCGCCGCCCCTGAAACGGGAAACTGCGGAAGCGGTAACGGCCCACCCGCACGCCGGATTCGGAAACGTAGCCGCCCACCGTAAACGTCACCACCGAGACCCCGCCCAGCGAAAGGTTGTGGGTGTACTTATCCACAGTGATCAGCGGAGGCTGCGTGTTCACCTCCACGTCGAAATCCAGACGATCCTTTTTCCCACGCAGATCGTTCGCGCTGGCCTCAATCACCAGATGCGCCTTCCCATCCTTCAACGAGGTCACGTTGCGCGTGCCCGGATCGATCACGAACGTCCGCGGATTCTCTTTCCCTCGCGACAGCCTCCACCGGTGCGAAGGCTCAGTGTGCACAAACACCGGGAAGCTCCGCCCCCCCTGCTCAATGCTGGCCGTCAATTCCCGTATGCCGTGTGGATTCACCGCCACCACTCTGATCGGTGTGGAGACGCCGATGACTTTGACGTCCTGATCCACCTGCAGCACCGTCTGCGTGGACAGGAACAACAGCGTCAGCGGATACACCGAGGCCAGCACCAGAATCGTAACCGGAATTAGCTTCTTCATTCGAATAGACTGATCTGCTCCTTCGGCGCCGGTTTCGGTTTCGGCTTGCGCGCCTGCACCGGACTGCCCACCACGGCCACCACCTGGATTGCCGCCAGCGCCTGGCGCGGCACAAACAGCTTCTGCACGTTCGAGGACGGGTCCGGCGGCGTCACCTGGAAGCCCGGCGCATCCTGCAGCAGGTTGTTCGCCAGCAGACCGTCCATCTCTTCATTGTCTCGAAACCGCATCCGGACCCAAAGCCCGCTGGTCTTAGGACGGGTGGTAAACAGCCGTTTCTCGGCCGGATCAGGCGCCTCAAACTCCTTCACGAAACAGACCGCCTTTACCTCGTCGTAGGGGATCACCAACAGGTTCCCGGAGAGGTTCAGCAATTCCACACCGCCCGGCTGGAGAAACGATCCAGGATTCAAGTATCCGTAGAGATTTTCCCTCTCAAATCGTTGAATCAAAGCTCTCTTATTCGTCGATGATGACAATCATCTCCCCCTCGCTCATCGTTCTGGGTCGCGACGTTTCCCGCGAAAATGTTCGAAACAATTTTGCGCTTATTGTATCATTGGCTCAATGCCACTCAATGGCGCCTTCTCCCCAGCAATGGTGGCGTTCGTCGACTTTTGCCGTGTCGAAAAGGGTCTTTCGGCAAATTCGATCGACGCCTGCCAACGGGATCTTGCCCGCCTGGCCGCCTTCTGCCAGAAGGCGTGCAACGGTCTTTTGCCCGATACCGGGGAGTTGCTGGCATACGTCGATTTGCTCTACAAACAGCGCCTGGCCAGCCGCACGATTGCCCGGCATCTTAGCACACTGCGCAACCTGTACGCGTTCCTGCTTCGCGAAGGAAAAATCGACACCGATCCCACCGCCGCTTTGCCCACCCCGCGCCAGCCCCGCCCGATACCCAAGTACCTCAACACAGAGCAGGTGGATGCGCTTTCGGCCGCTCCCTCGGATCGCCCCAACGGCTTGCGGGACCGGGCCATGATCGCTTTGCTGTACTCCAGCGGCCTGCGCGTCAGTGAACTTTGCGGACTCGTCCTTTCCGACCTCAATGTCGAGATGGGCCTGGTGCGCGTGCTCGGAAAAGGAAGCAAGGAACGGCTGGTGCCGGTGGGTGGGGAAGCTCTCGCCCTGCTCGGCAACTACCTCTCGGCGGCGCGCCCTCAACTGCTCAAGGGCCGCGGCAGCCGTTACCTGTTCGTCACCAGCCGCGGCGGACGCCTTACCCGCCAGGCATTCTGGAAATCGCTTTCGGCCAACGCGAAAAAGGCCGGCATCTTCCACGGGCTCAGCCCGCACGTGCTGCGCCACACCTTCGCCACCCATCTACTGGAAGGGGGCGCCGATCTGCGCAGTGTGCAGACAATGCTCGGCCACGCCGACATTTCCACCACTCAGATCTACACCCACGTCGTCAGATCCAGGCTGAGAAAGACCTTGGACGAACATCATCCCCGCGCATAAGGAAATGAAACCATGAGCGACTACATGTTCATGTTGGAAAACCACCTCAACGCCGAACAGACCGGCTTTGTCACCAAGTTGCAGTCCCTCTGTGCTGAATCCAACTCGAACGTATTCCTGGCCGGTGGAGCCATGCGCGACATGCTGGGCGGCTTTCCCTTGCGCGATCTTGATTTCGTGGTGGAGGGCAATGCCATCAAGACGGCCAAAGCCATGGCCGCGGCAACCGGCTCCACCATCGCCGCCACCGATGACGCCCGCAAAATCGTCGAGATGATTCTGCCCAGCGGCGCCACCGCCAGCATCGCCATGAGCCGCCAGGAGCGGTACGTGAAAACCGGCGGCCGCCCGCACGTTACGCCCGCCTCCATTCATGAGGATCTGCGCTGCCGGGACTTCACCATCAACTCCATCGCTCTTTCCCTCGGCAAGGCCTCCCGCGGCCTGTTGCTCGATCCGATGAACGGTTTGGCCGATCTGGAGCGCCGCGAGTTGCGCGCTGTCCACAACTATGTCCTCTACGACGATCCGGTGCGCATCTGGCGCATGATCCGCCTCAAGGTCCGTCTGGGTTTCGCCATCGAGGAACGCACCGCCGCCCAATACGCCAACGCCCGCCAGGCGAACGTGGAAAAATATATCGGACCCAGAGCTCTTTTTGAACAACTGCGCCATATCGCCGGGGAAACGAATCCCGCCGATGTGCTCAAGGAACTGGATGAACAGAAGCTGCTCGCCCAGATTTGCGACACCCTCACCGGTCCGAAACTGAACCTGCCCGGATTTGCCAAGCTGCTCAAAGTCCGCCAGTACATCCCCTTCGGCATCAGCTTCCCCGTCGATGACTTCGCGCTTTTCCTGTTTCTGCTTTCGGAAAAGCTCAGTGCGAAGGAACAGTCCGCGCTCGCCGCCGCCACCGGCATGGATCGCAATGAAAAACAGATCGTGGGAAAAATGCAGGCCCGCGCCAGGAAGCTGGAGAAGACGCTGCAATCGGCCAAGTTGCAGAAAGCCTCGCAGGTCTACAGCCTGCTGGCGCCCGAAAAAGGCGAGACCGTTGTTTTCCTCTACCTGACCACACAGCAGCGGCTGGTGCAGGATCGCATCCGCAACTACCTGCAGAAATACATCCTCGCCGCCGCCGAAGTCACCAGCGAGGAAGTGGAGGCCGAAGGACTGAAACCGGATTCGCCAAAGTTCGCCAAACGCAAGGCGGAAAAAATCGCCGCCCGGCTGGATGCCCGCCCGCGGAAGGCGCCTGAGCCGCCCATCCTCATTCCCGAACTTCCCGTCCCTGGCGGCGCGCGGGCCGGACGCGCGTGAAGGGGCTGGCTGAGTGGCGCTGGCACTGTGAACCCGCCCGCTGGGAGTTCACCCCCACCGGACTGCGCTTGTGGCCAGAGGCCAACACAGACTTCTGGCAGCGCACCCACTACGGCTTCCAGGCCGACAACGGCCATTTCTTCCATACCGAAGCGCCCGCCGCGTTCACGCTCACGGCTCACATCCTCACTCAGCCCGTTCATCAGTACGACCAGGCCGGTCTGATGGTTCGCCTTTCGCCCGAATGTTGGCTGAAGACGTCGGTGGAGCATGAGCCCGAAGGCGATTCATGGCTCGGCGCCGTGGTGACCAACGGGGGCTATTCGGACTGGTCCACACAGCCGGTCACCGGCCATAGCCAGAGCTACCATCTGCGTATCCGGTGCGAGGACGGCTGTTCCATCGTTTCGTGGTCTCCCGATGGGGCCGTCTGGACCCAATTGCGCGTTGCCACGCTCCGCCCGTCCGGCGCCCCGGTCCGCTGTGGCGTCTATGCCTGCAGCCCCAAAGGCTCCGGCCTCGCCGCCGAGTTCCAGAACATTCAACTGCAGCCATGATCAGGATCGCCATCGCCACCGCCGTGTGCCTGATCTTGTCCGGCTGCGCTTCGCCGGATAGGCCCGCCTCCAGCCACGTGCGGATCGCCGTCGGCGGCCAATCCCAACTGGTCTACCTTCCCGCCACGCTCGCAGCTCAATTGGGCCACTATCGCGACGAAGGACTGGACGTCGCCCTTACCGATTTCCCGGGTGGCGCAAAAGCGCTGGAAGCGCTATGGGGTGGCAGCGCCGACGTGGTATGCGGCTTCTATGAGCACACCATCCAGATGGCCGCCGAAGGACGTCCGCTCAAGGCGTTCGTGATCATGCAGCGGCTGCCCGGCCTGGCCCTGGCCGTTTCGCCCGCCACAGCCAGGAGCATCGCCTCCATCGCGGACTTGCGAGGCGCTACGGTAGGCGTCTCCTCCCCCGGCTCTTCCACCAGCCTGTTCCTTCGTTTCCTGCTCAAGCGCAACCAGGTCGCCTGGGACGATGTTGCGGAAGTGGGCGTGGGAATGTCGGCAGGTGCTGTGGCCGCCATGGAACGCGGAAAAGTGGACGCCGCAGTGATGGCCGATCCCGCGCTTGCCGTGCTCGAAAAACGCGCGGGCAATGTGCGCATCCTTGCCGACACGCGAACAGTGACGGGCGCCGAGACCGCCTTCGGCACAGGCTCCTATCCGGCCGCCTCGCTCTACACGACGCCGGCATGGCTGGATAAGAGTCCGGGGACCGCCGAAAAACTGGCGCGCGCCATCCGCCGCACACTGATCTGGATGCGCCAGCATCCGCCCGAGGAGATTGCCGCCGCCATGCCACCGGAGTTCGCCGGCGAGGATACCGCTCTCTACACCGAATCCATCCGCCGCGCCATGCCCATGTATTCGCCTGACGGCCAGATGCCGTCCGGCGGGCCGCAGGCTGTCACCGCCGTGCTTGGTGATGTCCTTGAGAAAGTGAAAGGGGCGAAGTTCGACCCCGCTGCCACTTACGTTGAACTGAACAGGTAAAGGCGGGACTGCGGCAGGCTCGGTCTACTCTATGAAACCCAGCTCCCGCAGGCGCTTTTCCGGCTGAGCGGCGTCGAAGATCCCCATCGCTTCCTTCTGCCGCCCGTTCTCCAGCGCCACCCCGAACGGCGCATCCTGAAACGGAAAGGTGTCCTTGAGCAGCTTCAGGTCCGATGTGACCGGCGCCTGGAGTTTCG
>JANRLE010000300.1:0-43795 GCA_033762895.1 Bryobacteraceae bacterium | reverse complement strand
CTGTACGGCGTGTTGAGCGACACGGTCACCTTCCGTCCGAATGTGATCGGCCAGTTCCGGCTCAGTTCCACGCGCCGGGTAATCAACACAAATCCACGAAGCGCCGGTTATGACTTCACGCAGCTTGGGTTTCCACAGTTGTTGAAGGATCGCGCCAAGACGCTGCTGTTTCCGCGGTTCGCCATCACCGATTCGATCAACCTCGGTCCCGACCGGGCCTCCTTCTTCACCGACGCCGAGGACAATCGCGACGCGCAGGCGCACATGACCTACGTGCTGGGCAGCCACTCGGTAAAGTCGGGCGGGAACTTCACGTTCCAGACGTTCAATATTTTCCGGCCGGAACGGCCATCCGGCCTTTACGAGTTCAACCGCACCTTTACGCAGGGTCCGAATCCAACCGCCTCCGGCGCGACCTCCGGCCACGGTGTTGCCACGTTTCTTCTTGGTATCCCGACGGGCGGACAATTTTCCGACGATCCGTCACTGGCGACGTCGCAGAAATTCTATGCCTGGTACGTTCAGGATGATTGGAAAGTCCGCCGCAACCTGACGTTAAACCTCGGCCTGCGCTGGGAATACCAGACTCCGTGGTCGGATCGCTTCAACCAACTGGGATTCTTCGATCCCGACTTCACCGATCCGCTGACGAAGCAAAAGGGCCTGTTGCGCTTCACCGGGCGGGACGGGAATTCGCGCTATCAATCGGATCCCGACCGCAATAACTTTTCTCCGCGCATCGGCCTTGCCTGGAGCTTCAGTAAGAACACGGTGCTGCGCACAGGCTATGCGCTCTCCTACTTCCCCGGCAGCGGCGGAGTGGGCGCGGGCGCCAGCGACCTGGGCAGCGGATTTCTGGCCCAGACGCCGGTGTTCCTGGGCCCTCCGCCGGCCGCGCCGAACACGCCGCCGGCAGGCGCCACCATCGCCAGAGCCTTCCAGGCGGGATTCTTCAGCGCGCCATTTGACGGGGTTGGGGGCAGCGTGGGCACAGCGTTCCGTGAATGGGTGACGCCATTCAACCACACCTGGAACTTCAATCTCCAGCGGACGATCGGCGGCAACCTGCTGGTGGAGGTTGCCTATGCGGGCAGCCGCGGCCAGCGAATCTGGATCAACCGCAGCCGCAATGCGGCATCGGCGCAATTCCTCTCGCTGGGCGCCGGGCTTGATCAACTGGTGGACAATCCCTACTTCGGAGTGATTCCAAGGGGAGCGCTGAGCGTGCGCCAGGTGCGCCGGTCGCAACTGCTGCTGCCGTTCAGCCACTACACAGGCGTGAGCCGGTTCCGCGATGCGGTGGGCGATTCGGTGTATCACGCCATGACGCTGCGCGTCGACAAGCAGTTCAGCCATGGACTCAGTCTGCAGGCGGCCTTTACGGCGGGCAAGCAGATTGACAATGTGCAGGAGCGCTTTGGCGGCCGTTCCACTTTCATCGATCCCAACAACCTGAGCCTGTCGCGCGCCATCGGCGAGTTCGACCGGCCGCGATTCCTGGTGCTGAACTACATTTACGAGCTTCCGCTGCCGAAGCAGGGGCTGGCCGGGGCGGTGATCGGGCGCTGGCAGATAAGCGGCATATCGACGTTCGGCGCCGGGTTGCCGATGGTCATTACCGGTCCCAACAACACGCGGCTGCCCGGCATCGGCGCGACCGCGCTGCGCACGAAGGACCCCGTGCTGTCCAATCCCACGATTGACCGCTGGTTCGACACCACCGCCTTCGGCCCCGCTCCAACCTATTCGATGGGCAACGATTCCCGCACGCAGCCCCGCCTGCGCATTCCCGGCATCAACTCATTTGATCTTTCCCTGAGCCGCAGCCAGCGCTTCCGGGAACGGATCAATCTGCAGTTCCGGGCGGAATTTTACGGGGCGTTCAACCATCCGCAATTCGATTCGCCAAACGGCAATGTGGTGGCGACCAACTTCGGCCAGATCACCGGCGCCGGCGGCGCGCGGCAGATCCAGTTGGGCCTGCGGTTGTCCTACTGAGGGGTGGGCTAAACTAGCAGGGAATGCCTACATTTCTGAAAGATCTCTGGAATGAGAATGATGTCGCCGCGTTTGGCGGCGACCAATTGGAAACGCTGCGCTACCGCTCCAATCTGTTGGGCGCGGATTTGAGAATCACCAACTTCGGCGGCGGCAACACCAGTTCGAAGTACGAAGTGCCGGACCCGCTCAGCGGCATGCCGGTGAAGGTAATGGCCGTAAAAGGTTCGGGCGGCGACCTGGGCTCAATCAAAACCACCGGCTTCGCGGTGCTGTACATGGACCGTCTGTTGGGCCTTGAGAAGGTGTACAAGGGCGAAGCGTTTGAAGACGAGATGGTGGGACTATACCCGTCGTGCTCGTTCGCGGGCAACACGGTGGCCACTTCCATCGACACGCCGCTGCACGGGTTCCTGCCGTTTGACCATGTGGACCATCTGCATCCGGACTGGGCCATCGCCATCGCGGCCAGCCGCAACGGGAAACAGAAGATGGAAGAGTTCAACGCCCGCTACGGCCACAAACTGGTGTGGCTGCCCTGGCAGCGGCCCGGTTTTGAACTGGGCCTGATGCTGCGTAAGGCGGTGGAAGACAATCCGGGCTGCGACGGCATTGTGCTGGCCAGCCACGGACTGTTCACCTGGGGCTCGACACAGCGCGAGTCGTATTGGAACAGCGTGACCATCATCGATCAGATGGGCGAGTTTGTGCTGGGCCATGGGGAGGGCAAGACACTGTTCGGCGGTCCGCTCACCGCGCCTCGCGAAGATCGCAGGGAAGTGGCGGTGAAGATCATGCCGAAGGTCCGCGGCAAGGTGAGCCAGAAACGCCGCTGGATCGGTCATTTCGACGATTCACCGGAAGCGCTGGAGTTCATGAATTCCCAGCACGGGCGCGCGCTGGCCGCGCTGGGAACAAGCTGTCCGGATCACTTTCTGCGGACGCGCATCGCGCCGCTGCTGGTGGATTGGAATCCGCAGACACAGGACCTGGGCGCTCTTGATGCGGCATTGGAAAGCGGGCTGGTGGCGTATCGTGAAACCTACACCCGCTACTACGAAACGAACAAGGAGCCCGATTCGCCGGGTCTGCGCGACCAGAATCCCACGGTGGTGCTGGTGCCGGGCGTGGGCATGATTTCCTTTGGACGCTCGAAGACCGAGGCGCGCATCACCGGCGAGTTTTTCCGCAACGCCATCCGCGTGATGGCCGGGGCCAGTTCCATGGGCAACGGCGATGGCGCCGGTGGGCCCCTGCCGCACGCCAAGGATCCGGCGCGCGCGGCCGAGTTCACCAGCCTTTACAACTACGTGGCGCTGCCGCCCAAGGAAGCTTTCCGCATCGAATACTGGCAATTGGAAGAGGCCAAGCTGAAGCGCATGCCGCCGGAAAAGGAGTTCAGCCGCCGCATCATCCTGGTGGTGGGCGGAGGCAGCGGAATCGGGCGCTGCACGGCATTGAAGCTTGCCGAAGGTGGGGCGCACCTGATGCTGGCTGATATCAACGAGGACGCCGCGGCCGCTGTGGCGGCCGAATGCGCAAGGATCGCCGGCAAGGAAGCCGTAGCATCGTGCCGGCTGGACCTTCGCGATCAGGCAAGCATGGCGGCGGCCATCGAAAAGACCGTGGCGCAGTTCGGCGGCCTGGACGGCGTGATCAACACCGCTGCCGTCTTCATTCCGCCGGATGCGGACGGCAACATCCCCGTGGAACACTGGCGGCTCACCATGGACGTCAACGTGACGGGGAACTACCTGCTGGCAAAGGAAGCCCAGAAGGTTTTCACGGCGCAGGGGCTGCCTTCGGTGATCGTGCTCACCAGTTCGGCCAACGCGGTGGTGCCCAAGAAGGGCAGCGAAGCCTACGACGTTTCCAAGACCGCCGTGAATCACCTCATTGGCGAGCTGGCCGTGGGCATGGCTCCGCTGGTGCGGGTGAACGGCATCGCGCCGGCTACCGTAGTGGCGGGCTCCACCATGTTCCCGCGAGACCGCGTGATCTCCTCTTTGAAGAAGTACAACCTGCCCTACAAGGAAGAGGATTCGGACGATCAGCTCCGCGAGCGGCTAGCGGAGTTCTACGCCAGCCGGACGTTGTTGAAGACGCCGATTCTGCCCGATCATTGCGCCGAAGCAATCGTCTTCCTCACCAGCGACCGCAGCGGCCGGACCAGCGGCAACGTGATCCCGGTAGACGGCGGACTGGCGGAGGCGTTCCTGCGATAAGCCACAATAGTGGCATGACGCCTGAAAAGTTGGACGCTTGGTTTCGAGCGGCGAACTATCTCTCCGTAGGCCAGATCTATTTGAAAGAGAACCCGCTGCTGCGCGAGCCGCTGCGGCTGGAACACGTCAAGCCCCGGTTGTTGGGCCATTGGGGCACAACGCCGGGGCTGAACTTCATTTACGTCCACTTAAACCGCGTTATCAGACAATATGACCTGGAAATGATCTATATCGCCGGACCGGGACATGGCGGCCCGGCGATGGTGGCGAACACATACCTGGAAGGATCCTACACCGAAGTCTACCCGCACATTCGATTCGATGAAGACAGCGTGGAACGGCTGTTCCAGCAATTTTCCTGGCCCTACGGCATTCCCAGCCACGTGGCGCCGGAAACGCCCGGCTCCATTCACGAAGGCGGTGAGTTGGGCTATGCCCTGCTGCATGCCTATGGCGCGGTGTTGGACAATCCCCAACTGATTGCGGCCTGCGTGGTGGGCGACGGCGAGGCGGAAACCGGTCCCTGCGCGGCAAGCTGGCATTCGAACAAATTTCTGGATCCGGCCACCGACGGCGCCGTGCTGCCGATTCTGCACCTGAACGGTTACAAGATCGCCAACCCGTGCCTGCTGGACCGCATCGGACGAGAGGAATTGACAGCCCTGTTTGAAGGCTACGGCTACAGCCCCCACTTCGTTGAGGGCGATGACCCGATGAAAATGCACGGCGTCATGGCCGGGACGCTGGACCGGATCGTGGCCCAGATCCGGCGCATTCAGACCGATGCCCGGCAAGGCGGCGTCACCACGCGGCCGAAGTGGCCGATGATTATCCTTAGGACTCCGAAAGGTTGGACCGGCCCGAAGGAGGTGGATGGAAAGCCCGTCGAAGGCTCGTGGCGATCCCATCAGGTGCCGCTCTCCGATCTGGCGGCGAATCCGGAGCGGCTGAAACTTCTGGAAGATTGGCTAGGGAGCTACGGACCCGAAGATCTGTTCGACGAACAGGGCGCCGTGAAGGCCGAAATCCGTGAACTGGCGCCCTCTGGACCAAGGCGCATGGGAAGCAATCCGCACACCAACGGCGGCCTGCTGCTGAAGCCGCTGGCCCTACCGGACTATCGCGCATACGCAGTGAAGGTGGACATGCCCGGTTCGTCGCAGGCCGAGGCGACCCGCGTGCTGGGCGGCTACCTGCGGGACGTGATGAAGGCCAATCAGGACAACCACAACTTCCGCGTCTTCGGCCCGGACGAAACGGCATCGAACCGCCTGGGAGCAATCTTCGACGTAACAGGCAAGGCATGGATGGGCGAGGTGCGGCCGGAAGACGAAGGCACTCTTCAGCGCGATGGCCGCGTAATGGAAGTGCTGAGCGAACACCTTTGCCAGGGCTGGCTGGAAGGCTATCTGCTCACCGGCCGGCACGGCCTGTTCTCCTGCTATGAGGCGTTCATCCACATTGTGGATTCGATGTTCAACCAGCACGCCAAGTGGCTGAAGGCGACGCGCGATATCACCTGGCGCCGGCCGGTTGCGTCGTTGAACTATCTGCTCACCTCGCACGTGTGGCGGCAGGATCACAACGGATTTTCGCATCAGGATCCGGGCTTCATCGATCACGTGGTGAACAAGAAGGCCGACATCGTGCGCGTCTATCTGCCGCCCGACGCCAATACGCTGCTCACGGTGGCGCATCATTGCCTGGAAAGCCGCAATTACGTGAATGTGATCGTGGCGGGAAAACAGATGGCGCCGCAGTGGCTGAACATGGACGCCGCCGTGAAACACTGCGCCGCGGGGCTGGGCATCTGGAGGTGGGCCAGCAATGAAGATGGCGACCCGGACGTGGTGATGGCCTGCTGCGGCGATGTACCCACCATGGAAACGCTGGCGGCCGTGATGCTGCTGCGCGAGTTCATTCCGGACCTGCGCATCCGCGTGGTGAACGTAGTGGATCTGATGACGCTGCAGCCGGCCAGCGAGCATCCGCACGGGCTGGAGGATGACGACTTTGACGCCATCTTCACCCCCGGCAAGCCGATCATCTTTGCCTATCATGGCTACCCGTGGCTGATCCACCGGTTGACCTACCGGCGCCGCGGCCATGCCGGTCTGCACGTGCGCGGCTACAAGGAGGAGGGCACGACGACTACGCCGTTCGACATGTGCGTGCTGAACAACATTGACCGGTTTCAACTCGCCCTGGACGTGGTGCGCCGGGTACCGAGGGTCAAGGGGCTGGGCGACGCGGCGACCCAGGCCTATCGGGACATGCTGCGGCGGCACAAGGCTTATATCGCCGCCTATGGCGAGGATCTGCCGGAGGTGCGGAGTTGGCGGTGGAGCGCCTAGCCGGAGATGCGGTTACGAAGGGTCGTGATATCGCGAGTCATGTGAAATTGTGGGTGATGTGAGAATGGTCCTGGGCACCGACGTCGTGGTTGCAGCCATGCGCAGTCCGACGGGTGCTTCCGCCGCCATTCTGCGGTTCATGCGGCTGGGCGAGCCGGTGCTGCTGCTGAGCGTGCCCCTGGCGCTGGAGTATGAGGCGGTTTGCCAGAAGGCTGAGCATCGGCTCTCTGCCGGACTCAGCGAGAGGCAAGTGGACATCTTCGTGACGGCGGTGATCGCGATGGCCGAAGCCGTGGAAACGCATTTTTTGTGGCGGCCGCAACTTCGCGATTCGAACGATGAGATGGTGCTGGAGGCGGCAGTGAACGGACGGGCAGATGTACTCGTCACGTTCAATGTACGGGACCATGGAAACGCGCCCAGTCGATTCGGAGTAGATCTTCTGCTCCCGCGTGAGGCGATCCTGAGGATAAGGCAATGAAAGAAAGTCGAACATATCCACTGAGGCTGCCCCGGTCACTGAAAGAGGCCGTGGAGCGGATCAGCCGCGAAGAACGAACGAGCATCAATCAGTTTGTGGCTACGGCGGTTGCCGAAAAGGTTTCCGCACTGCAGACGGCGCGGCTCTTCACCGACCGGAAGGCTCGGGCGAATTTCGAGGCCTTTGACAAGATCATGGGGCGGCGTGGCGGGAAGGCGCCGTGCGGAGGCGATGAGATACCGCCCGAAGATCAGGATTGAAAACCTGAGGGATACGGGAAATCTCCGGCCGCGGTGGTGGCAGTCCACGTGCACTACGGCTTGGCATGAAGTTCACGTATCCGTTGCTTGCCGCCGTTACGATTCTGGCGGGCTGCGCTCACTCCAGCGCCAACGTTCCTACCGCTCCAACGCCCAGTGCGAATGATCCGCCGTCACGCGTGGCGCGCATCAGCTATCTCCGTGGCGAGGTGTCGTTACGGGTGGGCGGGGTGGAAGACTGGAGGGCGGCCACCGCGAACCGTCCTTTGACCTCCGGCGACGAACTGTGGACCGGCGATGGGGGACGCGCGGAGTTGCACACGGGTAACGCCGCCCTGCGGCTGGACTCCCGTACGTCCGTCACGCTGACGGAAGTAGGGTCCGGCGCGATTCAGGTGAAGCTGACCGAGGGTAGGCTGTCGCTTCACGTCCGCGACCTCGAAGAAGACGAAACCTTCGAAATCGATACGCCGGACGCGGCGATTTCCCTGCTGCGCGCAGGCTCCTATCGCATCGAAGTTTCCGCCGGCGGACCTGGAACAACGGTCATCGCCCGCAGCGGCATGGCGGAGCTTAGCGGTCCGGGCGTTTCGCTGATCGTTCGTCAGGGTCAGGAGGCCCGTGTTCCGGGTGAGGTCACCAAAGCCCGGCCCACGGATTCGTTCGATGAATTTTGCTCCGGACGCGACCAACGGGAAGAGCGCGCACTGGCTTCCAGGCATGTTTCCACGGGTGTGATCGGATACGAAGACCTGGACGAGTATGGCGAATGGCGCACGTATCCGGACTACGGATGGGGGTGGCTACCGCGTGGCGTCCCACCGGGCTGGGCGCCCTACCGGTTTGGACACTGGGTGTGGATTGCGCCGTGGGGCTGGACCTGGATGGACGACGCACCATGGGGATTTGCGCCGTTTCACTACGGACGCTGGGTGGTAGTGGGAGCCCAGTGGGTATGGATCCCGGGACCGTATCATCGCCGCCCGATTTACGCGCCGGCGCTGGTGGTCTTCATCGGAGGCGGCGGTCCGGGACTGCGCATCCACTTCCGATTGGAAGCCGGATTCGGCGTGGCATGGTTCCCGCTGGGTCCGCGGGAGATCTGGTTTCCACCTTATCGCGCCAGCCGGACGTACGTCACCAATGTCAACATCACGCACACGGTGGTTCACAACGTCGCCAACATTCACCGGACCAATATTACGCGGCAGCGGTATGTGAACCGGGAGGTGGAACACGCCGTCACGGCGGTGCCGGAGGATGTGTTCCGGCGAGCGCAGCCCGTGCAGCGGGGGGCTGTTCGAATTTCCGCACGCGAGGCGGCATCGGCCTCCATTGGTGGATCTGCCCCACCTGTTGCGCCAGTTCGCGAGAGCATGACCCGCGGCGAGCGGGCGGCAGCGCCCACGGTGAATCGCGAGCGCCGCGAGGTCATCGTGAACCGGCGTTCGCCGGCCCCCACCAAGCCGGGCGAGGCCGGGCGCCAACAGCCGCAGCCCACCACAAGGCGCGACCAGCAGTGGGAACAGCGCACCAGGCGCGAGGAATCCCAGCGCCAGGAAAGGATCGCCAAGGAACGGCAACAGGATCAGCGAAGCCGGGAGAAGCAGCAGCGCAAGAAGTAGTATCGTTGAACCTATGCGCCGCCGCAGCTTCTTGCCGCTCACCTTCGCCGGGCTTCTGCAGGGCGAAGAGTACGCCTACGGACCAGACTCTTCGCGCCAGCCGGGAGTGCCCCGTGGGACCGTCACCAGGCACAAGTTCGAGGGCAGCAGGATCTATCCCGGTGTCACGCATGATTACTGGATCTACGTTCCCGCGCAGTACAAGGCGGCCGAGCCCGCCGCTGTGATGGTGTTCCAGGATGGAGGCGGCTTCGTCAATGAAACCGGCCATTCGCGGGTTCCCATTGTCTCTGACAACCTGATCCACAAGGGAGAGATGCCGGTGACGATCGCGGTGCTGATCAATCCCGGCATCGTCCCGGCGCTGAGCGACTCCCAGCAGGCGCGGTTCCATCGCAGCTATGAGTACGACGCCGTGACGGACCGTTACGCACGATTCCTGCTCGAGGAAATGCTGCCGGAGGTGGGTAAGAGCTACAACCTGACAAGCGATCCGAATCTGCGGGCGATTTCCGGCTCCTCCTCGGGCGGCAACTGTTCCTTCACCGCCGCGTGGGAGCGGCCCGATGGCTTCCGCCGCGTGATGAGCTTCATTGCCGGATTCACGCATCAGCGCGGGGCGTTGATTCTTCCCTCGCAGGTGCGCAAGTTTGAAGGCAAGCCGCTGCGCATCTTTCTTCAGGACGGCGTGGGCGATGTGAACATCCAGAGCAACCAGGACATGATCGCCGCGCTGGATGCGGCGGGCTATGACGCAAAGCTGGTGGTGGGAACCGAAGGGCACAATATGAAGCACGGCGGTCCGCTGCTGCCGGAGGCGTTGCGCTGGGTGTGGCGGGACTGGACCAGACCGGTCTCAAAGCCGGTGAAGTCGTTCGCCGCGCGATTCGTCGATCCGATGGTGGAGTGGGAATTGGTGAGCCATGGGCACAAGTTCACCGAAGGGCCGGCCGTCGACGCCAACGGCGACGTGTATTTCTCCGATATTCCCAACAATCGCGTTCACAGGATTGATCATGCCAGCGGACGGACCGCCATCTTTAAGGAAGCGACCGGCGGCGCCAACGGGCTGATGTTCGGGCCTGGCGGGCGGCTGTATGCCTGCCAGAACGGCCGCCGGCGCATTGTGGCCTGGGACGCGGCCGGGAAGGAAGCGGTGATTGCCGAAGGGATGGGGTCGAATGATCTGGCGGTGACCGCGGGCGGCGGCGTTTACTTCACAGAGCCGCAGGCACGCCGCGTGTGGTTCGCCGATGCGAACGGAAACAAACGCGTGGTCCATGAGGGGATCCCGTTCCCCAACGGGATACGCCTGTCTCCGGATCATTCGCTGCTGCTGGTGGCCGATTCCGCCACGCGCTGGGTATGGTCATTCCAGGTGCAGGCCGATGGGTCACTGGCCTATGGAGTGGCGTTTCACCGGCTGGAGATGGAAGACGAGGTGGAGGCGGGCCAGATGCGTTCGGGCGCGGACGGATTCACGGTGGACAACGAGGGGTTTCTGTATGTGGCCACAAGGCTCGGCATACAGGTTTCCGATCCGGCGGGCCGGACGTCGGCAGTGCTATTGAAGCCCGCCGGGCGCGCGCCTTCGAACGCGGTGTTTGGGGGCCCGGCGCTCGACACTCTTTATGTGACGGCCGGAGACCGGGTGTTCCGGCGCCGCATGAAGCGGCAGGGCGTGTTTCCCTGGAAGCCGGTGAAGCCGCCGGTACCGAGGTTGTAGGGCGGGTTTTAGGCCCGGCTCTCAGCGATCCCTTCCAGAGTGCGGCCGGCGGTGGGGAACCTGTCGAGACCCGCGCCAATCACCTCGTTGGCCAGAGCGAGGTAGAGTTCGGCCATGGTGCCGGTGGTTTTGGTGTGCCGGCCTTTCACCAGCTTCCGGTGGCCGGCAAGAATCGCCACCAGCCCGTTGTTCTTGTGCGCATTGGCTTCGGCGTGTTCATGGACGAAGGCCAGGCAGCAGTGATCAAGCAGCGTGCCGTCGCCTTCCCGCACCGAACCGAGCTTCGCCATCAGGTAGGCGAACTCTTCCACGTGCCAGCGGCAGATATCGCGCAGGATGCGTTGGGCGCGTGGCGAATCGGCGTTGGTGTGCGTGTAGTCGTGATGGCGCAGCGTGGTGTAGCCGAGCCAGGGAAGCCGCACCAGGCTCTGGCACTTGGTGAGCATGTAAGTGGCGACATTAGTCTGGCGCGTGGCCAGGGCGTGGACCAGCAGTTCCGATTGAAGCTTCGCGATACGCGGATAGTCCTTCACATCGCCACCCGCCTCGACCGCGGTGGAGTCGCCATAGGGCGGCGGCAGACTGAGAATGGCGCGCTCCAGATCGCGGATGGACGAGAGATAGCCGTCGAGCTTCGTCTTGTCGGATGCGCCCAGCTTGACACTGACGTCAGCAAAGTCGTCGCGCACCGCGTCAAGCACGCTCTTCTTGCGGTCGAGCCAATCCTGGGGCCGGGTGCCGAAGATGCGGTCAAACAGGTTCCGCGGCACAAGCTCCGGCGGCAGCGCGCGTTCATAGCCGGCCCAACTCATGTTGCGGTGAATGCTTTCGCCGTGGGACTCCTGGCAGACGCCGATCTGAAGCGAGGGGAAGCGGGTTGAGGCGCCGATTTTCCCCGCGATCACCTGATCGATGGACGGTCCGCCGGCGCCGCGTCCGGTGAAGGGCGTTCCCGACATCAGGCCGCTCATCGAGCGGTGATGGTCGTTGCCCGGCCCGGGCATGCGCGCCGCGGGGTTGTCCAGTCCGGACAGGACATGGATCTTGTCCTGAAATTGGGCCATGGGCGAAAGGCAGGGCGTCATCTGATAGCCCGAGCCGGTTTCGGCCGGTATCCAGTAACGTTCCGGGATTCCGTTGCCGTTAAACCAGAGCACGAAGCGCGAGGGGATGGCTGATTCGGCGGCGTAGGCCGTGCCGTGGCTGTTGAACATGGCATCGAGCGGCGGCAGCGCAAAACGCAGCGCCGTACCGGCCGCGGTCACACCACGAAGCATTCTTCTACGAGAAATGCCAGCTTTTGCGTTCATGTTCCTAGTCCCTCCGGCCGGCGGCGAGGTTCTCAGCTATCAATATCATAAGCTCTTTGAAACGGAAGTTGGAGTCTTTGAATCGCGCGTAGGCGCCTTCGACAAACTCGTTGTCGGCGGCGGTTTCGCGGCGGCCTTCCGCGTAGCGGAAAAGCTGCTTCACCACGCATTCCTGGCAACGCTGATTCCTGGCCAGAAGCGCGCCGAGTTCTTTGGGGCCGCTGAAGGCGGATCCCGTCATCCCGATGATGGAACCGCTGGTATCGAGCGCCAGATCAACGGAGGTGGCGCGATCGGCGCGGGACTCACGCGTCGGGAAAAACGTGATGGTCTCTTTTTCGCGCAGGCGGCCAATGGCGTCGAAACCTTCGAGCCCAAATCCGATGGGATCCATCAACTGGTGGCAGCCGGCGCAAACCGGGTTCACCACGTGAGCCGAAAGGCGCTGGCGCGCGCTGAGTGGGCGGTCCGGGGAAAGCGGCGGCAGACTGCTGTTGGTGCCGGGCGGCGGATCGGGCACCTGCTGGCACAGGAAATGGTCGCGGATGAAGAAGCCGCGCACGGTGGGCGAGGTCTCACCGGGCTTGCTGGTGAGGGCGAGGAACATGGCCTGGCTGAGAATACCGGCGCGCCCGGACGATTCGGGATAGGGCGTTTTGTCAAACTCCTGCGCGGGCGAGGGAAGCTGGTAGAGGGCGGCGAGGTCGGGGTTGAGAAATCCGTAGGGAGCGGTGAAGATCTCAAAGAAATTCCTGTCCTCCCACACGATGCCGGCGATGGTTCGGCGCGTCTCTTCGGTCATGGCCACCGCCAGTTCTTCGTTGAACTGCGGGAAAAGGCGGCGATCCTTGACGGCGTTCAGCACCAGGTCGAACCGCAGCCATTGGGAAAGGAACTCATCGAGCGCGGCCCTGGCCCTGGGATCATCCACCATACGGCGCACGGTGGCTTCCACGCCGCGGGCGGTGGAAAGCGCGCCGCTGGCGGCCGCCTGTGTGAGCGCGGCGTCGGGCATGGTCTCCCACAGGAAGTAAGCAAGGCGGGTGGCGATGTCATAGGGCAGGTTCGTTCCGCCCTGTTCAATGCGGAACAGGAATTTCGGCGATTGCAGCATCGCCTCCACCACGGCCTGCGCGCCTCGGATGAACTCTTTCCGGCGCGTGGCTTCGCTCACCAGCAGGCTGGTATAGCGGCGATGCTCGGCATCGGTCAGCGGGCGGCGGAAAGCGCGGGCGCCAAAAGCGCGGACGAAAGCGGCGGCGCAGCGGGCATCGGCGGGCGTGGCAGGCCGGCAGGGGATCAGCTTGTTATCGTCGCGCCCGCCCAGGAACGCCGTGCGGGCAAGACGTTCGGCGGCGTTGGCGTAAACCTGGGCAAGCAGCGGCGGGACATCCTGCGCCGAGATCTGATTCTTGAAGCCGTTGACGAAATCCTCGGGCGGGAACTGATCGGCCGGACGCGTGTGATCGCCCAGCAGATCGCGAACCGTATTGTTGTATTGATTGTGGGTAAGGCGGCGGACCTGGGCGCGCGGTTCGGCGCAGAACAGCGGCGCGGCCAACAAGAGCGCAAGCATTATCCGCACGGGCATCATCTCCAAAGTATCCGGCAGTTGGGCAGCGCTTTGCGAAGCGCCTCCACTCCCGTCTGGGTGATGGCGGTTTCGGCGATGTCGAGCAGGGCGAGTTTCCCCAGCGCCGAAAGATGCGGTATTGCGGCGTCGTCGACATTTGCCGCTTTCCAGAGTTTCAGATGAGTCAGTCCTTTCATGGCGGCAATAACGGCCAGGGCGCTGCCTGAAACCTGCGTCTTGCTCAGGTCGAGTTCGCGGAGGTTCGCCATTCCGCGCAGGTGCGCAAGACCGGAGTTGGTGACGCGAAGACCGCCCAGATGCAATGATTCCAGCCTGGTGAGCCCGCCGATGATCTCCATATCGGCTTCGGTAATCGTAGCCGCCCACGTTCCTGAATTGCGCTTCTGCGCGCCGCTTAGATTGAGGCGGCGAAGAAGGGGCAGCGCTTTCAGAATGTGCAGTCCGGGTCCGCTGACCTTGTTGCCGCCGATGGAGAGATCCTCGATCCCGTTCAGCGGTGCGAGGAACTCCATGCCGTTGTTGGTAATTTGGGTGTAGCTCACGTCGAGCGATCGCAGGCCGGTGAGGCTGCCGATATACTCCATGCTGGTGTCGGTCACATCGGTGCCGCGCAGGTTCAGGGACTGGAGCTGGCTCCAGCCGCGGATGTAGGAGATGGCGGTGTCGGTGAGCAACTCGGCCGATTGGAGGTTGAGGCGCTCCACGCCCTTCAGCGTGCGCAACTGTTCCAGCCCCGCATCCGTAATAAGCGTGAAGGAAAGATCGATCGTCTTTAGGTCCGGCAGAGTGGCGAGCACGGCGATGTCACCGTCGGTGACCCAGGAAAGATCCAGGCGCACACCGGTGACGCGGTCCAGTTTGTCACGCTGCACTTCCCCGCCCCGCTGTTCAATCCACGCAAGGGGGCCGGTCTCGGCGGCGGCGGCAAATGTGCTGAGAAGGATCGCCAGTATCATCAGCTTCCCCTCCGGATGGGCTGCGCCGAATCGCGCTCCCAGACGATGCGGCAACCCGGCAATTTCTTTCGAAGCGTCTCCATGCCCTGGTCGGTCACCAGCGTGTGATAGAGGTTGAGGGACTTCAGTTGCGCGAAGGCGGCAAGCGCGGCGGCGCCGGAATCCGTGATGGTGGCGCTGTCCAGCAGCAGTTCGGTGAGGTGCGGCAACGACGCCAGGTGCGAAAGGCCCTGATCGGTGACGGCCGTATAGTCAAGATTCAGCCTGCGCAGGTTCTTCAGGTTGGCAATGACGGCAAGCCCACTGTCGCCGACGCGCGTTCTCACCATTTCCAGCCGCGTCAGACTGGTGAGGGCGGCAAGGTTCTGAATGCCCTTGTCCGTGAAGCGGCCGTAGCCGAGCAGCAGAACCTTGAGCGAGGATATGCGGCCGAGGTGGGCAAGACCGGGATCGCCGATGTCGGCCCCGGTGAGATCAAGTTCGGCGAGGCTGCTCAATGAGGTGAGATGCGCCAGGCCGTCATTGGTGATGTCGCTGTGCGACAGGTCGAGTGTGTGCAGCTTCGCCAGGCCGCCCAGATGTTTCAGGTCTTCGCTGGTCACCGCGGTGGAACCAAGGCGCAGCACTTCCAGAGAGGTAAGCGCCGCGATGTGCGCTAGGCCCGGCCCTTCAACCAGGGTGTGGCTCAGGTTCAGTTCGCGAAGCTCACCGCATCGCGCCAGATTCTTCAGCCCGGCATCGGAGACCGTGGTGTTCGCCATAGAGAGGCTCATCAGTTCGCACTTCTGCGGCAGAGCATCGAGGGCGGCGTTGCCGGCCTGCGTCACGCTCAGGTCGAGTTTGCGGAGTCCGGCGCGCCCGGCGATGGGGCGCACATCGGCATCGGTGGCCTGGGTGCGGGCCAGCGACACTTCCGCGCTAGCGGCGGCGGCAGGCGAGAGCGGTCCAGTCTTCGCCGATGCCACGGTTGAATCCACAAAGGCAATTGAGCATCGCGGAAGCGATGCGGCGAGCGCCGCCACTCCTCCGCGGTTCACCCGAGAGTAGCGCAGATCGAGCTTCGACAGGCTCTTGAAGCGGGCCAGCTTTTCGAGGCCGGCGTTGGTGACCCTGGTGCGATAGAGGTTCAATTCCTCAAGGCCCGTGAGCTTTGATAAGTGATCCAGACCATCGTCGGTGACTTCAGCGCCCTGCAGATTCAGCCTGCGGAGATTGGTGAGACCGGCCAGGTGCGCAAGCCCGGCATCCGACACGCGCGTGCCGTAAAGATCAAGATCGGTGAGCGCGGTCAGGCCGGCAAGGGCCGCCAGTCCTTCATTGGTAACCAGCGTGTCGCGAAGATTGAGCTTCTCGAGAGCCTTCATCGCCGCCACGCCGCGAAGGCCCTCATCGTCGGTGTGAGTGTTCTTGAGGTCCAGTTCGCGCAGTGCCGTGAACGGCGCCAGCGTGCGTCCTTTCACCTTGGTCTGCGCCAGACGTAGTTCGCGCAGATTGACCAGCGGCGCGATGGCGGCGATGGCGGTGTCCTCCAATTGCACGTCGGTTTGCACCGGGAGGCTGAGAACCAGTTTCTCCAGTTTCGTCAGGCCTGCCAGGTGCTGAAAGCTCTCGCGGGAAGTCCTGGTGGGCATGGAATGCCAGGTGCGCCCGGAGATGTAGAGTTCCCGCAGTTCGGTGAGGCCGGACAGGCGGGCAAACTCGCCGGGCTGCACGATGAGGGGCACCAGATTCACCGTGTGCAGCCGGAATTCGCCGGCCGGGAGTCTGGAAACTTCGTGAATACGCTGGGGGCTTCCGTGAATGACAACAGAGCCTCCCAGCCGCAACACCCACTCAGCCGCCGGACGGTCCGAGGCCTGGGCCAGCAGGGCCAGCATCATACCGGAGATCAGAATTTGGCCGGAGATCAAAATTCCGCTCATCGCCTGGTGCCTCCCATTTTCTTCTTTTTCACCGCGCGTTTTTTGGGCTGCTCCGCGGCGAGACCGTCCGCCATGTCCAGGCCGAACATGGCGGCAAGATCGTCCGATGCCAGGAGCTTTGATTTCTCGGGTGCGGGTTTCGACGCCGATACTGCCTTGCCTGCTTTCGCGATGAGGTCGGCCTGGTCCACCGAATGAAGCAGGAAGAGCAGTTCGGGCTGACGATCCAGGCGTGCGCCCACGCCATAGAGCACCGCGGCCACGTGCTTGCACATGCCGGCCCAGTCCGGGCAACTGCAGGCGAGCGTAATCTCTTTGGGTGAAGGAAACAGGCCGGTCTTCTGGAGGCAGAGCCGTTCCATCACGGCCTTCGAGAACTTTCCCTGAAGCAGTTCGACGAGGGAATCGATCTGACCGGCACAATCGTCGCAGATCGCCTTCCATCGCGCCCTGGGAACAGCGGCCACTTTCACGGTGACGGTGTAGATGCTCGATCCGCTCACCAGCGCCTGAATGGTGCCGGGGGTGATTTGCAGATCGATCACCGAACCGTTGCGCACGTAGGTGCGGCCGCGCGGCAGGCGATTGGCATAATCGCTGTAGCGCTCCAGGTTCTCACACCAGGCCTTGCCCCAGAATGTGGATGCGATCGTACGCCCCTCAATCACCACCGGAGTGCCGGCCTGCCCCTTTCTGGCGCGCTGCAGCATCGCGAGCTTTGCCTTCTGGCGCCGCTGCGCAACCGGCACGTATTTCTTCCAGCCCCACGCCACCTTCTCAGTTCTCCTTCAATGCCGAGTTCAGATCAAGCGCAATCAGGCGCAGCAACTCGTCATCTTTCATTTCGGTCACCTGCACATCGGCGCCGCCTTCCAGCAAGTCGTCCGACAGCCGCCGCTTGGACTCGATGAGTTCGTCGATTTTCTCCTCTACGGTACCGCGGCAGACGAACTTGTGCACCAGAACATTGCGCGTCTGTCCGATGCGAAAAGCGCGGTCGGTGGCCTGGTTCTCCACGGCGGGATTCCACCACCGGTCGAAGTGTACAACATGGGAGGCCGCGGTAAGATTGAGGCCCGCGCCTCCAGCCTTCAGAGAGAGCACAAAGAATTTTTCCGCTTCCTCTTCCTGGAACCGGCGCACCAGTTCCTTGCGCTTTCCGACGGCGGTTTCTCCGTGCAGGACCAGGCCGGGCGAGCCGAACACGGAAGCGAGGAAGGCCGCCAGCGGCGCGGTGACTTCGCGAAACTGTGTGAAAATGAGCATCTTTTCCTGCCGGGCCGCAATCACTTCGGCAATCTCACGAAGGCGCGCCCATTTGCCGCTATCGTCTTCGTTCCATTCCCCGTCGGCCAGCCACTGCGAAGGATGATTGCAGATCTGCTTGAACCTCATCAGAAAGGACAATACCAGCCCTTTGCGCTCGATGCCGGCAGCGTGCTTCAACCGCTCTGTCAAATCGCGCACGGCCTGTTCATAGAGAGCGGCCTGCTTGCGGCTCAGGTGGCAGAAGGCCTTCATCTCGGTTTTGTCAGGCAGATCGGCAATCACGTTGCGGTCGGTCTTCAGGCGCCGCAGAATATAGGGCCGCACCAGTTCACGCAGCGGCGCGTAGTTGGTATGTGACGGCTCGCCGAGCCGCTTGGCGAAGTTCGTGAACTCCCGTGCCGATCCAAGCAGGCCGGGATTGATGAAGTCGAAGATCGACCACAGGTCGCCAAGCCTGTTCTCTACGGGCGTGCCGGTGAGCGCCACCCTGGCGCGAGCGTTCAGTTTCTTAACGGCGTGGGTTTGCTTTGAAGCGGGGTTCTTGATGGCCTGCGCTTCGTCCAGTACGACGACGTGCCAGGAGCGACTGGCGAGCCACGGAAGCCGGAGCAGCGATCCGTAGCTGGTGATCACCAGGTCGATGCCGTTCAAGCGTTCGGGTGGCAGGGACTTGAGAGTTTCAGATGGGATCGCCGAAGGGTGCGCGATCATGGCCTTCAATCCGGGAGCGAAGCGTTCGGCCTCCGATGCCCAGTTGGCAAGCAGGGATGCGGGAGCGACAAGCAGGCTGGGCTGGCCGCCGCCGGATTGGCGCCGCAGCACCAGCAGGAGCGCGAGGACCTGGATTGTTTTGCCCAGTCCCATGTCGTCGGCGAGACAGGCGCCCAGACCAAGCCGGGAGAGCAGGAAAAGCCACCGCACGCCCACCTGCTGGTAGGGACGCAATGTAGCGCTTAGCCCCGCGCCAGGATCGATCCCGGCTAAACCTTCAGGGCTGCGCAGACCCCGCAGCGTCTCCGCGAGCCAGGGGCCGGCCTCGACGCCCACCCAGGCCGTGGGATCGGCCGCCGCATCCCCCTTTTCGACCGCCGCGGCGCCCGAGAGCAGGCGCATGGCTTCAGCGAAGCTGAGTCCCTTTTCCGCGGCGGCACGTTCGGCGGCGCGGAAGCGGTCCATCATTCCGGCAATCTGGCCGCGATCAACCTCCACCCATCGCCCGCGTATCAGAGCAAGCCCATCGGAGGCCGCCAGCAATTCCTTTATTTCGGCGGCAGTGAGGGATTCGCCGTCGAGCGTGAGGTCCACCCGGAAATCGAGAAGCGCTTCCTGTCCGACACCGGAAGGCGGTTTGCCGCCCACTGTTCCGGTGACGCGCGGACGGGGCGGCCGGTTGCCGCGCCAGGAGGCGGGCATACGAATGACGACGCCGGCGGACTCGAGCCGCGGCGCATCGCGCAGCAGCCGCATCGCCTCCGAAGGCGTCCAGCGCAGGGGATGGTAAATTTCGCCGTTATCCACCATTTCCTTCAGCCAGGAACAGCTCCGGGAGGCGCGCTGCACCGGGAGCAGCAGGGAAAGCAGGCGATCCTTGTTGGCGGCGCCGGCATACTCGCTGAGCGCCTTACCCAACGGCAGGTGCTGCGCCCTGGCGTTCGCCGACAGGCGTGTGGTGTAGGTGGCCAGGAAGGCGAACGGCGCCTCGGCGTCCTGCCGGTTTTCAGCCAGGTTGAAGTGTACGCGGCCGACCAGGTTCCAGGCCGGATTGAGGCTCCTGAGGAATTCCTGAATCCCGCACCCGGCCTCGGAAAGTGCGCGATGGAAGGCGCCATCCACCTGCTGCCACAGTTGTTCCAGCACGGACGGGCTGAGGTATTCCGCGCCGGTCATGGGCGGCGCGGCCGACACCAGGGCATCGAGTTGTTCAGGCGCCGGCGGCGCGACGCGCGTCCTGCTTGCCAGAGCTTCGGCGTTGGGCAGGCTGCACAGCGCCGTGACGTATCGCGACGCAAAATCCCGCCAGTAGCCGTAAAGTGGCGGAAGCGTCGTGTTCAGCTCGGCCGCACCCAGTTGCAGAAGGCCGTGGCCGGAGCCACGCCGGAACGCGTCTTGAAGACGCTGCGCAACAGCGGGCTCCAGCTTGGGTGAGTCCGCATCGGGAGCCAGCACCAGGCGATGATGAGGCGTCAGAATCAGCGTAAGGGGCGTCATCGGCTAACGCAGTGCAATCCCCAGCCGCAGGCCCGCCAGTTGAATGTTACCGTCCGCGTTCGGCCACAGATGATGGCGGTACTCGAAGCGGAGCCCAATGCGGGGACGGAACCAGTAATGAACGCCCCCGCCCACATAAGCGAGGCCCGCCGCGCCTCCCCCAGCAAGGACTCCCACGCCTCCGCTGAGAAACGGGTCCCAATGGCGTTCCGGACCGCGGGGATGCACCGATATGCCTCCCGCGAGGATGCCGCCCGTCCGCGCGAACTCATTGGTAAGCGGGGCCAGAATGCCCACTTCGCCGCCGGCGCTAAGATAGCGGCCAATGCCGGCTTCTCCACCACCCCCTGCATGGACGAACGTCCCGTCCCAGCGGGTGAATCCGCTGCGTGGAACGAACACCGGACCGGCGAACGCATAGCCAAACGTCAGGCTTTGCGGCAAGGAATCCTGCGCGTAAAGGCCCGCGGGCAGCAGGCAGGCCAGCAGACTAAGGGCGTTGAGGAATCGTCGCATCGGCGATTCTATTATGATCCTGAGATGCGCCTACTGTCACGCCGCGCTTTGCTTTCCACCACCGTGCCGCTGGTGCGCGCCGCGGCGCGGAAGCCGAACCTCGTCTTTCTCTATTCCGACGACCAGGGCGCTTGGACGCTGGGCCGGAGTAACCGGCAGGCGCGGACTCCGCACGTGGACGGACTTTGCCGCGACGGAGTCTCCTTCGCCAACAGCTTCGTGACAACACCGGTGTGCAGCCCGTCCCGCGCGAGCCTGATGACCAGCCGCTATGCGCTGGAGGTGGGCATCGAAGACTACCTTGCGCCGCAGGAGGATGCCGCGATTGGACTGAGCCATCGCTTTCCGGTCTGGCCGAAGGCGCTGCGGGAAGCCGGCTACCGCACGGGACTGGTAGGGAAGTGGCATCTGGGCTACCGGCCGGAATTTCATCCCACCCGCTACGGATTTGAGTATTTCGCCGGATTCGTGGGCGGCGGGTCCGGACCGATGGATCCAAGTCTCGAAGTGGACGGAGTGACCAGGCAGTTCCAAGGCTCCACGCCCGACATCTTCACCGATCACGCGCTGGCATTCATCCGCGCACATCGCCGGGAGCCTTTCGCGCTCTATCTGCACTATCGTGAGCCGCATGCGTCAAACGCGCCGGGCGGCGGGACCCGGCGCACGTGGCTTCCGCTTCCGGACGAGGATTGGGCCCCTTTCGAGAAACTGGACCCTGTAGTTCCAAACCCGGATTTCGACAACCTGGATGTGCCGCAGGTGAAGCGCATGATGCGAGAATACCTGGCCAGTTGCGCCTGCCTCGATCGAAACGTGGGGCGGGTGCTGGCGGAACTCTCCGGATTGGGGCTGGCCGAGGACACCATCGTGGTGTTTACCTCCGACAACGGGATGAACATGGGACACAACGGGATCTGGCACAAAGGAAACGGACGTTGGATTCTGAAGGGCAATCAGGGTAACCGGCCCAATCTGTATGACAATTCACTGCGGGTTCCGGCCGTGATCCGCTTTCCCGGACGGGCCCGCGCAGGGATCACCGTCAACCGGACCATCACCAACCTGGACTGGTTTCCGACCCTGCTCTCCCTCACGGGCACGCCAATGCCGAAAGAAGCCCAGATTCGCGGACGCGACCTGACGCCGCTGCTGTCCGGCCGCGCGATGCAATGGGACGATGAATTGTACGCCGAATACAACATGCGGCATTCGGCGAAGGCGGATCTGCGCGCCTGGCGGACGGCGGAATGGAAGATGGTGCGGGACTTGCGCAACCCCGGAAGGGACGAACTCTATCATCTGCAGCTCGACCCGGCGGAAACCCGCAACCTGATTCATTCCACGGATTCGGCAGTGCAGCGGGCGCGCGCGGAACTGGAGCGGAAGCTGGCCGTCAAAATCAAGCAACTCGACGGCGCCAGGGGTTGAGGGCGCGGCCTACAGATCGCCAGGATCCACCGGCGGGCGGCTTCTCCATTTGCCGCGCGTGAAATCGGGAAACTCCACCGGATCGCTGCCCAGGGCGACCGATTGGATGCTGAGCGGGAAGATGGCGCTCCAGGCGGCGGTGTCGTAAACATCGATGGGCGTCGCGGTCCTGTTCTTCACCGCTTTGAAGAACTGGTAAAGCTCCATGTAATCGGCGCCGCCGTGGCCATGCCGGGTAGCCTTGGGCCCCAGTTTCTTCCAGAGCGGATGCTCGAACTGCTGGAGATAAGGTTCGGCGTCCTCCCAGTCCTCACGCTTGGGGCTGCGGCCTTCGACATAAATTTTGTTCAACGTGCCGGAGTAGATGCCGCGCGTTCCCTGCACGCGCAGAATCAGATCGTAGGGGCGGGGGGAAATGGTGTCGAAATAGAGCGTAACGGTGCGGCCCTTTTCGGTCTTCAGAAGGCTCACGTTCACGTCGCCCTGGGCGTAGGTGCGTTGTGCGTTGTGATGATCCTTTCCGAAGCGCGTGGCCGCGTAGTCGTTGAGGCCCTGCGACAGGCTGCTCATTGAAACGATCTTCGTAAAACGGTCGCCGCGGTTGATGTCGAGCCACCAGCCGATGGGACCGATGGGGTGCGTGGGGTAAAGGTTGCCGTTACGGTTGGCCATATGCAGCCCGCGCCAGGAGATCTCTCCGGGCGTGCCGCGGGCGGCGTCGCGCCAGATCAGGGCGCCGCGCACGTCATGCTGGTATCCGCCCTCGCAGTGGGACAGGCTGCCAAGCAGCCCCTGGCGGATCATGTTGAGCACCGCCAGCGCATTGCGGAAGTAGCAGACGTTCTCCAGGATCATGCAGGGCATCCCGGTTTCCTCGGAGGTGTTGACCAGATCCCAGCACTGTTGCACGGTCACGGCCGCGGGCACTTCCGTAGCGGCGTACTTGCCCGCCTTCATGGTGGCTACCGACATCGGAGCATGCAGTTCCCAGGGCCCGGCGTTGATGACCGCATCCAGATCGTCGCGCGCCACGAGGTTCAGATAATCCTCCGGACCACTCGAGTAACCTTGCGGGCGCAGGGCGCCGGACTTCTCAACCAGGTCCTGGGCCCGCTTCAGATGCGCCTCATTGATGTCGCAAATGGCCGGCACCTCAACGTTGCCCAGCGCGAGCGTGGTGCGGAGAAGTGAGGTGCCGCGGCTGCCGGCGCCGATCAAGCCGGCGCGAACTTTCCTTTCCTGCGCGCTTGCCAGCGATGCGGCGGCCAGGAACTGCCTGCGGGTAAACATGCCTCTGTTGTATCCGAAACTGGAAGCGGTGAGCAAACCTCGCCCCCATGATGACGCCATAATCGGGTATGGAGATCGCCGTCATTTGGGCATAGCCGCTGATTTTGTTCTCATCGTCATCACCGGATTGTGCGGCGGCATGCTGGCGCGCGCGCTTGGGTTGCCGCTGCTGGTAGGCTACGTGGCCGCTGGTGTGGTGGTGGGCCCCTACACGGCCGGACCCACCGTGGGTCAGGTCCACGACATTGAACTGCTGGCGGAAATCGGCGTCGCCCTGCTGCTGTTTTCGCTGGGCCTGGAGATCTCTTTCCGGGACCTGCAGCCGGTACGGAAGATCGCTCTGGCCGGCGGTCCGATTCAGATTTTGCTCACCGGCGCGGCCGGGGCGCTGTCAGGCTCCTGGGGGTTGGGAATGAACCTCACCGAGGCTCTGTGGTTTGGAGCCATGATTTCGGTTTCCAGCACCATGGTGGTGCTGAAGACGCTTTCGGCGGCCGGGGTCACTTCCACGCTGGCCAGCCGCGTGATGATTGGCCTGCTGGTGGTGCAGGATCTGGCGGTGATTCCGATGATGATCATCCTGCCGCAGTTGGGCGACCTTGATCGCGCATTCGGGAAGGTGGCGCAGGCCGCCGGCATCGCCACCGTCTTCCTGTTTGCGATGGTAATGGTGGGGACGCGGCTGCTGCCGAAGCTTCTGAGATGGGTTTTGGTATGGGGATCAAGGGAGCTGTTTCTGGTGGCCGTGGTGGCCACGGGGGTGGGGTTGGGCTACGCCGCCCACCTTGCCGGCCTTTCCTTCGCGCTAGGCGCGTTCGTTGCGGGCATCATACTGAGCGAGTCCGAGTTCAGCCACCAGGCTTTGAGCGATGTGGTTCCGCTGCGCGATATTTTCGGACTGCTGTTTTTCGTGACCGTGGGAATGCTATTCGATCCCCGTTATGTTCTGCCGCACATCTGGCAAATCGCGGTAGCCGTTCTCTCGATCTTCCTTGGCAAGGCGCTGATTCTGGGAGGCTTGGCCAGGGCGTTCGGCTACCGGAACATGGCGCCGTGGATCATCGGGTTGGGGTTGTCGCAGATCGGGGAGTTTAGCTTCGTGCTGGCGCGCAGCGGCCTGGCCACGGGAGCGCTTTCGAAAAACACCTACGATCTGGCGCTGACATGCACGATCCTCACCATGGCCCTTTCACCGCTCGTCTCCAGCGCCGCGCTTCCCTTGGGACGGGCCTGGCGCGCCTGGCGCAAGCCCTCCATGCCCGTGAATACCATTGAACTGCCGGTGCCGGCTTTGCGCGATCACGTGGTGGTGGCGGGCTATGGGCGCAGCGGGCGGGCTGTAGCGCAAGTGCTTCGCGCCTCGGGCACTGCGCTGATGGTGGTGGAGTCCGATTATGCCCTGATGGGCGACATCACGGCCGCCCGATTGAACGGCGTATGGGGCGACATTACGCGGGATGAAATCCTGCACGCGGCGTCTATCGAAAAGGCGCGGATTCTCGTACTGGCCGTCCCCGATCGAAGCACCGTTCAGTTGACGGTGGAACGCGTGCGCCGCATCAATCCGTCGCTCACCATCATTGCCCGCGCCGTGCGTGAGCACCAGGTGGAAGAACTGCGCCGCCTCGGCGTGGATGCCGCGGTGCAGCCGGAATTTGAAGGCGGTGTGGAAATGGTGCGCCAGGCGCTGGTGCGCTACGGCTTCGACGACGGCGCGGTGAACCGCCTGGTCGGGGATCTGCGCAACGAACTCTATGGCAGGCCGGCCTGATCAGTCAATCGGCAGCGCGGAAACACGCAGCTTCTGCTTCTCGCGGCCCTTGATCTCCACCTTTAGCTTTTCTCCCAGACCCAGATTGCCGGCGATGGTGACGGTGTAGTGCGCGCGAACGACGTCGAAGATGCGGGAAGGAACGTTGGCGCCCGATTTCTGCAGATCGCGCAGGCTGAAGGAGGCCCCGCCTGTGCGTCTGGCCAACTCCTCGAACATCCCCCGTTCGGCGCCGGTGGCGTAGACCGGGTAGATGGAGACGCCGTTGCGGCGCGCCATGCGGATCACGTCACGTTCGCGCTGGCGGCTGTCGCCCTCAAGTCCAGTGGTCACCAGCATCATCACCTTGCGGAAGGTGGCGTGTTCAAATCCTCCATCCATGGCCGCAAACAGCGCATCCAGCACACGCGGCGTATTGCCGTACTTCACCTTGTTGAGCGCGTCACCCAGAAGCTGCCGCGAGGCGGTGAAATCCTGGATCATTTCGGCCGAGGAATCGAAGGCCACAATCGCCATCTGTTCCTTTTCCTTCAATTCGCCGATCAGGCCCTGCGCCACCGGCTGCACCGTGCCGCCCACCAGTGAGGTGTCCACCAGCAGCATGACGTCGATGGGGTGGCGGCCGAATTCCGACGCCTCCACACGGCGCGTCAGCTTATCCTCCAACACCAGGAAGTCCTCGGCTTTCAGATCCTCCACCGGCTTGCCAGTCCTGGGCTCCACCACCGTGACAATGATGCGCATCGAAGGGTAGGCCGCCGCGGCGGCGAGAAGGGCAAGCAGGATGAGTCTGGTCATTTCCGATTCGTCCGGTTGTTATTCGCTGGCTCTCGCATCGGGCCGGGCAGCGGGCGGCTCGTCGACGATTTCCACGCGGCTGCCCGTGTCCAGACGGCCCAACTGCGTGGTGGCCACCACCTCGCCTTCTTTTACACCTTCCAGAATTTCGACGTCTTCGTCAAACCGGTCACCCAGTTTCACGTCACGGGCATCCACTACGCCGGCGTTCACCACGTACGCTTTGTTGGTGCCCAGCACGTAGTTGACGGCCTTGCTGGGAACCACCACGATGCGCTCCACCCTGTTGGTGGGAACACGGGCCCGCGCGTAGGAGCCCGGTTTCAAAGCGGCGTTGGGATTGGCGATGAGCGCCTCCACCACGAACGTGCGCTTGCTCTGGTCCACGGTCGGTGAGATGCGCCACAGCTTGCCCTGGAACTTCCGATCCTCAAACGCCTCGAGGGAAATTTCCGCCATCTGGCCTTCCTTCACCCACGGCGCCATACGCTCGGGCACCTCCAGCCTGAGGCGAATGGGGTCGGTCTTCACCAGCGTCAACAGCGGCGTATTGGGACGCACATAGAGGCCCACGGAAACCTGGCGCTCCTTGACGGAAGCGGCAAAGGGCGCGCGCACACTGGTGTCGCGCAGCTTTTTGCGCTGGAGATCCACTACGGCCTTGAACCGCTCCACTTCCTGCGCGAGGTTTCGGGCCTGGTTGATTGTGGCATCGAAGGCGGCGCTGGCGGCCTGAAAGCGGCCCGAGGCCTGGTCCAGTTCGGTCTTAGCGCCAATGCCCTGCTCCACCAGTTCACGGACGCGCTTGTAGCGCTGTTCAGCTTCGAAGCGTTCGGCTTCCGCGCGGCGGACTTCGGGCGTCTGGCGGATATCGGTGACACGGTCAGACTCGCTTTTGAGCCCCAGCCGCTCGAGCGACATGCGCAACTGGGCCTCATTCTGGGCGAGGATGTAGCGCTGCTCCTCATCGGAGATCTGCACCAGCACCTGGCCGGGCGTGACGCGGTCTCCCAGATCGACGTTCACCTGGTCCACCTTGCCCTCGATTTCGGCGCTGATCAGCACTTCATCGAATGGATAGAGCGTACCCACCGATTCAACGTTGCGCTGGACCTGCTTGAAGCGGGCCGATGACGCGGAAACCCTGACGGGCCTGTTGTCCTGCTTTTTGGCTGCGGGCGCAGGCTTCTTGCAGGCGGTATCGGCCATTGCCAAAGCGATGAGAAAAGCGGGGATGTACCTGACCATGAGTGGACCCAGAACCTCGATTGTACTTGAAATGAACCGGGGCCACTCTAAGGGAAACCGGTCAAACTGCCGATCAAGCGCCAGTGGGAGAGGTGTCGTGAGCGAGATCGTCGAATTGCCTGACAATCTGGAGAAGTCGCACTGGACCAGCGCGGCGTTTTCGTTCTGCGTCATCCTTTTTGGGCTGGTTGCGCTGCTGAGCAGTCTCATCCCGTTTCATTCAGCAAGTCCGGAGCGCTATGCGGCCTTCCTGGTGATGGCGTTGGCGGTTTCAGCCGTACGCCTGAGCCTGCCCAGCGCAATCGCCGGATTGTCGGTGAATTTTGTATTCATGCTCATCGGCATCGTAGCGCTGAGCCAATCCGAAACGGTGCTTCTGGTAACCGGCGTAACCGTGCTGCAGGTGTGTTGGAAAGATGGTTTCGAACGGACTTTCGCCGCGCGCGCCTTTGACGTCGCGGTCTCGGCCGCCTCCGCCACATCCTCCTACCTGGTATTTCATGCCTGGAGTTTTCCGGACCTTTCGATTGACGTGCCGCTGCGCATGCTGTTGGCCACCGGCGCGTATTTTATTCTGGCGACGTTTCCCGACGCGGTGAGGATGAGTCTTGCCGGAGGCCGTTCGATCCCGGAGGCGTGGCGCGAGAGTTATACCTGGACGCTGCCCTATTACCTGCTGGGAGCGATCGCCGCCAGCAGTTTCGGATTTCTGAAGACCGACGCCGGGTGGCCCGCCCTGTTGCTCACCACACCGTTGATCTACCTGGTATACCGGCACTACCGCTTGTATCTGAACCGTGTCGACGCCGACAAGTCGCACGCCGAACAAATGGCGGATCTGCATCTGCGGACGATTGAAGCGCTCGCCATGGCGATTGAAGCCAAGGACCAGACAACCCACGATCATTTGAACCGGGTGCAGACTTACGCTCTGGCGGTGGGACGGGAGATGCGTCTGCCGGGACCACAGTTGCAGGCCTTGCACGCCGCCGCGCTGCTGCACGACATCGGCAAGCTTGCCGTGCCCGAACACATTATTTCCAAGCCTGGCAAACTCACCAGGGAAGAGTTCGAAAAGCTGAAGATCCACCCCGTCGTGGGCGCCGAAATCCTGGAACGGGTGAAGTTTCCCTACCCGGTGGCGCCGATCGTGCGCCACCATCACGAAAAATGGAACGGCGGCGGCTATCCGGACGGTCTCGCGGGAGAAGGGATACCCGTGGGAGCGCGCATACTGGCGGCGGTGGACGCCTTTGATGCGCTGGCCTCCGAGCGTCAGTATAAGAAGGCCCTGCCGTTGAACGAGGCGATGGCGCGCATCGAAGCCGAATCGGGTATCTCATTCGACCCCAGGGTGGTCGCGATCCTGAAACGGCGATATCGCGAATTCGAACGGGAGGCGCAGACCGCCACTCCTGAACGCGCGAAAATCGACACAGATTTTCGAGTGGAACACGGCGCGGCGCCGGCGGCCGGTCTGGAAAAGGACAGTGAGGAAAAGCCGGCGGCGTTTCTGTCTTCGATCGCCGCGGCCCGCCATGAGG
Organism: Bryobacteraceae bacterium; assembly: GCA_033762895.1. Taxonomy (GTDB): domain Bacteria; phylum Acidobacteriota; class Terriglobia; order Bryobacterales; family Bryobacteraceae; genus CADEFT01. The sequence continues at coordinate 15,269 of JANRLE010000300.1, read as the reverse complement.
CACAGTCGCTGTTTGAACTGGCGCAGGAGTTGGGGACATCGTTGAGCCTCGACGAGACGCTCTCGGTTTTCGCAGTCCGGCTGAAGCGCATCGTTCCCTACGAGTCGATCGCGGTGTACGTCATCCGTGACCATGTATTGCGTCCGGAATACGTTAGCGGCGAAAACTTCCGATTCTTCTCCTCGGCGGAAATCCCGTTCGGGCAGGGACTCTCAGGCTGGGTGGCCGAGAACCGCCGCGCCATCCTGAACGGAGATCCGGCTTTGGAGCCCGGCTACACGGGTTCGCTCACGCCTCTCTGTTCGGCGCTTTCGGTGCCGCTGGAAGCGGTAGGAGGCGTGGTTGGAGTGCTGACGCTCTACCGTTCGGAGAAGGACGCATTCTCGCGCGATCATTTCCGCGTGCTGCAGGCAATTACAGGCAAGGTCGCCATCTGCGTCGAGAACGCGCTTAAGTACCGGCAGGCCGAAAGCTCCGCTTCCACTGACTACATGACCGGGCTGCTCAACGCCAGATCCCTGTTTCTGCACCTGGATGGCGAGCTGGCTCGCTGCCGCCGCCTGGATCAGCCGCTGGCCATCCTGGTCTCAGACCTTGACGGCTTTAAACAGGTCAACGACCGGTTTGGCCACCTGGAAGGCAATAAGCTTCTCCAGCAGGTGGCGCTGCGACTGAAAGAAAGCTGTCGCGAATATGATTGTGTGGCGCGCATGGGAGGCGACGAATTCGTCCTCGTTCTGCCGGGCCTTACCGCCGACACGGTCCGCGGAATGGTCCCCCGGCTCCGCCAGATCGTGAAACAGGCCGGCCAGGAAGTGCTGAACGAAGACGTGATCGGCTTCAGCGTCGGCGAAGCTTACTTCCCGCTGGATGGTGACGACGCCGAACAACTCCTGGCTACCGCCGACCGCAGGATGTACCAGTTCAAAGCGCAGCAGAAGGTGCTGAAAGGCGCTACGCGTGGCTACGACTTCGACCCGATGGAAGGCAGCACTCCCGGCTACACGCGGTCTACTCCCAATTAAATCGCGCGGGCGCTGGTGGCCTCAGCAGATTGCGCAAGGTCGAAAGTGCCTCAATCTGCTCGTTCGGCACGAAAGTAAACACCGCCGCCTGTTCCTTCAGCGTCTTCTGCAGCTCGGCGACATCCACCGCCTGCACAGGCTTAGAGTCGCGGATGGCCAGTTTCGCCGCCACACCCGCCGCCTGCCCCATAATCATGTACTGCGGTTCCATCCGCAGTGACGAATACGCAACGTGACTGGCGGAAAAGCAGACCGGCACCAACAGGTTCGTCACCTCGCCACGCTTGGGCAGCATCACGCGATAGGGAATCTGGTAAGGCTTCACCGGCACCTGCATGTCGCCTTCGTTTTCGGCAAATCCCTGCGCGTTCACAAAGCGCTGCACATTGTGAGAATCCGAGTTATAGGAGCCCATGCCGATGACGTCAGGCTTGGTCAGGGCGGTCTGCAAGTCCTTCTGCGTCATCACGAACTCACCCACCATGCGCCGGGCCTCGCGCACGTACAACTGGTGCGGCCAGTGGTTGGTGTCCAGGTATTCATCCTTGGGCAGCCCCCAGTCGTTGACTTCTTCCCGCAGCGCCTGCGGCACGCGAGGGTCGTTGGCCAGAAAGTAGTAATAGCCCTGCACATAACCGATGTGATCCTGCCAAATGCGAGCCCGGGTGGCGTAGTTGCCCTCGGGATAGCCGTAGTTCTTGCCGATGTAGTCGGTGGAAAACGCGCCCTGATTGTTGAAATCGGCCTTGCCGCCAGGAATCGGCGCGATCAGCGTCATCTCATGGAAAACCGGAGCCCGCCCCTTCTGCTGGGTAAGACCCAGGACGTTTCTCAACAGCAACTCGTAGCGGCCCGGATCATAGCCGGCGGGTTTGGGCCATGGAATCCGATTGGCGGCGACGTTGGTGGCGATGATGCGGAAGTTGTAGGCCTGAACGCGGCGATCAGCCTGACCGGCCGCCCCCGGCGGCTCTGCCGAAATCTCCGGCAGCAGCCGGCCCTCCACACGGGCCGGGATGTTCACAGTGAACTGGTGCTTTGGCGTGCGGTCCCGGACGCCGGCCAGCGATTCACCATACTGATCCATACCCTCCCTGCCCCATGTATAGGAAACCTTGGCCTGAGCCATGAGGTCGCCTTCATAGGAGGCGTCCACGAACACCTTGGCCTCGAATGTCTCGCCGTTCTCCGTGGTGATGGCGCGAACCACGGTCCCCTCCTTGCGCACGCCGCCGGCCTCTTTCAGCCGATGGTTGTAAAGCAGAGTGACGCCGGCCCGGCGCAGCATTTCCACCATCACGCCTTCGCCCACTTTCGGTTCATAGAACCAGGCCACCGGCTGATTGAAACGCTGAATTTCATAGCGGATGCCGGTTCGATAATAGAACTCCAGCGCAAGGCCCCCGATCACCTCTCTCCGGCCGACGTCGGTACGCGAAAGGCCGCCGGTCGCCATGCCTCCAACGTGACGGCCCGCCTCAACCAGCGCGGTCTTCAGACCTTGCCGCGCCGCGGCAATTGCCGAGGTGACACCTCCGGCGGTAGCGCCATAAACCACCACATCAAATTGAGTTGCGTGAGAAACCGCGGAAAGCAGGAAGGCCGAGAGAACAATTCTGGGGAACATGGGAGCAAGACGGAGGCGGGCCGAACCCGCCTCCCGTTTTTCAGAAACGGACCTTTTAGGAGAAGCTGCGAACGGCCACAGCCTCGTCGTCGTGACACTCAAACACGGTATACAACTTGGTAATCTGAAGCAGGTCCTGCACGCGTTTGCTCAGATTGAGCAACTTGAGCTGCCCGCCCGCATTGGTTACGGTGGTGAAAGCGGAGACCAGCTCACCGATGCCGGAGCTGTCGATATAGTTCACCTCACCGAGATTCAAAAGCACTGTTTTGTGGCCGCCGTCCACGGTGGCGCGGATCGTATCGCGAAGGGAGCTGCTGCCCTCTCCCAACGTGATCCGGCCCGCGGCATCGATCACCGTCACGTCGCCAACCTGGCGTGTACTCAGTCTAACGCTCACTTTGTTTCAATCCTCCTCAACAAGAGAAACCCTGCATCAGGCTCCCGGCGGAGCCAGATGCTTCACCAACGTCACTTCGGTCCCGGCTGGGGACCGGCGCCGAACCATCAACTCATCCACAAACGCCTGCATTAAGAGAATGCCGCGGCCGGACTCCTTCAGCAGATTCTGATCTTCGAGCGGATCCGGCACGCGCGCCAGTTCAAAACCATTGCCTTCATCGGCAACCACGATCCGCAAGCCGCCCGCTTCTTCCCAGACGACCAGATGAACCTTCTTATGAGTACTGTACTTGTTGCCGTGGACCACGGCGTTCACCATGGCCTCGCGGATCGCCATGCCCAACCGGTATCGTTCGTCGTCATCGAAACCCATCCTTTCGGCGATTCCAAGGATGGCCATCTCCGAAGAATCCACGCTATCGAGCGTCGAGTCCATGTGGGTGTCGATGTGCTTGGTCGCGTGGCTCACAGGGATCGGGCGTCTGCAAAGTCGAATCTGAACGATAAACTAAGAGGACGGGAAAAGTCAAGGCGAACGTCAGTGCGAACGTCAGTGTCTTTCACGAGTGTCTTTCACGCGCTCTGAAGGATTGGGAGAACAAAGCACGGCAGGCAGCGCGAGTCGGCAATTGGGGCTCGAACTGACCATCGCGAGCCGGACCGCGGAATAGCGCAGGCGCGACGGGCCGGGTGTGGACAAGGATCCGGTGGAAACACACAGCACCAGGCGCAGCGATACCTTGGTTTCCGCAAGTGGGAGTGGCCGATGCGGGACGTCCGGGCCATCGAACGGCAAGGCGATCGCCATCTCCAATGCGACCAGCTATGGTTGCGTCCCAAGAGGGTTTGCGACGACGCCGCCAATGAGACCCAAGCCTGGACCAGAGTCGCAGCCTCCCGCCTTACCAACTCCCGCCCATGTGAGTCCCATGCGGTTGACATCCCCTGATCTCTCGGCTATATTTCTGAAGTACTGTTAATTCAACGGCTTGTCAGTAGCAGAGCATCACAACGAACTCCAGCCTCAGTCGTTTCCGGAGCCTCGCCGTTTTGCTCTTGCCGCAGTCAACCTCGGCCGCTGATCTGGAGTTGTGGCTATGCCCTACGAACCTGAGGATCTCTCGTTAGAGACGGCTTCCCCAGCGAGCGTCGAGGACTACGAGCACCTGCTCGAAGAATACAGTCACTTTGCGCCCCCAGCCGAGGGCGAACTCCTGCAGGGTCAAGTCCTCCGTGTCACAGACAAGGAAGTGATCGTCGACTTCGGATACAAGTCCGAAGGAATTGTGCCCCTGAGCGAATTCCTGCTGCCTGATGGCACGGTGACCATTCGCGCCGGCGACGCCATTGACGTGATGGTGGACCGCCACGGGCCACCCGTGGAAGGCTACGTCACGCTGTCACACGAAAAGGCGACCCGCCTCAGAAGCTGGGACACGCTCGAGCGCGCCTTCGCCGAAGGCCTGCTGGTGTCGGGCCGCGTGCTGACGCGCATCAAGGGCGGTCTGATGGTGGATGTGGGCACACGCGCCTTCATGCCCGCCTCGCAGGTGGACGTGCGTCCGGTGGCCAGCCTCGATTCCCTCATCGGCGCCGACATCGCCGTCAAGATCGTCAAACTCAACCGCCGCCGCGGCAACGTCGTGGTTTCGCGAAAACTGGCGGTGGAGGAAGATCATGTCGCGCGCAAACAGCAGGCGCTCGGTGGCATCGAGGAAGGCTCAGTGGTCACCGGCACGGTGAAGAATCTCACCGACTATGGCGCCTTCGTCGATCTGGGCGGCATTGACGGACTGCTCCACGTCAGCGATCTTTCCTATGGACGCGTGGCCCATCCGGCCGAGATGCTGCACGTCGGCGATCAGGTGACGGTGAAAGTACTGAAGTTCGAAAAGGAGAAGGAACGAATCTCCCTCGGGCTCAAGCAACTGCATGAAGATCCCTGGCATACGGTCATCGAACGCTATCCCGGCGGCGCGCGGGTGATCGGCAAGGTGGTGAGCATCACCGACTACGGCGCCTTCGTGGAACTCGAGCCCGGCGTCGAAGGGTTGATCCACATCACCGAAATGACCTGGTCGCGCCGCTTGAAACATCCGTCCAAGGTCGTTCGCGTGAACGATTCAGTGGAAGTGGTGGTGCTCGAGGTGAAGTCCGACGAGAAGCGCGTCTCGCTCGGCATTAAGCAACTGGAAGCCGATCCCTGGACCACGGTGGAGGACCGCTACAGCGTCGGATCTGTGGTGGAGGGCCGCGTCCGCAAGCTCACCGATTTCGGCTGCTTCATCGAGATCGAGGAGGGTATCGATGGACTGGTGCATATCTCCGACCTTTCCTGGACCAAGCGCGTGAAACACCCTTCCGAGATGCTGAAGAAGGGCCAGATCGTGCAGGCCGTCATCCTGTCGATCGACGCCGAAAACCGCCGCCTCTCGCTGGGCATCAAGCAACTGCAGCCCAACGCCTGGGAAACGTTTTTCGCCTCGCACCAGACCGGCGATATAATCCGCGGCCGCGTGAGCCGCGTCTCCTCGTTCGGAGTCTTTGTGGAATTGGCGCCCAGCGTGGAGGGTCTTTGCCATAATTCCGAGATTCCTGGCGCCGCCTCGCGCCGGGATGAGCCGCCACTGCCGGCCGGCGAGGAGTTCGACTTCAAAATCATCAAACTCAACGAAGCCGACAAGCGCATCGGACTCAGTCTCCGCGCATTGGCCGAAGACGAAGAGCGCACAAGGCTGGAAGATTACCAGCGTCAGGCCGCCGCGGCCACCATGACGATCGAAGAAGTGATGCACTTAAAAGGGCAGGGAGAAGGCCGCTGATTCTTCAGTTGCGCCCTACTACCGGAACATTACTGCGGTTTCGGCAGGCTTGCCGGGATTGGTAAGCTGAAAACTACGGGCGATTTCTGAGACAATTTGGGAAGACCATGACGAAAGCCGATCTGATCGAAGAGGTGTCGCGGGTGGTGGAGATGACTCGGAAAGACTCCGAGGTGATTGTCGAAGCGATTTTCGACTCCATTGTGCGTTCACTTCGCACCGGAGATAAAATCGAAATCCGGGGCTTTGGGAGTTTTCGCACCCGGCAGCGCCAATCGCGCGTCGGCCGTAATCCGAAAACCGGTACCCGTGTGGAAGTCCCTTCCAAGCGTATCCCTTATTTCAAGCCCAGCAAGGAACTGAAGGACCTGGTCAACCACGCCAAGGCCGCTCTCGACCTAGCCGGCAGCACGGGTGAGTAACCTCCCCCCATAGCTTTCTCCAGCATTCGAGTATGGATCATCTCTGGAGTCCGTGGCGATACCGGTATGTCAGCAAAGCGGATCCCGAGCCAGGCTGCGTGTTCTGCCTGAAACCGGAGCAGCGTTGCGACCGTGAGAATTTCATCCTTCACCGCGGCAGCTTCTGTTTCCTGATCCTGAACTTGTACCCCTACACTTCGGGTCACCTGATGGTGGTTCCCTACCAGCACGCCGCCACACTCGAGGAGCTATCGGAAGAAGCCGCGCGGGAGCTGATGGCGCTAACCCGCGCCGCCTCGCGCGCGTTGCACGAAGTGTACCGGCCCAAGGGGTTAAACATCGGCATGAACATCGGCGAATGCGCTGGCGCGGGCATCGCCGGCCATCTTCACATGCATCTGCTGCCGCGCTGGCCCGGCGATGCGAATTTCATGACGTCGATCGGAGAGACCAGGATCCTGCCGGAGGAACTGGAAGTTACCTTTGAGCGGATGAAGGCGGCCTTTACCTCGCTTGAGTGATAGGGGGTTCCCCCGGTGGCAGGTAAGGCGATGCTTCGAATGGCCCCTAAGATCAAATCCGTAAGTTTCGCGCTCAAACCCTGTAGTTTCCCTCCACCCCGTCCGATAAGCGATCAATGGGTGGCGTGCGCGTCAATCCCGCGTCTACTTTCTTCACCGCATCGGCGGCGTTGCTGATTACGCTGTCGTTTGCCTTCGGCCTGTTCGCCGTGTGGATCCTTTTTCAATATGGCGCCAAAACCACGGAATTTGACTGGCAGGCGCAGCGGCTCGGCGACGAGTGGTTTGTATCGAACGTGATTGCCGGCGGCAGCGCCGACGGTTCGCTGCGCAACGGGGACCGTATCGTGGCCATCAACGGGGAGAGGACCTCGGGCGCCTCCACGCTCGGCCTGATGTTACGTTCGGTGGCCGGCGGGGGGCTCTACTGCGTCAAGGTTGACCGTGGCGCGGCGCTCTCCGGCATACAGGACGTCTGGTTGAGAGCCCGTGCGCACCCCGATGGCGGCTTTCTGCCGGCGCGGTTCCCGCTGCTGTGCGCGAGTTTTTTCTTCTTTCTTGCCGGTCTGGCCATGCTGGTGAGATGGGACCGGGTGCCGGCGCGGCTCGGCTTCGTCGCCGCCACCGCCTGTTCGCTTCGCATGGGGCTGTGCGCGCTGCTACCGCTGACCGGCTTCTTTCAGCCTGAAGAGTTGTGCGCCTACTACCTGTTCTGGTTGCCGGTGGGGCTGGCGATGCCGGCCAGCTACCATGCTCTGCTGGCGTTTACGGACCGGGAGCCGCCGTCGCGCGCCGCCTGGACGCTGGCCGGTGCGCTCTACGTGCTGTGGGGCACGGGAGGGTTCGCGCTGCCCATTAACGGCTCGATTGCCGCGCCGGTGGCCGAAGGTGTGGCCTATGTCTATTGGAACCACGTCCAATACGCGCCCACCAGCGGGCTGCTGTCGGTGGGCTTCCCGCTGCTTATGCTGGTGAGTGTGGCCGCATGTGTGGTCCGCCTGCTGCAGCTCTTGCGCTGCTACCGCGAGGGCGATGTACACCGCCGTCTGAAATGGCTTCTGACCGCCGGCCTTCTCTTCGCCTTTCCGGCGGCCTCCTTTGAGAACGCCAAGTGGCTGGGATTTGAGAATAGCGGCGCCGTCACGTGGATGTCCACGCTGACAGCCATTTGCCTGGCCTACGCCATGGCGACCAAGTCTGTCACCAGCCCGGCGATGGTGGTTCGCGGGCTCGTCTCCGCCCTGTTGCCCGATTCCTGGTTCCGGAAACTTGACCGGCGCTGGTATCCAAAGGAATGGGAGACCGAGGAACACCTGCGCAAGGCGATCGGCCGGCTGAAAACGATTCCCGCCGAACAGGATTGGCAGCCCGTGGTGGCCGAAGCCATCCAGACCGCATTCCGTCCGGTGAGCTTCGCGCTTCACGACGTGCTGCGCAGCGGCGAGATGATCGAGATCGGGGATAAGTCATCCGCAGAGCCCTACACGCAGCGGGAGGAACGGCTGGTGGACGAGATCGAGCGCCAGGTGATCGCGCTGCTCAACGACAGAAGCCGCACGAAGGCCGCCGCGGCCGCCGCCAGTCCGCAAATGAACCTGCTGCGGGAATGCCCGAAGTGTGGAACCTGCTACGACAGTACCGCCGTACGCTGCCGCTTCGATTCCGAGATGCCCGTGCTGACGCTGCCGGTCGAGCAGGTGATTGACGGCAAGTACCAGTTGGAGCGGCTGCTGGGACGCGGCGGAATGGGATCGGTTTATGCCGCCAGGGATCGCCGCCTGGACCGCCGCGTGGCGCTGAAAATCATGCTCAGCGAACTGTTCGGCCATGACGGCGCGCTGAAGCGTTTTGAGCGCGAAGCCCGCGCCGCCGCCCGCCTCAGCCACCCCAACGTCATTCAGATCTTCGACTTCGGACCGGTGGGCACCATGGGCGCCTACCAGGTGATGGAACTGGTGGAGGGCCGCAGTTGGCGGACCGAGATCGCCCTTCAGGGCGGCGTCCCCGTCCCGGTCTGCCGTGAATGGATTGAGCAACTGCTGGATGGCATCGAAGCCGCGCACGGCGCCGGTATCATCCACCGCGACCTGAAACCCGACAATCTGTTCCTGGTCGACCGCGAGGGTGGCCCGCCCCTGGTCAAGATTCTCGATTTCGGCCTGGCGAAAATGAACCTGCTCGATCTTTCCCGTGAAGAGAAGCTCTCCATCGGCGTGATGACCATCGGAACCGTCGGCTACGTGCCGCCCGAGCAGTTGACCGGGGGCCCCGCCGATCAGCGCAGCGATATCTATGCGATCGGCCGGATCGTCATGGAAACGCTCACCGGCTCCCTGCCGGTTGAGTGCCCCTTCGACCCCGACTCCCCCTTGGCGGAGGTGCTGGCCCGCTGCACCGCGCACTCGCCTTCGGAACGCCCTTCCTGTATCGCCGAATTACGCGCCGAACTTCTCCCGGCGCTGGAATGCGTCGCCGATGCCGCCGTGGCCAATCGCTGACTCACGGCAATTCGCGAATCAGCAACTCCTTGAATTCCATCTCCAGCGGCGGGCCGCCGTGCAGTTGCAACGCGATAAAACCGGAGTCCTCAATGGCGGGCTCTTTCTCCTCCCACTCCACCGACTTCACGCCGTTCAACTCCAGCGTGATCCGGTTGCCCTGGGCCGTGATCACATACTGGTTCCAGCCGTCCTTGCGCAGCGTCGCCATCGCCTCCGGCGAGGCCTGCGCCAGCACCCGCTTGCGCCTCGATTCGTCATACAGGCAGCCCCAATACTGCTGCCCCATGTCCGCCTGGTAGCCGATCACCTCGTGTGAGCCCTCCATCGGCCTGCTGCGGAACTGAATCCCGGAGTTCGCCTTCCCGGTGGCGTCCTTCATGCGGAACGTCGCCTTCAGGACGAAATTGCGATACTGCTTCTTGGTGCGCAGAAAATCGTTGTACTTGAGTCCCGGAGATGTGCCGATGATCACGCCCTTCTCCACCCGCCACAATCCGGGTGTATCCACGATCCATTCCTCCAGGTTTTTTCCATTGAACAGCGGCTTGAATCCGCTTTCGGCGGACAAGGCCGCGGCGGCCAGCACTACAATCAGCGCGATTCTCATGCTCCTGATTGTATGCCGCACGCCGCTGGCCGCGCAGGACTGGCCGCAGCTTCTCGGGCCCAACCGCGATGGTGTCTACACGGGCCCGGGCCGCACGCCCGACCGCCAGCTTTGGAAGAAGCCCATCGGCGCGGGCTTTGCCGGTCCCGTCGTCGCCGGCGACAGGCTGATCGTCTTCCACCGCCAGAAGGATAAGGAAATCGTCGAGGCGTGGAATACGGCCTCGGGCGCCGTCCTTTGGACCTACGCCTACCCCACCGGTTACCGCGACGACTTCGGCTTCGATGAGGGGCCGCGCTCGGCGCCAACCATCGATGGCGGCCGCATCTACACCTTCGGCGCCGAAGGCCAGCTTCATTGCCTCAACCTCGCCGACGGCAGGAAGGTCTGGAGCGAAGACACGCACGCCCGCTTCAAGGTCCCGAAAGGCTACTTCGGCGCCGCCGGCGCGCCGCTGGTGGATGAGAACAGGGTGATGATGAATATCGGCGGGCCTGGGGCGGGAATTGTCGCCTTTGACAGGAACAACGGCAAGGTTCTGTGGACGGCAACCGATGATCCGGCCGGTTATTCCTCGCCCATCGTGGCTGCGCTCGGCGGCCTCAAGCGGGCCCTGTTCCTCACCCGCACGGGGCTGGTGGACGTCGATCCCGCCACGGGTAAGGTGCGCCATTCCATGCGCTGGCGGTCACGCTCGGATGCGTCGGTGAATGCGGCCTCCCCGGTCGCCGCGGGAGGCATTCTGTTCCTGTCGTCGAGCTATGGCGTGGGCGCCGTGGCGCTAGAGGTAAAAGGATCTGAATATCGGCAACTGTGGGCCTCTGACGATTCGCTCTCCAATCACTACGCCACCAGCGTCCACAAGGACGGCTCTCTCTACGGTTTCCATGGCCGCCAGGAGCAGGGCCAGCAACTGCGCTCGGTCGACCTGCGCTCCGGCAAAGTGCAGTGGAGCGTGGACGGATTGAGGGCAGGATCGGTCACCCTGGCCGGAGATCACCTGATGGTGCTGCGGGAAAACGGCGAACTCATCGTGGCGGCCGCCGATCCCAAACAGTTCCGGGTTTTGAGCAAGCACCAGTTGCTGGAAGCCACCGTGCGCGCCTACCCGGCCTTGGCCGCCGGCCGGTTCTTCCTGCGCAACGAAAACTCCATCGCCTGCTACCGCCTGAAGTAGGCGAAAAAAACGAAACGAACCCGCCGGTCACCTGTAAATCAGGTACTTGGCCCGCAGCGTCAGAAACGCGTCCAGCGCTTCCTGGTATCCGGCCTGAATCGCCCGCGGATCGGTCTTCTTTCGAATGGCCTCAATCACCGCCCGGCTGCCGATCAGCTTTTCGTTCTTCTCAAATGCCATCTGGCCCGGATAGAGCGTCTCCAGCATTACGGCGATTTCCAGCCCAAAACGCACCGGCTCAAAACGTTCCCGGTCGGTTACCACGAACCGCACGCCATCCAGTGTCTGCCCCTTCAGGTTGCTGTCGCGCGGCATGAACCGGGAGGGATAGCATCGCACCCCCGGTATGGCGCGCGCGTTGAGTCGCGCCGCCAACTCGCGTCCATTCATGAACGCCGCGCCGATCTGTTCAAACGGCGCATCGGTGCCACGGCCCACCGAATAGTTGGTGGAATACTCCAGCAGCGCCACTCCCGTATAAAGGGTGGCGGCGTTCAGGCTGCGCATGTTCGGCGATTGATCCACCCAGATCTGGCCGGTGGAGTCATACCAGTCGCCGCGCTGCCAGCCCTTCATGGCGATCACGTCGAGGCGGTTGGTCAGCTTGCCTTCGCCGTGCAACATGCGGGCGATTTCGCCGATCGTCATGCCATGGCGCACCGGCATCGGGAAGCAGCCGATGAACGATTCCACTTCCTTCTGCAGCATAGGCCCTTCCACGCGAACGCCGGTGATGGGATTGGGCCGGTCCAGCACCACCACGGGCTTTCCGGCCTTGGCGGCGGCTTCCAGCGCGTTCTTCAGCGTGCAGGTATAGGTGTAGAATCGTGCGCCGATGTCCTGGATGTCGTAGACCAGCACGTCGGTGGCGTTGAGGATTTCCTCGTTCGGCGCCCGGTTCTTGCCCTTGTAGAGTGAGTAGATCGGGATGCCGGTGGCCTCGTCCTTTGTATCGGCCACATTCTCGTGATCCTCCTTGCCGGTGATGCCGTGCTCGGGGGACAGAATGGCCGCCAGTTTTACGCCGCCGGCCGCCATCAGGTCGATATTGCGTTTGCCCTCCGCGCTGATGCCGGTATGGTTGGTGATCAGCGCTACGCGCTTGCCGTTCAGAATGGCGAACCTGTTGGCCGCCAGCACGTCCAGCCCGGACAGTACGCCGCCGTTGCGATTCACGTTGCGGCGAGCCGCGCTTGCGGCCGCGGTTTCGTTGTACCCGGTAAGAGCCACGCCCTGCGCATCGATTCCCAGCGCGGCGGCCGTGATCGTGGCCACACGCGCCCTCAGTCCGGAGATCGCCGGCCGGCGGAACGGATGCACGCTGTTGGTCAACAGAATCACGTAAGTTTTTGTCACTGGATCGATCCACATGGACGTGCCGGTGAAGCCGGTATGGCCGAACGAGCCGATGGGAAACAACTCGCCGCGGTTGGATGAAAACTGCGAGTCCAGGTCAAAGCCCAGCCCGCGCAGTGTCGTCGTGTCGGGCGGTGTCTGGGGTTCGGTGAACTTGCGAATGGTGAGTGGTGAGAGCACCCGTTTTCCGCCCGCCTCGCCGCCATTCAGCAGCATCGCCGCGAAGCGGGCCAAATCGGCGGCGGTGGTGAACAGGCCGGCATGACCGGCGATGCCGCCCATGAATCGCGCGGTGGGATCGTGCACCACGCCGCGCAGCGGCTCACTCATGCCGTTGTACTTCTCCGTCGGTGCGATGCGCGCGCGAAGGCTCGCCGGCGGGTTAAACAGCGTCTCATTCATCCCCAATGGGTCGAAGATGTTCTCGCGCGCAAACTCATCCAGCGGTTTACCTCCCAGCCGCCGCACAATTTCCCCCAGCAGCAGGTAGTTGATGTCGGAGTAAATAAACCGCTCGCCTGGCGCAGCCACGGGTTTGTCCATCAGCGCCCGCCGGATGCCCGTCTCGTAGCCGTGCCATTCCGGGACCAGATCCACATCGGGCCGCAAGCCCGAAAAGTGCGTCAGCAGTTGGCGTATGGTGATGCCGCCGTTGCCGTTACCGTTGCCGTTCTTGCGGTACTCCGGCAGGTAGGTGGAAACCGGATCGTTAAGCCGGATCCTGCCCTGTTCGAACAGCTTCATGATCGACGCCGTGGTGGCCACCACCTTGGTGAGAGACGCCGCATCGAAGACCGTGTCCATCGTCATCGGCTCTTTCTTCGGCACCAGGGAACGCATGCCATAGGCCTTGCGATGCAGCACCCGTCCGTTGTGGCCGATCCACAGGACCGCGCCCGGCATCTGATCCTCGGCGATCGCTTTTTCGATGAGCGCGTCCAGATCTTTCGATCCCTGGAACGTCTCCTGGGAACAGGCGGCCAGCGCCGCCGCCATCAGCAGTATAAAGATCTTCATGACAGGCGCCGCGCCAGGGCCTCCAGCTTATGTGCCAGCTCCACATCCTTTACCGTCACGCCGCCCGAATCGTGCGTGGTCAGATCCACCACCACCTTGTTCCACACGTTGGACCATTCCGGGTGGTGGTTCATCGCCTCGATGGCAATGGCCGCGGTCGCCATGAAACCGAAGGCATGCACGAAGTCCTCGAACTGATACTCGCGATGCAGCTTGCCTTCGCGCGTCTGCCAGCCGGAAAGAGCGTGCAGCGCGGCGTTCAACTCCGCGTCAGTGAGTCTGGGAATATGCGCCATGTATTCAATCTTAGCGGCTAAGCCTGTCCGTAGATCGGGATCAGCGCGCCGTTGATTTCACTGGCCGACTCCGAGGCCAGGTAGCGAATGAGGTGCGCGATCGCGCTCGGCCGCACCCACTTTGAATAGTCGGCGTTCGGCATGGCAGCGCGGTTGGCCGCGGTGTCGATGATGCTCGGCACGATGGCGTTCGCCGTGACTCCAGTGCCCTTACACTCGGCTCCGATCGACCGTACCAATGCGTGCATGGCCGCCTTGGAGACGTGATAGGCGCCCAGACCGGCCACCGGATTGCGTCCGGCCTTCGATCCGATGGCAATGATACGGCCCCGTTTCTGCTTCAACATACGAGGCAGAACTTCGCGCGAGAGATTAAACAGCGAGTGCAGATTGATTGCCAGCATCCGCTGCCAAACCTCGTCCGGCGTTTCGGCAACCGGCTGGCCCGACGCATATCCGCCCACCAGGTGAATGAGGTGATCCACGCGTCCGTGTTTTTCCAGCGTCTTGGCCACCGCCTCCCGGCAGCACTCCGGCTCCACCAGGTTCAACGTCAAGGCCAGCACTCGCTGGCTCTCGGGTGGCGAGGGCCACTCCAGGCCAACGCCAACAATGTGGGCCCCCGAATCCAGAAACTGGCGGGTGACGATCTCACCCAATGCGCCGGTGGCACCGGTGATCAGAGCTACTTGGTCCCGAAATTCCGACATGTCTTTCAAGGCTATCACGGTGTCAGGCGGTCTCCGCGGCGTGTCTGAGTGCATGCATGTAGCCGAGGGCAAAGGCCCAACCCATCTCGTGGCGTTCGTTGTCGGAGGTGAACTGCGGCGTGTGGTCGGGGATCAGCAGGCGGCTGTAGCCTACCTGCTGAAGAGCGCGCATGGCTCCGGCCATGTCGCATTGCCCCTCGTCGTGGAATGTTTCGGTGTAGCGGACATAGGCCCGCTGCACGCGCACGTTGCGAAAGTGTACGTGGTTGATGCGGTCGCGCGAGCCGAAGTAACCGATGGCTTCCACGGCGTCCTCGCCCATTTCGGTCATCACGCCTGTGTCGAGCGTAATGCCGTTGGCGGGACTGTCCACGACGCCGGTCAGCCGCTTCAGATCGGCCAGCGAACGAACCGGTTGCGCGGCCCCGCGGTATACCTCCACCGGCGGATCGTTCGGGTGCAGGGCCAGCCGTACTCCCGCCTGTTCGGCCACCGGCACCACTTCTTTTAGAAAGGCGGTGAGCCGCTGCCACATCTGCTCGCGCGTGTGCGTGCCGGTGTTTTCAAGTGGGGGCAGGCCACGGATGCGCTCAAAGTCGAAATCGCGCAGTCCGGCGCCGCCGCGGCCGGTGGTTCGCCCGTACCCCTCGGAGGCGCGCAGGGGGTAGAAGTTGTACTCGACAACGGGAATCCCCGCGGCGCCCGCCGCCCGGACGCACTCCTTCACTACCGCCAGTTCCTCATCGGCGCCCGCTCGGCCAAGGGTAATATTCGAGATCGCGCCCA
>JANRLE010000299.1:0-5099 GCA_033762895.1 Bryobacteraceae bacterium | reverse complement strand
ACCACCGCGCCCCAATCAAAGGAATATGCCGGTTACGCCGATGCGCATTGGCGCGAACTGATTGAACGCTACCAGCCCGCGATTCTGTGGAACGACATCACCTATCCCCGCCTCAGCCAGCTTGCGCAGATTGTGGCCGATTACTATAACCGGTTTCCGGACGGACTGATCAACAACAGGTTCGGTGCGGACTTCGCCGATTTCACCACACCCGAATACGCGCAGTATGACGGAATCACTGAAAAGAAATGGGAATCGTGCCGGGGCCTGGGTTTCAGTTTCGGCTACAACCAGATTGAAGACCAGCGCCACGTGATCGCCTCCGGCAAGCTCATCGAAATGCTGATCGACATTACCAGCAAGAATGGGAATCTGCTCTTGAACATCGGACCCAAGCCGGACGGTTCGATTCCAGCGATTCAACTCGACCGGCTCAAGGCGCTGGGCGCCTGGCTGAGGGTGAACGGGGAAGCGATATTCGATTCAAAGCCATGGGTGCGTCCGTCGGCCGGGCCGGGAGTTCGCTTCACGAAAAAGGGAGACAGCCTGTACGCGTTCCTGTTCCAGCCTCCGGCGGCGGGCGCCTTCACGGTGCCGGGGGTGCTGGCACCGGAGGGGATGAAAGTGGAATTGCTCGGACAGGCCGGCGCCGTGACGTGGAACCAGCAGGACAACGATGTGGTGGTGGCGGCTCCGGCACAGTTGCCGGGCGCCTATGCATTGACGTTGAAGATGACGCCGGCCCCGCGTCCGGCGGTTCGAGCGTGAAATATTAATTCTTTCGTTGACAACGGGCGCGGGAACTATTAGAGTTTTAATAGTTCGCCTATGGCTCGAAAGACTTCATCCAATCTCACCGACGCCGAACTTCGGCTGATGCAGGTGGTGTGGGATCGCGGATCGGCCACGGTTTCCGACGTCGTGGAAGCGCTGGCTGGAGACGTGGACCTGGCATACTCCACCGTGCTGACGACGATGCGCATTCTGGAAGACAAGGGATACCTGCGGCACACCAAGGAAGGACGGGCCTTTGTGTATCACCCGCTGGTGGGGCGCGATGAAGCCAAGCGTAGCGCGGTGCGGCACCTGGTATCGCGATTCTTCGGCAATTCGCGGGAGCAACTGGTGTTGAACCTGCTGGACGACGAACTGTCGGCGGCGGAAATCAAACGGATTCGAAAACTGATTGCGGAGAGTGGCAAATGAACGCTCTGCTGGCTGGTGTGTTGAACTCGATGCTGCCGGCACTGGCGGTGGTGGCGGCGGTGGACTTTGGACTGCGGAAATGGCGTGGGACGAATGCGTCCACGCGGCACGCGGTGTGGTGGATGGCTCTGGTGCCCGTGCTGGTGCTGCCGTTCGTGGTGAGGCAGGAACCAGTCGCGCCGGCGATGCCGGCCAAGGCGGTAATGGCGGCAAAGAGGGCGCCTCAGGCCAGCCCGCCCGCGGCTTCTGCGCGCATGGAGCCGGCGCGGGTCGAACGGGAGACCGTGCGCCCGGAAGGGCCCCTGATGGGGCTATGGATGGCCGGAACGCTGATGTTGCTGGCCCGCCTTGCCTATGGATACGCCTGGCTGCGCCTGACCAAGCGCAGGTCAACGATCGAGCCCGGCCATTCACACCGGTTGGAGAATCTGCTGCTGCGCTATGGAGTGGGCCGGCGGGTGAAACTGCTTGAAAGCCCGCGGGTTCGCACGCCGATTGCCGCCGGATTCCGGAAGCCGGCGGTGATTGTGCCCCAGGGATTCGCGTCGCAATTGACGGCCGGCGAGATGCATCATGTGCTGTTGCACGAGGTGGCGCATCTGAGCCGGCGCGACGATTGGTGGAACCTGCTGTCGCGGCTGGTGCGGGCGGCGTTGTGGTTTCATCCGGCGGTGAACTGGATTCTGCGGCGGGTGGAGCAGGAGCGCGAGATGGCCTGCGATGAGTGGGCGGCGGAGGCATCGGGCCAACAGCGGCAGTATGCCGAGTCGTTGGCGCGCGTGGCCGAGATCAGCGTCTCCGCGCGGTTCCCGCTGCTGGCGACCGGCGCGCTCGGCGGCAAGGCGGGCATCACACGGCGCATTGAGCGGCTGCTGCGGCCGGGCGAATTGACAGCGCGGGTGTCGTTTTCGAAACTGGCGGCTTCGGCGGCGGCCATTGGACTGTTGGTGGCGCTGTGTTCGGAATCGCCGGTGATGGTGGCCTCGGCGGTGGCGGACGCGCCGGAACCGGCGAAAATGCCCAAGGCAGGATTCCTGTCGGGGCTCGCCTCGGCGGGCTATACGGGTCTGGAAGTGGACGAAATCATTGAGCTGAAGAACAACGGTGTGAGCGCTTCCTACATCGGTGAACTGGCCACGGCGGGATTCGGAAAGCTGAGTCCGAAGGAGTTGATTGAGTTGCACAATTCGGGCGTGAAGCCAAAGTTCTTGCAGGGCATGGTGGAAGCCGGGTTGGGGAAAGCGACGCTGCGGGAACTGGTGCAGATGTCCTCGCACGGCGTGCGGCCACCGGAAGTGGCGGAGATCCATGGTTTGGGCTATGGTCCCTACGGGCCGGAGCAACTGATCGAATTCTGGCAGCGCGGCGTGAAGGCGTCGTTTTTCCGCCAGCTTAAAGAAGGCGGCATCACGCAGATTGAGCCTCGCGAAATTATCGACGCGGTGTCGCATGGCGTGAATGGAGGAGACATCCGGGAAGCGCGCAAGTATCACCCGAGTTTGAACATGCAGCAGATCATAAGGCTGAAACAGGCGGGGGTGATCTGATGCGGGGGCGGGAGTGGCTGCTGATTGCGGTATCGATCGCGGCGTACTTTGTGCTGGAGTCGCAAGAGGGGCCCGCCGCGAACTCGTGGCGCCTAAAACGGTCATACGATCCGGCGATGGCGCGGTTGGAGATCCGGCACAGCCGCGGATTCAACCACTGGCAATGGGGCTCGGACGTGCCGTGGAGCGCAATTCGGGGGCTCACTCGGGAGCAGGCGGGCGGTCAACCGGGTAAGGTGACGTTTGCGCTGGTGCGGGAGGCCGGGGCGCTGATCTGTGAGGGGACGGTGCGGTTCGGATCGGGCTCGGGTGTGTTTGCTTTTAAGGCCGATCCGGACTTTGCCGGGGAGTTGGCCAAGCTCGGTTATGCGCGGCCCACTGGCGATGAAGTGTGGTGGCTGGCGGTTCACGACGTCGGCCTGGAATTTGCCCGAAGCGTTCGGGAGGCGGGGGTTGCCGCGTCGCTCGAAGATCTGAAGAAGCTGCGAATCCACGGGGTGACCACCGAGGAGATAGGCGAGGCGCAGGAGGCGGGCTACCACTATGCCGCCGAGGAGTTTGTCCGGTTGCGCAATCACGGAGTGACGCTGGAATTCGCGCGGACGGCGCGCATGTTGGGCTACGACTTCACTTCGAACGACCTGGTGGAGTTGCGCAATCACCAGGTGGATGGCGCCTATCTGCGGCGGCTCAAGGACGCCGGTTACGCGAATCTCAACGCCAGGCAGATCGCGCGGCTGCGCTCGCACGGAATTGATTAAGTCCTACTTTGTGCAGTTCGTGCTCGTATAGCCATCCAGCGCCACAACCCTGGGGGCCGAATACTGGCCGAGGATGTCGACGGCCTGTACAAACTCGGCGCGGAACTCTGACGCGGTGACACGTTTCACGGGCAGACAGACGGCAAGTGTGGTGCCGTCGGGCCCGGCGCCATACGGCAGGGCGGGATGATATTCGGCCGCTTCGCTCCAGCCTTTGCCCTCCCGGGCGAGCAGTTTGAAGCTGCGCATGGCGCGGCGGAGCTGATAGCCGTCGATAGGGGCGTCATGGCGGGCGAAAAGGCCGACACTGCCGATTGTGACCTGCTTCGGCGTTTGCCACGTGATCCAGTGGCGGAAGCCGGCCGGTTCTCCGTCCTTGAAGAAGGTGACAGAGTCATCGGGCACCTGCGTCGGGTTGACGGCGCCGAACATTCCGCCTTCTTTTACGGCTCCGCTGGTGGCGGTCACCTTTGCTCCGGTGCTGAAATCAAATAGGTCAGTGGAACTCATGCGGCCGGGCGAGAGCAGGATGCCTCCGACGGATACGGCGGCGAGTTTGGCAAGCGTGGCTTTGACCTCCTGATACTTGCTTTCCGCTTGTCGCATTGCGTCGTCTTTCTTCTGTTCATACTGAATCGCCACCTGGCTTCTGCCGTCATCCTTGGCGCGCTGGGCGGATTGTTCGGAGCCTTTGGCAAGGCCGGCCAGCGTCTCGGCTTCCGATTGGGCGGCGACGGCTTTCAGCGCGGCGTCCGCAGTGGCCTCGGCCTTCAGGCGTGCGGCTCTCTCGTCCGCTCGCGCGGTCTCGGCTTCGATTCTCGCTCTGCTCGCGTCGTCGAGCGCGGCCTTGAGCAATGCGTTCTCAGACCGCTGGTTGAGGATATAGGCGGCGACACCGATCACCGCCAGCGCGATGGCCACGGCTAACACCGCGCCTGTGCGGGCCGTGCGCAGTTCACGCCTGCGGCGCTCTTCGGCCGCGCGAACCTCCGTATCGCGCTTGACGCGGCTCTTCTCAAGGTACGTCTCGGCCAGGCCAAAGCCGGGGCAATAACGCTCAGCCCAGGCCGCCGTAGGCCGGTTCTCCTGACGCCATTTCAGGGTGAGGGAGAGCTCGGGGTCACTCATCTCCAGCACCTTGCCATCGCGGTAGAGGGCGGCGCTTTCGGCCAGGCGTCGATATTTCGAAGCCGAGTCAGCCTCGTCGTCCACCCACCGCATCAGCCGCTTCCAGACTCGCATCAGGCTCTCATGCGAAATGTCGACGACGGTGTCCGGTTCCAGCGCGTCAGGCAGCGGCGGCATGAGGAACGAACGGCTGGGCTTGCGGAAGACATCGATCACGCCGGCCAATTCGGGGACGCTCGCGCCTGAAAGATCGCACAGCGCCTTCACCGTGGTGGGCCGGCGAATGCCGCGCGCATCGGTGCCGCGGTCGGTTAACGCTTTGAAGATAAGTTCGCAGACGCGCCTTGCCTCGGGGGTGGTGAGTTCGGCATAGGCCTTTTCGGCATGCTGATCGAGCGCGTTCGTCATCGTACCGATCTCTTCGTAGTGCGCAAGATCCAGAGGCCCTTTGCCCCCG
>JANRLE010000298.1:0-21990 GCA_033762895.1 Bryobacteraceae bacterium | reverse complement strand
GCAGACGGGCTATTCGCAGTCCACTCCCATCCAGGCGTCTCTCGATAGCGGACTGACGTACCGCGCGACGACCGCGAATCCGTTCCCGGGCGGCCTGTTGCAGCCTCAAGGGCCGGCCGGTGGGCTGGCGACGAACCTCGGACAGGGGCTCACACCTTACTACCGCAACATGAAGCAGGGCTACGCACAGCGCTGGTCGTTCGGGCTGCAGCACGTGCTTCCCGGCCAGTTTCTGGTGGAGGGATCATATGTGGCGAACCGGGGGACACGGCTGGACGTGAGCCGGCAACTGAATGCGACACCGGCCGAGTATCTGAGCCGGTCCCCCCTTCGCGACCAGACAACCATCGACTTCCTGAGCCGCCAGTTTGCCAATCCGTTTCGCGGAACGAACCCGATCTACGGGGCCAACATCACCCGGGCCAACCTGCTGCGGCCGTTCCCGCACTTTGGCGGGATTGCCGTGGAAGAGCCGATTGGCTACTCCTGGTATCACTCGTTGCAGATGCGCGCCGAACGGCGTTTTGCTCAGGGATTCACGTTCCAGATGGCCTATACGTGGTCAAAGCTGATGGAAGCGATCGAGTTCCTGAACGAAGCCGATACGGTCCCCTATGAGAGCCTGAGTTCGTTTGACCGGCCGCACCGCATCACGGCGAGCGGCATCTGGGAAGTGCCCGTGGGCAAGGGACGCAAGTTCGGCGGCGGGATGCACCGCGCGGCGGACTTTTTCATCGGAGGATGGCAGATTGGCGCCATCGTTGCGGTCCAATCCGGCGCGCCGCTGGGTTTTGGAAACGCGATTTTTATTGGCGATATCAGGAACATCCCCCTGGCGGCGGGAGATCGCGACGTGGACCGCTGGTTCAACATCAACGCCGGCTTCAACCGCAACGCCAATCAACAATTGGCGAGTAACTACCGCCAGTTCCCGCTGCGCTTTGGACACATCCGCGGCGACAACCAGAACAGTTGGGATTTTTCCATTGTCAAGAATTTCCCGATCTACGAATCATTCAAGGCGCAGTTTCGGGCCGACGCCTACAACGCCTGGAATATGACGAATTTCAACAACCCGAATACCGCGCCCACCAACACCGCCTTCGGCAGAATTACCGGCACGGCCGGGGACGCCCGGAATTGGCAGTTGTCGCTCAAAGTGATGTTTTGATGCATCATGCCGGAACTTCCGGACATCGTCGTCTACATTGAAGCGATCGGGCGGCGCGTGGTTGGCAAGCCGCTGGAACGGGTCCGTCTGGGCAGTCCCTTTCTCCTGCGCACGGCGTCCCCGCCGCTTGCTTCCGTGAACGGGCGTTTGGTGCGGGAATTGCGGCGCGTGGGCAAGCGCATCGCCATTGGCGTCGAAGGCGATCTGTGGCTGGTGCTGCATCTGATGATCGCCGGCCGCCTCCATTGGAAAAAGGCCGGCGCGGCGGTGACGGCGCGAAACACCATGGCCGCCTTCGATTTTCCGCACGGTTCGCTGGTGCTGACTGAAGCCGGTTCTGAGAGGCGCGCATCGCTACACTTGGTGGCGGGCGATGAGGCGCTGCGCGCCCTTGATCCCGGCGGCCTCGAAGTGCTGGATACGGGTTTCGCGGAGTTTGACCGCGCTCTCCGTTTGGAGAACCATACCCTGAAACGCGCCCTCACCGATCCGCGGCTGTTCAGCGGCATCGGCAATGCCTACTCGGATGAGATTTTGCACCGCGCCCGCCTGTCACCTGTGGCGCTCACCCGAAAGCTGAGTGAAGAGGATGCCCGGCGGTTGTGGGATGCTGTGCGGGCGACCCTGCTCGATTGGGCCGACCGGCTGCGCCGCGAGGCGGGCACGGGGTTCCCCGAAAAGGTGACGGC
Source organism: Bryobacteraceae bacterium (assembly GCA_033762895.1). Taxonomy (GTDB): domain Bacteria; phylum Acidobacteriota; class Terriglobia; order Bryobacterales; family Bryobacteraceae; genus CADEFT01. The sequence goes on along the minus strand of JANRLE010000298.1, from coordinate 20,130 downwards.
CTTCCGCGACGGAATGGCGGTGCATGGCCGATTCGGACAGCCGTGTCCTGTTTGCGGCGCCAAGGTGCAGCGTATCCGCTACGCTACCAACGAAACCAACTACTGCGTGAAGTGCCAGACCGGCGGGAAACTGCTGGCCGACCGGGGCCTGTCGCGCCTGCTGCGGGAAGACTGGCCCCGGACACTGGAGGAATGAACGGCCGCGTTCGGCACTTTGGGGACTTACATCCGCACTCCACCGCCTGCCTGCACCGTCTCGCCGGTGATCCAGGCGGCCTCGTCCGATGCAAGGAACGTCACCACCCTGGCGATATCGGCGGGCTTTCCCGTCCGCCCCAGCGGCGTGCGGCTGACGGCGTACTGTTCAAAACTGCCATCTCCGCCCTGCGTCATTTCCTGGTAACCCTCCGTGACGGTGAGTCCCGGCGAAACGGCCACTACCCGCGCCTTTGGGCCCAGCTCGAGCGCCAGCGACCGCGTCAGATTGTCCACGGCGGCCTTAGTGGCGGAGTAGATCGACATCGGCGCGGCGGGTGTGATTGCGACCGTGGAACTGATGTTGATGATGACTCCGGGGGCGCCGTTGAACCGCCCGGCCGCTTCCTGCGTGGCCAGCAGCAGGCCCAGCACGTTCAGATCGAAGTACTTGCGGAAGCTGGCTTCATCGATCGTACCGAGCGGAGTGGCGCCGTAGGCGCCCGCGTTGTTTACCAGGATTGTGGCGGTTCCAAACGCTTTCTGCGTTTCATCGAAAAGCGCCTTGAGCTGAGCCGCGCTGGTGACATCGGCTTTCACGGCGATTGCCTCGCCACCGGCCGTTCGAATTTCGTCCACCACCTTCTGCGCCGCCGCCGGATTGCTGGCGTAATTCACCACTACCCTGGCTCCGTCGGCCGCCAGGTGTTTGGCGATCTCCGCGCCGATCCCTTTGGATGCGCCGGTCACGACGGCGGTCCTGTTCTTGAGTCTGGCCATTGTCCGATCTCCCTTTCGTTTTGATGTCTATCAAATTGATCGACATCAAAGTGATGCTTGCCCGCCGGCCAGGGATGCAGCCTTTTCAGCGTGGAGGAATGCGCCGCTGCAATTCGGCGAGATAGGCGTTCCAGCGATCGTGCCTGATGCGGTGATGCATGAACTTGCCTTCGCGGCGGGCATCAATGAGCCCGGCGGCAGCGAGTTCTTTCAGATGGTGGGAGATGGTGGCGGGGGTGACATCGAGCGAACCGGTGAGTTCGGCGCAGGCGCATTCGCCGGGGGTGCGGGCGATGCGGCTGAGAATATCGAAGCGCGTGGGATCGGCGACGGCGCGGGCGATGCGGAGAAATTCGTCGTTGGACATGGATCAGCGGCTCTTCCAGCGGGCATGCTGGCGGCAGAATCTGGTTTGCGCCACTGCGGCGCGCTTGCAGCGCTCTCCGTTCTTTGTGACGGCGGAGCAGCGCGGCGGCTTGTCCCCCTTGCGGGGCGCCGCGGCACCGGTGAACGGTAGCAAGAGCGCCAGCAGGGCGGGGAAAACGATGGCGCCGGCCAGCTTCATCGTACCAAGTTTATAATGCGTAGGACGCCGGGTGTTGCTATACTTGACGGTTAACGCCGTTTCCCCGGCAAAGGGTGATTTTTGTGTTCTTTTCCGTACAAGATCTGGAAGTACGGAAGATCCACTTCGATGTGGGTTTTCCGCCCGGGGAGATCGACTTTCTTGAGCCCGAACTGAAGCAGAAGGGCGAATTGAAGGCGTCCGGCGTGGTGGAGCTGCTCAGTCACACGCTCGGCGAGATCCGCATCCAGGGGCACGTGCGGGTGGAACTGGAAGCTCCGTGTGACCGGTGCCTGGAAGCGGCCTCGATCCCGATTGATTCGGATTTCGACCTCTTTTACCGGCCTGCTGATACCGGGCCCGACGGCGAGGAAGTGGAGATCGACGACGGCGAGTCTGAGATCGGTTTCTACGAAGGGGACGGTCTGGAGTTGGAAGACGTCTTGCGGGAGTTTGTTCTGTTGGCTCTCCCGATGCAGACGGTTTGCCGGCCCGATTGCCGGGGAATTTGTCCCGTCTGCGGGCAGAACCGGAACCTGACGGCGTGCGATTGTGTAGTGAAGCCCGGCGATGACCGCTGGGCGGCGCTCGGGAATTTGAAGAAATAAGCGGAGAATTGAACGATGCCTAATCCAAAACGACGACATTCCAAGGAGAGAACCAGCACGCGCCGGGCTCACGACCACCTTCGCCCCGCTGTGCTCTCGGAATGCCCCAAGTGCGGGGAGAAGAAGCTGCCTCATCGTGTGTGCCCGAGCTGCGGTACCTACAAGGGACGGGAAGTCATCGAAGTCGCGGAATAGATTCGCCGCGCGGGCGCTTACGCGCTGTGGGCTTACCGGAGTCTTATGGTCACCATCGCGGTCGACGCCATGGGAGGCGATCACGCCCCCAAGTCGGAAGTTGAGGGGGCGATACGGGCGGTTAAGAGCCTCCCTGTAGAGGTTATCCTTGTGGGCCGGCAGGAAGCTGTCGAGCGGGAACTGGGCGAGTTTCCGGAATGGAAGAGTCTACCCATTCGCATCCACCACGCCAGCGAAGTCATCACCATGGACGACAGCGCGGCAAAGGCGATGCGCACCAAGAAGGACAGTTCGCTGCGAGTGGCTTCGCGCCTGGTGCGGGAAGGCGTCGCGCAGGGCGTGGTGTCGGCCGGCAACACTGGCGCGGCGATGGCCACCGCCAAGACCGTGCAGGGAGTGGTGAAAGGCGTGGACCGCCCGGCCCTGGCCTCGGTCTTCCCCACGCTGAAGGGCACGCCCGCGGTGATGGTGGATGTGGGGGCCAATGTCGATTGCACCCCGCAGATGCTGGCGCAGTTTGCCGTTATGGGCGAGATTTACTCGCGGGTGATTTTTCACACCACACGGCCTCGCGTGGGCATTCTCTCCATCGGCGAAGAAGAGCATAAGGGCAACGACCTCACCCGCACCGCCGCCCCTTTGATCAAGAAACTGCCCATCAATTTCATCGGCAACGTGGAAGGACGCGATCTTTACAGCGGTGAGGCCGACGTGATTGTCTGTGACGGTTTCATCGGCAATGTGGCGCTGAAGGTCAGCGAGGGGCTGGTGGATGTGTTCAAGCAGATGCTGCAGGAATCGCTGAAGGCCACCATCACCCGGCAGATCGGCTATGTGCTGTCGAGGGCTGCCTACACGGACTTCAAGAAACGCCTGGACTACTCAGAGTATGGCGGCGCGCCGCTGCTGGGCGTGCGCGGGGTGAGCATCATCTGCCACGGACGGTCCAATGCCAACGCCATCCGCAATGCCATCCGTGTCGCCGCCGAATTTGCCGAGGGCAAAGTGAACGAACGGATCGAAGAAGAACTGAAGTACTTCACTCTGGCCGCCGCTTCCGCCGAATAAAATTCGTCCTTTGCCGCATCTACAATAGGGGAGGGGATTCGCCCCGAATCGTATGCTACGTGTTTTCGCAGCGTTGTTGCTTGCCGCCGCCGTCGCGCCGGCCCAGAAGCTGGATCCGGCCAAGTGGAAATTTGAGTTTTCTGAGCCGCAGGCGCGGCCCGGGGGCTTTGCGGTGGGCAGGCTGACGGCCGCCATTGAAGAGCCATGGCATCTCTATTCGCCCACCACGCCCAAGGGCGGGCCTATCGTTACCACCCTGGGCCTGGCCCGGAATCCGGCGCTGGAGCGCGTGGAAGTCTATCGCCCCCGGCCGGTTCGTAAGCCCGATCCGAACTTCGGCATCGATACGGAAACCTACGACAGGCAGGCGGTGTTTCTCCTCAAGGTTTACCTGAAGGCGGACGCGGCCACCGGTCCAGCCGAATTCACCGCGCAGGCGCGCTATCAACTCTGCACCGACAAGCAGTGTCTGCCGCCGGTGCGCCGTACCGCTGCCGCCACACTGACGTTAACTGCCGCGGCCAAGGATCCCGAGTTCTCTCTTCCCGAGGGGTACGAACTGGTGAGCGCCCCGGCCAACCCTTCAGCGCCCGCGCCTGCTGCTGCGCCTTCTCCCGAAGCCGGCGGCCTGTGGCGATTCGCACTGGTGGCCTTCGGACTTGGGCTGGCGGCGGTGTTCACGCCCTGCGTCTTTCCGATGATCCCGTTCACGGTGACCTACTTCCTGAACCGCAAGTCGGGATCGCGCGCGGAAAGTCTGCTACAGGCCGCGGTCTTCTCGGGCGGCATCGTGCTGCTGTTCACCTCGCTGGGGCTTTTGATCACGGCGGTGCTGGGTCCGTTCGGGGTCGTGCAGTTGGGATCGAACCCGGTGGTGAACGCCTTCATCGCCGTGGTGTTTCTGGCGTTCGCCTTCAGCCTGCTGGGCGCCTTTGAAATCACGTTGCCCTCCAGCCTGCTGACGAAGATGGATCAGGAGTCACAAAAGCGCGGCGGCGTATTGGGCTCACTACTGATGGGGCTGACGTTTTCGCTTACCTCGTTTGCCTGCGTGGGCCCGTTCGTTGGCAGCCTGCTGGCCGCCTCCGTGCAGGGTGACAAATTGCAGCCCGCTGTCGGCATGGCGTCGTTCAGCACGGGACTGGCGGCTCCGTTTTTCCTGCTCGCCATGTTTCCCGCCGTGATGGCTAAGATGCCGAAAAGCGGCGCATGGCTGCCTCGGGTGAAGGTGGTGCTGGGATTTGTGCTGCTGGCCATTTCGCTTAAGTATCTGAGCAACATCGATGCCGTGATGCAGTGGAACGTGTTGACGCGGGAGCGCTACCTGGCGGCCTGGGTCGTGCTGTTCGGTCTTCCCGGCCTGTATCTGCTGGGCCTGGTGCGGATGGAAGGAATCAAGCCGGATCATGAGTTGGGCGTCTGGCGCGCGGTGACAGCGGCGCTGTTCCTGACCTTCGCCATCAGCCTGCTGCCGGGAATGTTCGGCGGGCGGTTGGGCGAACTGGAAGCCTACATTCCCCTGCCCACCTCCGACAGCGTGCAATCGGGCGGAGGAGGCGGTGGCGGCGAAAAGCTTGGCTGGATGAAGAACCAGTACAAGGAAGCGCTGGCGCGCGCCAGGGAGGAGAACAAACTGGTGTTTGTCAACTTCACCGGCTACGCCTGCACGAACTGCCACTGGATGAAGGCGAACATGTTCCCCCGGCCTGAAGTGCTGGCCGAAATGAAGAATTTCGTCCTGGTGGAGTTGTACACCGACGGCGCCGACGAAGCCTCAGAGCGCAATCAGGAACTGCAGAACACGAAGTTCTCCACCATCGCCATTCCCTACTACGCCGTGATTGACGCCAATGAGAATGTGGTGGCGACGTTGCCTGGGTTGACCAGGAATCCGCAGGAGTTCATCGCTTTCCTGAAATCCGGGGGCGGTGCGCGTGCGTCATTATAGAAGTGCTATGCGTTTGGCCCGCGCGAGTTTTCTTGTCCTGCTGACCGCGGCGCTTCTGCCCGCCCAGATGAAGCTGACCGTCAACCAGTTGATGGCCTTCATTGAGTCATCCATCCGGCTCAAGCATGAGGATCGCCGCGTGGCGGAATACCTCAGAAAGGTTCGGCTATCGGAACGCCTGGATGACCGCAACATCGAAGTTCTGCAGGGCTTGGGCGCAGGACCGAAGACCGTCGAGGCCCTGCGGCTGATCGCTGAGGCGTCCCTCACGCTGCCCAAAGCAGCGCCCCCCCAGGAAAAGCCCGCCCCGCCGTCGATTCCTCCGCCCAGCGCCGCCGAACAGAAGGAAGTGATCGAGAACGCCCGGCAGTACGCCCTTGGCTACACCAAGCGCCTGCCCGATTTTATCTGCGTGCAGGTGACGCGGCGCTATATGGATCCTTCGGGTCTGGAGCTTTGGCAGAACCTCGACACCATCACCGAGCGCCTGAGCTACTTTGAGCAAAAGGAAGACTACAAGGTAATCCTGGTCAACAGCCGGCCCGTGGACATTTCGCACGATCAGCTTGGCGGCAGCACTTCCAGCGGCGAATTCGGTTCCATGCTGCTGCAGATCTTTGAGCCCGGCACGGAGGCGCAGTTTAAGTGGGAACGCTGGGCGACGCTGCGCGGCCGCCGCAATCACGTCTACACCTACCGGGTGCGGCAGGACCGTTCGAAGTACACCATCTGGTATGAGAAGCGCCTGAGCATCGTGCCGGCCTATCGCGGACTGGTATACGTGGATGCCAATACCTACTCAGTGACGCGAATCCTGTTTGAGGCCATCGACATTCCGCCCACGTTTCCCGTGCAGCAGGCCAAGACGCAGCTTGATTACGACTATACGAAGATCGGCGAGACCGAACACGTGCTGCCGCTGCGGGCTGAAGTCCGCATGCGCGACGGACGCACGCTGAGCAAGAACGAAGTGGAGTTCCGGCTTTACCGCAAGTTCGGCGCCGAGGCGACTATCAAGTTCGATACGCCCGATCCGCTGCCCGAGGAGATGACCAGGGAGCAGCCTGCCGTCCCCGGAACGAAGCCTCCCCGGTAGCGGCTACAGGCCAAGCATACGGCGCCACCATGGTTTTGTCGCCTGCTCAATTTTCGGAAAGCTGACCGCGCACTCCAGGCCCGCCAGGATCAGCTTCGGATTCGGATTTCCAATGTGCATGCGAACGGCGTAGGCATGTGTGACCGGATCGGGGACGGCGGAGACGCTGGAGACCGAAGCCGCCAGATCCATGTCGGGATCAAGCGGAAGGCGTACGGCGACATTGTCTCCGGCAGCGACGTGGCGCAGCAGCTTTGCCGGCACCGGCACTTCCACCTCCAGCGAACTCAGGTCGGCCATGCGCACCAGCGGCGCGCCCGCGTAGACGCGGTCGTCGGCAAGCACGGGGACCTCAAGGATCGTTCCCGCCCGCGGCGCAGTGATGCGAAGCTGGGCCACGCGCTGGTTGGTGATACGCAGATCAAGGCCGGCGTCCTGATAAGCCGCGCGGGCCGCGGCCAGTTCGGTGGATTCCTCCAACTGCAGGAGCGCTTTTTCGATCTTCAGCCGGCTGTCGGCCACTTCGGCTTCCTGCCGCAGGCGGGTCCATCGTTCGCGGGCGCCTTCGAGGGCGCGGGTTTCCCGTCCGACTGCGCTTTCGGCGCGATCGATTTGGTTGGCCGGGGGCTCTTTCTGCGCGCGCAGCCGTTCCAGCCGCGCGCGGGCCGATTTCAGCGCATTCTCGTATTCGGTGAGGCTGAAGGCGGCCAGGCGTTTCTGCGCCGCGTCCCATTGGCGCAAGGCGAGCGAATATTTTTCCTTCTGGATGCGGGAACGCAGACCCGGAATGCCACGGCGCTCCACCGCCGCCAGCCGCCGCTGTGCCTGCGCAAATCGCGATCTGGCCGTTTCTGCCAGCGTGGCCAGTTCCTCGTTCTCCAGTTCCATCAGCAGTTGTCCAGGGCCCACCGGATCGCCGGAGTGGACCAGCACCGCTGCAACGCGGGCCGGCGATTCCGCATGGATTGCCGTCGCGCGCGTGGGACGCACGGAGCCCTTCAGCGCCCGCTGTTCCCGAAACGCCGGAGCCTTTGGCAACGCGGCCGATACCGAACGCGTAGCCACCGAGGCCGCCATCAGCAATACGATGAGTACGCAGACGGCGTTGGCACATCGCACCAGAGTCCGTTCGCCGTCGCGGCTGGAGTCTACACGTATCTTCATCGCGCTCGGGTGCCTGCTCGGTACGCCGGAACTCCGCCAACGAGGCTCCGGCGTACACGGACCCCAGCACGGCGCTCTTGCGCAGGTCGATGGAAAGACGATTTCGGTTGCGCTGGCACGGTCCTCATGCGTAAGAATACACGCCTCGGACGTGAGCGGACCCCTGACTACGCTTCCAGTACGTACCAGCCCGGACAACGCCCCGTCAGGCGCTCTTTGCCATCGTGCGCGGCTTGGCCGTCAGGTACTCGGTGCGCATCCGCAGTTCAACCCTGCGGTTAAGACGCCTGCCTTCTTCGCTGCGGTTTTCGGCGATCGGCCGCGCCGATCCATACCCGATGTCGCTGATGCGCGCGGCTTCTACGCCGGCATCAATCAGGTACCGCTTGACGAAGGCCGCCTGTTTCCGGCTGACGTCCAGGTTGTGCCAGAAGTCGCCCTGATCGTCAGTATGGGCGCCGATCTCCACTGGCACGCCCGGATGCCGCTGCAGCAGCGGAATCACCGCCGCCAGTACTTCGTGGCTGCGGTCAGTGAAGTCACCGTCCTCGTCAAATTCGATGCGCTTGTCCGCCATCATGCGGTTCAGTTCCAGGTGCGCCTCGAACGCCGACAACTCTTCCAGCCGCCGCTGCATACGATCGATCTCGGCGCCGTTGGCCACCATCGTGGTTTCAAAGCTGCGCCGCAGTTCGGAGTAGTTCACGCGCAGCTTGTCGAGTTCACCCGCCAGGTCGCCCAAACGGTTGTGCAGGTGATCGATCACGTTGTCCTTGGTGGATACTGTGGAAGCGAGTTGGCCGCTGAGATACTCGATCTGGTTCTCCTTATCGGCCAGCGTGTTCTGAACAAACGCCTCTACTTCAGCCAGGCGCCCGCGCAGCGTTTGCACCAGTGAATCCTTCTCGTTGACGGTCACTTCCATCTGCCGCGTCAGCGAAGCGATGCGCGAGTTGAGCGTGCGGATCTGCGATTCCTTCTCCGAAGCGGTGGCTTCCAGGTGATCGCGCAACTGCCGGATCTGGCCGTCCTTCTGATCGACGGCCGATTGCAACCGCGTTTCTGCCTCGGTAAACGTGAAGCGCAACTCGGTGATGGTGCGTTCCTTCTCGGCCAGCGTCGCGGTCAATTCAGCGCCCAGTTCCCGGATGCGCGTGTCCTTGGAGGCGATGGTGGATTCCAGGTCGCTCTGCAGCCCCATGACCGAGTCGCGCAGCGACGCCACCTGTTCCTCCCGCTGGGAGACGGCTTCCGTCATCTGCCTTGTCAGATCGGTGATGCGCGATTCGCTCTCGCTCATCGCCGCCTGGAAGTGGCTTTCAACGCCGCTCAAACGCGACAGCAGATAGCCAGCCTCCTGTTTCTTCTCGCTGGCCAGTGCCTGCATCTGGCGCTTGAGATTGGAAACCTCATTGGTCAGGTTGCGGATCTGAGAGTTCTTGTCGGCGATTGTTGCTTCGAGAATTTTCTCGACGTCTTCCAGTTGATAGCGGACGACCTTGATCTCGTTCTCTTTTTCGGCCAGACGGGCGCGCCGGTCCTCCTCGGTTTCCGACAGCGTCGATTCCAACTGCGCAATGCCCGCCCGCAGTTCGGCAATCTCGCCTTCCTTGCGGGACGTGGTGGAACTCAATTGCTCCATCGTCTGATCGCGTTCGGCGATCACGCCGTTCAGCCGCTGCTCGGTCTCAGCCAGCCGGGACTGAATCGCAGCCATCCGGGAATCGTGTTCCGCGGTGGCCTCCGCCATGGTGACAGCGAACTGCGCCAGCCGGTCGTCACGGTCGGCCACCGCCGCCTCCAGTGACCGCTTCATTTCGTTGAACTTCGTCTTGAGCGCGTTCACCTGCACTTCGCGGTCGTACTCGGCGTCGGCAAGTTCCTTGGTCAACACTTCGATCCGCTCGTCACGGTTCTGGATATCGATGACGGCGGCGGCCAGCCGGTCTTCCACATCGGCCAGGCGGCTTTCCAGATCGGTGATACGGGAGTCTCTCTCGGCCACCAGCGCCAGTTGCGTGCGAATCTCATGGATGCGCGCGTCGCGGTCCTCAAGTGCGGCGTGCAGCGACTGTTCGGTCTCAGTGAGTGTCGAGGTGATCGTGTTCAGGCGCGTGTCGCGGTCGTTGACGGTCTGCGTCAACTCCAGCGTCAACTGCTGGATCCGGTTGTCGCGCTCGGAAATTCCGGCGTGCAGGCGCTGTTCGAGATCGGTGATCTGAGCGCGCAGCGTGGTTACCTGCGCCTGGCGATCGGCGGTGACCTCGGCCAGTTGGGCCGCGGCCTGCGCCAGCCGCGTATCCCGGTCGGAGATCTCCTCCCCGAGCGACGCCCTAATGTCGGCGACGCGCGACTCCAGTTCGGCCACAGCCTGTTCGCGCCCGGAAGCCACCTCATTGATGCGCCGCATCAGGCTGTCGATGACTTCGTCTTTCTCGGCGATGGTGGCGGCAAGCCGGTCTTCGAGCGCGGCCGAGTGGGCGCGCAACTCGCCAACCTGCTTGTCCCGGTCGAGGATTGCTCCCGCCAGTTTCCGCGAAAAGTCGTGAATCAGTGAGTCCTTCTCGGCGCTCACGGCGTTGATCTGCTTGCGGATCTCGGTGAGCTCCGTGCGCAGCGCGAATACCTCGATCTGGTCGCCCGCTGAAGACAGCGTGTCCTTGAGTTGGACGATGGTGGCGTCCTTCTCCTTCGCCGCCTCGTCAAAGCGCAGTTGTACATCGGAAAGCTGCGCCTGCAGTTCCGCGATGCGCCGGTCGCGATCGGCCTCGGTGGAGTGTATCTGGCGGGTGAGATGCTGCACTCGCGCTTCGTGCTCGCTCTGGGTGGCCTGCAGGCGCTCCTGCACCGCGCCAAGCTGCGTGCGAAGGGCGGCCACCTGCTGATCCCGGTCACGCGCGGTTCCGTCCAGCAGTTGGGTCAACTCGGCGACGCGGCCTTGGCGATCCTCAGTGCCCTCCTCCAGCCGGTTCTGCAGTTCACCGAGCTGATACTCGAGTCCAGCGATGCGCGTATCCTTCTCTGCCGTTACCGTGGCCAGTTGCTGTTGAAGCTGGCCGATGGCGGCGTCGCGTTCGGCGATGACGGCGTCGAGGGCGGACTGCACCTCGCCGAGCCGCGCCTCCAGCGCCCGTACCTGCTCATCGCGCGCCGACGTCACTGCCTCTAGCCGCGCCGACATCTGCGAAAGTTGATCTTCCTTGCCGGCCGTGGTCTCAGCCAACTGCTGTTGCAGGGAAGACACCTGTCCACGCAGCGATGCAACCAACTCGCTGTTCTCGGCCGCCGTCTTCAGTTCGTTGGTTAGCTCCGTGATGCGCGCCTCGCGCTCTTCGGCCGCCGCCCGCAACTGATTCTCCAGCGCGCCGATCTGATCCTGCATTTCCCGCAGCAGCGACTGCCGTTCACTGGAGGCCGCCGACAACTGGCTGGTGAGCTCGCGCACCTGCGTGTCGCGGCCCGTGATGGCGCCTTCGAGTTCGGCTTCGAGCGTCTGCATGCGTTCCCGCAGCGCCGCCACGTCCTGGTCCCGGCCCGCCAGCGTCGAGGTGAGCGATTCGTTCTCGCCCGCGGCCGCACGGACGGCTTCCTGCAATTGGCTCAGTTCACCGCCAAGCCGCGCGATCTCATCCTGCTTGGATGAAATCGTAGCCGTCAGTTCCGCCCCAAGCTGCTGGATCCGTTCATCGCGTTCGGCCACCGATGCCCGCAGCCGTTCTTCGATCTCGCTGATGTGCCCCCGCAGCGATTCGATTTCGTTGTCCTTGCCGGCGATGACCGCGCTCAGGTGGTCGTTGATGCGCCGGAGTTCGGCATCCTTTTCCGCCAGCGTGCGCTCCAGTTGCGAGGTAAGTTGCGCGAGGCGATTTTCAAGCGCTTCGATCTCGCGCGCTTTGGCTAAAGCCGCGGCTTCCATCTCGCCGCGAATCCCGCTGATCTCGTTGTCCTTGCTGGCGATGGTCTCAGCCAGCCGTACCTCAATGCTCTCGATCTCGCGCTTTAGCGTTTCGATCTCGCCATCCTTGATCTTCACCGTCTCCCGGTGTTCACCCAGCAGGCCGGCCATCTCGGAATCTTTCGCCGAAAGTACTTCGCTGTGATGTTCGTTCATCCGGCGAAGCTCTTCTTCCTTGGCGGAAAGAGCCTCCACCTTGGCGGTGAGTTCCTGCGTTCTCGCGTCCAACTCGCGGGTTCTTGCGTCTAACTCGCGCGCTTTTTCGCTTACCTCCAGTTCCTTTTCCGAAAGCTGTTCGCGGAAGGTGGAATCGAGTTGCTTCAATTGAATATGCAGCGTGCCCAGTTCGGCTTCGCGCTCGATCACGGCCCTGGTCTTGTTGCCGACATCGGCCTCCAGAGTGCGCACCTTGCTCTCGATGTCCTCAATCACCAGCTTGCGCTGGATCAGATCGGTCTCAATTGCCGCCGCCTTCTGATTTGCCGCGGCCAGCTCGCGTTCAGTGAGAGTGAGCTGCTCAGAGCGCGAGGCCAGCATGGCCTTTGTGCGATTATGTTCGGCCTCGGTCTCTTCGATTGCGCGCTTTGCCGGCCATCCCCGGAGAAGCCAACCGGTAAGCACGCCTAACGCCGCGGCCGCCAGCATGCACACAAAAATCTGACCAATCAGGTAGGTCATGCGAGTCGTCCTTTCACCTGGGCACCTTCACCTTGAACACGATTCGTTGTTTCGCTCCACCCATGGCGTCGGCGCCGCCTTGCTGCGGGACGGCCTGACTGTATCCTACTGCGGTGAGCTGGCTGGGAGCTACTCCCTTGGCGATGAGATAGATCCGAGCATTGGCCGCGCGCCGGCGGCCAAGTTCCATAGTAACCGCTGGATCGCCTCCCATGTCGATGTGCCCCTGAATCTCAACCTCAAATTGAGTATACTTCGCCAGTGTCTCGGCAATCTCATCGAGCACCGCCTGTCCTTCGGGCGTCAGGTGCGTTTCGCCTTCGAAGGTGATGCCGCGCCTGGCCAGCGCATCCAGTTCTTCCTGAAGCTTCGAAGTCAGGCCCGGATCGGCGGGGGGCTTCAAATCCGGTTTGCCTGGTTCGACAAACTGCGTTTGCGCTTTGCGGATGCCATCCACCGAACCGAGGACTCGCTGCGCCTGCCAACTGGTTTGCGCCGAACCTGGCGCCCCCCTCAGGTAACCGTCACGGCCGTCGAACCACAGCCCGTCGGCGGGAAGGCCGGCGCGCAAAAGAGCCGTACTGGCGCGATGGCGCAGGTCGCCTTCGATCCGGTAAGCGGCCCGCGGCACACACAGATACAGCAATACTGACAATCCCACGATCCCGAGTGCGATGGCTCCCACTGGATTCATTCGATTTTCAGCCTCCGAATCCTCCACAAAACCTGACGGAACATCCGGGCGGTCCCAGTACTTCGGGCTCTGTTTTCGATTTCCGTTAAGTTATCAGTGTATCCTGACTCTGGTCCGAATTTCCCATGGCCTAGGTCCAGGGGTCCAGCATCGGGTACTAGAACCATCGGTTTTCGGCTATATCGTTATCCTGCTCACGGCGTTTGGTACGTTGCATTTATAGCATATGACTACACGGCCCGCCATTGTTTTCCTCATTGCCATCAGCGGCGCGTTGGCGATTGCCGCGATTGCCCTTGCGCCGCCCCTCCGGCAGGATGCCGGCTACCATGATTTCGCCGATATCCGCCCGCTTTTGGGCATTCCGAATTGCTTGAATGTTTTGTCGAATCTGCCTTTTGCCATCGCCGGCGCTATGGGGCTGGCCGGCCTGCGTCATCGGGCCGGGCAACGGTGGGAACGCTATGCCTTTGCGCTGCTGTCCGGCGCAATCCTCTTGACCAGCGTGGTGTCGGGTTACTACCACTGGGCGCCCTCCAATGCCACCCTGTTTTGGGACCGTCTCCCAATGGCCGTAGGATTCATGGCGCTGTTTGCGGTCGTGGTGGGTGAGCGCACCGTGGCCGAAGCGGGAAGATTGCTGCTGGCGCCAATGGTGGCCGCCGGAATCGCCAGCGTGGCATGGTGGCGCGCCTACGACGATCTCCGATTCTACATCGTCGTGCAGTTTCTTCCGCTGCTGGCGATACCGGTGATGCTGTGGCGCACGCGAGGCGCGCACCCGGGCACGTCCGCCCTGGTGACCGGGCTGGGCTGGTACGCCGCGGCGAAGGCTTTGGAACTGGCGGATCGCCCGGTCTATGCCGCCCTTGGGCTGAGCGGCCATACCCTGAAGCACCTGGCGGCCGGCATGTCATGCTGGTGGCTGGTGCGTTGGATGCGGACGAGGGCGCAGTGACGAATATGGCCGAACAGGGTATTCTTGTCCACGGCAATAATCACTTCATCGTGAATGGGCCGCGGCCCACCCTCAAGCAGGCCCGCAAGCTGCTTTGGGAATGGGAAATGCCGATGCCCGGCCGCCCCAGCGCCGGCACCTCGCCCTGGAGCATCTGCACGTCCGCCTTCCGTGAAAACCTTGTCTGGGCAGTGGTGGTGGAAGACGATACGCCCCATTCTCCCGCCGTGACGAAATTGCTGAACGAACTGGCCGCGCGAGCCGTTGAGATCGTGACATAAAAAAAGCCGCTGCCGGAATGGCAGCGGCCTCAGCAGGTTCAGGGAAGATTCTTCAGGTTCGTTACGGGCGGCCGATCTGGCTGGCCAGCACGTTCGATTTCACCTTAGGCGCGGCCAGGTAGCCCACGATCTTATTGGCCCGCACCTCGTTGACCACGATCTCGTAAGGCGTGCGCGCCCTCGACATGTAGAACTGTACCGGCTCATTCACCCCGCGATCCTTCTTTTCCACCTTCTTATCGTCGGCGATCACGTGGATCGTATAGCGGTTACGCTTGGGATCGGCCTTTCGCAGTTGGATCGAGATGTCGCCCACGCGCTGCGGTGCTTTCGTCTTGCTGAGTTGGAACTCCACATACTCCCGCTCGCCCAGGGCCCGCAACGCCGCCAGTTCACGCGAGTTAGTGGCGATCAGCCCACTCTGGATGCCCATGTCGCCGCGGACGCTCTTGAGGTCGGAGACCGTCTTGCTCAACTCGGTCTTGGTGTTGGCCACCTCTGTGCGCACCGTTGTCACGTCGTTGGCCACCGATGAAATGTGTTCCTTCGTCTGCGTAGCCACCTGCTGCATCTCGCCCAGTTGATCGGCCAACGTGCGATGGTACTGCTTGGTTTCCTTCTGCGTGGCAGCCAGTTGCTGCGCAAGCCGCTCCGTGCTCTTCTTAACGGAGATATTGGCCTGTGCCACCGCCTGCGCAGACTTCGCGCCGGTTTCTTCGAGCTTGCGGCGAAGCTCGGCGATCTCTTCGTTGCTCTTGGCTTGAAGCGTCTCGGTCCCGTTCTGCAGACTGATCAGTTCGGATTTCACTGCCGACCGCAATTCACCCATTTCGTCCTGCAGCCGGTCGGCCTTGTGAGCGAAATAGACATTGCCGCCAACCAGCGCCGCGCCGAGCGTGATGACGGCGATCGTAAGACCGCGATGGGCACTCTGTTGAGGCTGATCCTGTTCCTGTTCGAGTTTGGACACACTGATTTCGCTCATTGCAGTCAGGCTCCTTCATTTTTCCGGTTGGAAGTGGGCGTGGATAAATTATGTGAGACAGGCAAGCTGCTACTGGACGAGGTCCGCGGCTGCTTGCCTGCCTTTCTCCCCGTGCACTCCCTTACTGCAACCGCCGTGCCAAACTCGCAACCTGCTGAAAAACCATAGAGAATGCCCTCACCCCGGCCCGGCGGTACACGAAAAACTGCCGCGCCTACGGTAGATTTTACGCGCCGGATTTACAGCAACGCCTGAGACGCTGAACGCGTCTAGTGTTCATGGCACTCCGTACCGTATTTTTCGCTACATTGGCCGCCCTCTGCCCGCTGTCAGCCGTCGAACTTCCGGTGGGAACCCAGATCACGGTTCGCATGATCGATTCCATCGACAGCGCCCGGAACATGGCAGGGCAGTCCTTCCGCGGCACGCTCGATGAGCCGCTGCTCATTGACGGCGCGATCGTGATCGACAAAGGCTCGGCCGTAACCGCCCGGCTCGAAGAGGCCGAGGAGGCGGGCCGGTTCCGTGGCCGCTCAATACTGGCGCTGGTGCTGACGTCGATCACCCATCACGGCCGGCCGGTGGAACTGCGCACCTACCGTTCGGTGAGCTCCGGCGGGTCGTCGCTCAAGCGAACGGGTCTGATCGTCGGCGGCGCGGCGGCCGCGGGCGCGGTGATCGGCGGCGTGGCCACCGGTGGCGTAGCGCTTGGCGCGCTTGCGGGAGCCGGCGGCGGCGGAGCATTCCGGTTCCTGCGTAAGGCAAAGCCCATGCGTATCCCTTCGGAAAGCCGCGTCAAGTTCTCGCTCGCCTATCCTTTATCGCTCGAATAGACCAGGGATCCGGACATCCAGGTCTTCAGAACCGTTATTTCGCTCGCTGCCTCGTCGAAGCGGAATTCCACCAGATCCGCCTTTTCCCCCGGCTGAAGCCCGCGCTGGCGGTTGGCGATCCTTCCGATGCGCGCCGGATTCCTCGTCGCCATGATCAGCGCTTCGGCCAGCGACACGCCCGCCATCCGCACCGTGTTTCCGATTCCCGTGTCCATGCGTAGAGCCGAACCAGCCAGCCGCTCGCCGCCTTTCATCACCACCCTCCGGTCCGGTATCGACTTCAGTTCCACCTCCACCTCGCCCAGCGTGTAGAAACCCGGCTCGCATTCGGCCGGCGCCACCGCATCGGTGACGATAATGGAGCGCTCAATGCCTTTGGCGCGAATGGCGCACTTCAGAAACGAAGCGGGCAGATGGATGCCGTCGGTGATGAAACCCGCCGCCAGCCTGTCATCGGCCATCTGATCCCAGATGTAGTTGGGATGGCGGCGGATCATCGAATGCGCGCCGTTTCCCAGGTGTGTGGACTTGGTGGCGCCCGCCCTTACGGCGGCGTCAATCTGTTCGCTGGTGGCCATCGTATGGCCGATCGCCGCCACCACGCCGTCCCTCACGATCGCTTCGATGTAGGCCGGCGCTTCGGGCCACTCCGGCGAGATAGTGATCAGCCGGACATAGCCGCGCGCGGCCTCCTGCCAGCGGCGGTACTCTTCGATGCTGGGCGGCCGGACACAGTGCGCCGGATGTGCGCCGCGTGGTCCATCCTCCGGTGAGATGTAGGGGCCTTCGACGTGAAAGCCCTCCATCGCCGCGCCGTTTGGCAACGTGTCCTTGGCTTTCGCCAGGTTGGCCAGCGCGCCGATGAGATGGTCTTCTCTTCCGGTGATGATGGTGGGCAGCAGCCGCGTCACTCCCGTTGAGAACTGCACGTTGAGCGAATGGTTGATCGCCTCGATCGGACAGGCCGGATTGCAGTAATCGGCGCCGGCGAATCCGTTCACCTGCAGGTCGATGAAGCCGGGCGCCAGCAGCGGCAGATCGCCGTTGGGGCGAGACAGCAGCGGGTCCACATGGGTGATTGCGCGATCGAAGCGGATCTCCACCGGCTGGCGGGTGAAGGCATCGATGCCACGAATTATCTTTTGATTTTCCATCGGGGGCTCTAGAATTTAAGTTTAGCTACATGAAGCCCACCCGTAGAGAAGTCCTCGGCGCCGCCGCGTTGCCAGCCGCCCTCGCCGCCCAGCAGGCCCCTGGTCTCGAAGCCGTCATCGCAGCCCGTCATGACAAGAGTGTCGAGCACCTGCTGAAGCTGCAGGTCACTGACCCGGCCAGTTCTGAGCGCGGCGGAATTCCCGATGCGAACGACCTTTATCATCCCGGTTCGGCTTCCGGATTGGTGGACGCCTTCAACGCCGCGTTCCATCATCCGATGTCGAAGTTCCACAAATCGCCCCTCATGCTGGAGCGCCTGCGGCTGTCGATGGACTACTTCGCCCGGTCGCTCAGCCCCGATGGAAACATCGACAATCCGATTACCAACTTCAATTCACCGGCCGATACCGCGTTTGCCGTGCAGAACCTCGCCATGGCGGCCAACATCGCGCGCAAGCGCTCCACGCCTGAGGTGCTGGCGGCCATCACCCCCACCTTGAAGAAGGCGGCCGGCGGACTCGCCAAGGGCGGCATCCATACGCCCAATCATCGTTGGGTGCTGTGCGCCGCACTCGCCCAGGTGAACGAAGTGATGCCTGATACGTCCTACTTACGCCGCATCGGGCAGTGGCTGGCAGAGGGCATCGACATCGATGAAGACGGCCAGTATGACGAGCGCAGCATCATCGGCTACAACATCATCACCAATCGCGCCTTTGTCCTGATGGCGGAAAAGCTGAAGCGTCCGGAACTGCTCGATCCGGTGCGGCGCAATCTCGACTCGGCTTTGTACCTCACCCATCCTGGCGATGAGATGGTGACCGAGGTCTCCCACCGCCAGGATCGCAACCAGCGCGGACTGATCGGCCTCTATTGGTTCCCCATGCACTATATGGCATGGCGCGACCGCAATCCCGTCTTCGCCTCGATCGCGCGAAAATATGCCGCCACGCACGCCGGCCTTTCCCTGCTCATGGAGTTTCCACAACTGCTGGAGCCCCTGCCGCAGGGGGAACCGATCCCCTCCGACTACGAGAAGCACTTCAAGGCGATGGATGTGATCCGCATCCGCCGCGGGCTCACCAGCGCCACCATCATGTTGCGCGGCGACAGCCGGTTTTTTATGCTGCGCCGCGGCGATGCCGTCATCAGCGCCGTTCGCTTCGCCAGTGCCTTCTTCGGAAAGGGCCAATTCATTCCGCGCCAGTGGAGCCGGCCGGCCGGGGGCGGCTATCTGTTGAAACACTCCCTTACCGGGCCTTATTATCAGCCCCTCGATCCGCCGCACCGGGTGAGAGCCGGCGAGTGGAACGAGATGCGGCCTGAGCGCGCCCGCACTGAAGTCTGTTTCCTGGAACAATCGGCCACAATCGCCGAAACGCCAAAAGGCTTTCGCCTCAGGCTGCAATCCTACGGTACGGACAAGGTGCCCGTGGCCGTTGAGGTCAACGTACGCGGGAAGGAAAAGTTGGTGATGGATGGCCTTACCGCCGCCCGCGACGGCGCCGACGCCTTCCAGTTGTCATCCGGCCAGGCCGTCATCCGCGCGGGCAGCGATGTGATCCGCCTCGGTCCGGGCTTGCGCCGCAACGCCTACACACAGGTGCGCGGAGCCGAAGCGCGGATGCCGGGCGGCGCTGTCTACCTCACCGGCTACACGCCGTTCGATCACACCATCGAATTTGAGTGTGGCTAGCTCGATCGGCGGCCGGCCGCCGCCGGCCCTCACCAAACTGTCTCAATATTGGGGGCGCGGATACGGCTGTCGCGGCTGATAACGTCATCCACGAAGGCTTTCGCCGATGCGGACAAGCGGGTGTCACCGAACAGATACCACAGAGCAGCATGCGTATCGGCGACTGCGGCGATCATGCGCTAAACGCTCTCGCCGAAACCACGGAACATCTCGCGGCGGTTCTCATCGATCTCCTCAGCCGACGGGGCAGGGCCATACGGCTTTAGCAATCCGTAGGCGGCTTCAATGGCGAGGCTTCCTCTTCCGCCAGCCTCCGCAACCACGCTTCCAGGCTCAGGCCTTGTGCCGCCGCTTTGGCTTTGAGCGCGACCACCTGTTCATCGGGAAGCTCGATCATCGTCATGGCTCAGTTCCTTCCTGTCTGTTTCCAGAATAGAGCATGCCCGGCGAGGAGTCACGATCTTCCGGCTTACCGAATCGCACCGTAAAGTTCGGGCGTAGAATGGAAGCAACGAAATTTTCCATGAGACGCGCACTCCTGTTTCTGTACTGCGTCGCGGCGTGGGCGCAGACGGTGGACTTCAATCGCCACATCCGCCCCATCCTCTCCGACAACTGCTTTGCCTGCCATGGTCCCGATGAAAAACGCCGCATGGCCGGACTGCGGCTCGACATCAAGGACGGCGCCACCGCCACCGTCACCCCAGGCAACCGCACCACCAGCCGCCTGTTCCAGCGCATCAGCGCCCCCGACGCCAAGCTGCGCATGCCGCCGCCCGGCTTCGATCGCCACCTCACCAAGGAACAAATCGAACTCGTAGGAAAGTGGATCGATCAGGGCGCAGCCTCCCGCCAACACTGGGCCTACGATCCGCCTGTTCGCCCCGAACTTCCCTCGGTCTCCAATCCCACGTGGCCGCGTAATCCCATCGATCACTTCGTCCTGGCGAGGCTTGATAAGGAAGGGCTCAAGCCATCCCCCGAAGCCGGCAAACCAACCCTCATTCGCCGCCTCAGCCTCGATCTCACCGGTCTTCCCCCTACGCCCGCTCAGGTGGCAGCCTTCGTGAATGACAAAGCGCCCGATGCCTACGCACGGCTGGTCGATCAGCTCATCCAATCCCCACACTACGGCGAGCGCATGGCCATGCCATGGCTCGATCTCGCCCGTTATGCCGACACCCACGGCTACCACATCGATTCTCACCGCGACATGTGGCCCTGGCGCGACTGGCTCATCCGCGCCTTCAACAACAACATGCCTTACGACCGGTTC
>JANRLE010000297.1:0-15135 GCA_033762895.1 Bryobacteraceae bacterium | reverse complement strand
GGCGCGCTTCCACTTCGAGGACGATACGCTGGCCCTTTTTAGCGGCGAAACGGTAGTAGTGAACGGCTTGCGGCTGCGCGATACGCCCGTTGATGGTGACCGGGAGGGTGACGGGCTGGGCGGCGCCGAGTGTGGTGTTTGTGCCGGAGGCTTCGGTTTCGGGTTCCTCGCCGACGGCAAGGCGCAGTTCGGAAAACGACTTGCCTGGCCGGAGGGTCAATGCTCCTTCCAGTCCGGGGGAGGATTCGCCCTTCACGGTGAGATTCGTCTCCCGCAACTGGTAACCGGATAACTGAACCTGCGTTGCGCCACCCTTGCGAAGACCGAGGGGGTAGGCGGATGTGGCCAGCGCGAAGCGGCCGAGCTTGTAGCGGTAAAAGTGACTGGCGCGTCCGGAGCGCTGATAGTCGCTGAGGCGGACGTAATAAGTGCCGCCCTTCTCAAAGCGGTGAGAGAAGGCGGCGGCTTGCGCCGTGTCCTGATAGCCGTACTCTTTGATCAGGGTGTTGTCAGCGGTGACAATGGCGACCACGGGCGAAAGCGTGGAACCAAGGGCCATGGCGGGATTCTCAAAGACCAGTTCCTCGCCGTCTTTGACCTGGATTTTGAAGTAATCCACGTCGCCGGGCCGGGCGATTGTGCCGGCGAGGATGCTGGGCAGGTAGGTATCGAAGGCGGTCTCGGGCGAGTTATTGGGCTCGCTGTCGGCCGCTTCGCCGAAATAGGGTTCCACGAGTACGCGGCCTTCCGGGCTGGTGCCGAGCGGGGTAAGGAGGCGGAACTTCGCCACACCCACGTTCGCGTCCGGGGCGATGTCGACCTCGACGGTCACCTGATTGCGGGGCGGCAGCGGGCCGAGGTCGATGGTGGAACGGGTGCCGTTGGAGCCCAACCGGTTCTCGGTCAGATCGGGCAGTTCCTTGACGCGGAGGATGCGTCCTTTGAGTCCGGGTTCGCTGAAGTAAATGGCGGTAGCATTGGCCAGGTTCAGTCCTTCGATGGTGAGCTCCGTGGTTGTGCCGCGGGCGAGGCCAAGCGGGGCCACCGCGGTGATCGAAGGAGGAGTGATTCGCGAGCCCGTGGGATGATCCGTCTTAGCCGCGAAAGCCGCGGCGGAACAAAGCAGAAGAGCCAGAACGCATCTCATAGCGCACCCATGTCGTAGACTGTCAAAGAACCGTCATAACGGCCCGCGGCGAATCGGCCGCCGTCGGGAGAGAATTTCAACCCGGTCACCCAGTCGGGCTGCCGGATGGACTTTTGTTCGGCCAAGGTGGAAGCCTCAAACACCTTGATCAGCTTGTCGGCGGAGGCCGAAATCAGGGTTTTGCCATCAGGCGACCAGGCGAGTTGGAGGATCGCGTCCTCGTGGGCGATGAGGGTGTTGCGCAACTCGCCCGCGCGTTCGCCGAGGGCCCAGAGGCGGATGGTCTTGTCGAGGCCACCGGCGGCGACCATCTTTCCGGAGGGATGGAGGGCGATGGCATTGACGCCGTCGGCCGGTTCACTGAGGGTGAAGAGGCGTTCGCCGGTGGCGACATTCCAGACCTTGACGGTGCGGTCAGCGGCGCCCGAGAGGAGGTGTTTGCCATCGGGGGTGAACGCCACGGCGTACACGGCGTCGATGTGGTCCTTCAAAGTGCGTACTTCCCTGCCCGAGGCGGCGTCCCACAGTTTGACCAGTTTGTCGTAGCTGCCGGTGGCGACCAGCGCGCCATCGGGGGATACGGCGACGCCATAGATACAGTCGCTGTGGCCCTGTGCGGTGGCCACAGGCTGGCGGGCTTCCACATCCCAGATCCTGAGTTCGCCTTTCAGGCCGGGCCGGCCGCCGGCCGCGGCCAACCGGTTGCCGGCCGAGGAAAACGCCACGGCGCGAACGGCTTCGGCATGTGGGCCAAGGGTGGCGATGACGGCCTTGGTTTGTGGATCGAGCAATCGCACGTCGCCGAATCCGCCGAGTGCGAGAAGCTTCTGCCAGGCCAGCGAAAAGATCTGGGGCTGAAGCGGCGCCGCGGCCGCCGGAAGCAGTGAAATGAAGCCTCGGCGTGTCATCAGTAGTTGAACAGAAATTCCTTGCTGGTCAACATGACCCACATCATGTCTTCGAGCGCCTGGCGGCGCGCTTCCTTCTGCGCTTCCGTTGAACCCTTCACTTCCCGCGCCTTGGAGAGCGCGGCGAGCATCGGGGTGCGCTCGGCTTCGGTGGGATAGCGGCTATAGGCGGAGAGGAAGACATGATCGAGGATGCGTGCATCGGACAGGCCCAGCTTCAGGAACAAGGCGGCGGTTCCGTCCGAAGCGCTCAGTTTCTTGTTCAACGTGTCGCCGTTGATCACGTGGAGCGCCTGTGCGATCGAAGGATCCATGGAGCGCTCAGCCGCATCGCAGATCACGCGTTTCGGACGTCCGAACACGCTCAGGAATTCCGACTGCACCTGCACGTCGGGAAGCTGCAGGGCACGCGTGCCGGCGGGGTAGCCGGAGAAGGATGAGGGCACGCCGGTCACCTGCGACATCGCGTCGAGGATGACCTCACCGGTGAGCCGCTTCACGATGTACTTGGAGTAGTAGACGCCGTCGCTTTGATTGGTGGCGTTTGATTCTGAGGAGACCTGATAAGTCCCGGAGTTCATGATGGTGCGGATGAGGTGTTTGATGTCGAAGCCGTGGGCGACAAAATCCTTCACCAGGGCATTGAGCAGTTCTTCGTTGGAAGGGGCGTTGGCTTCGCGCACGTCATCGACGGGATCGATGAGTCCGCGGCCCATGAAGTTGGCCCAAACGCGATTCACGATGGCGCGGGAGAAGTAGGGATTGCCGGGATCGGTCAGCCATTTGGCGAAGTGGACACGCCGGTCCGCATCCGAATCAAGGGCCAGCGACTCGCCATCGAGCGGAGACGGAGGGAGGGGCCGCAGCAGGCGCGGATGATTGACGTCGCCCTCGTTCTTGGCGAAAACGATCACGTCCCCCGGTTCATTGCCGTTCTTGATGCCGACACGGGCGAACAGGTTCGCCATCTGGTAATACTGCTTCTGGGTCCACTTTTCGAGGGGGTGATTGTGGCATCGGGCGCAGGTCAATCGCTGCCCCAGGAAGGCCTGGGTCACGTTCTCGGTCAGGTCGATCGGGTCCTTGTGGAGTTGGAAGTAGTTGAGGGCGCCGTTTTGGCGGCTGGATCCGGAGGCCGTAAAAATGTCGCGGGCGAAGCGGTCCCAGGGCTTGTTCTCCTTCACGCTGTCGCGGATCCAGTTGTAGAAGGACCACATGACGTTGGGACGGAGGCGGCGGCTGGAGACGAGCATCAGGTCAGACCACTTATAGGCCCAATAATCCACATATTCATCGCGCTCCAGCAGCTGTTCAATTGCCTTGGAACGCTTGTCAGCGGACTTGGCGGCGAGGAACTGCTCGACCTCTTCGGCCGAGGGCAGTATGCCGGCGGCGTCCAGGTAGGCGCGGCGCAGGAAGGCGGCGTCAGTGGCCTGAGGCGAGGGGGCCAGATTGAGGCTCTTAAGCTTGGCCAGCACATGATCATCGATGTAGTTGCGCCGTGGCAGGCGGCTGTAATCGGCTTCGCTCACTTCGTGGCTGTAGGGCGAGGTCATCCTTGCGTAGATGATTTTCGATGAGTACCAGAGCGTGATGGCTGCTTCGCCGTGGCCGGTCATCCTGACCTTGCCGTAGTCGTCGACCAGGGCGACGCCTTCGTTATTCGAACTGAACTTGACCCAGCGCGTGACGTCTTCCAGGCGGCCGTCGGAATACCTGGCGCGGACCACGATGTTCTGTTCCTGACCGGGCTTCAAGGTGGCCTGCCTGGGGAAGGCTTCAAGCGCGGTGACCTCGGCATCCCTGTCCGAAGGAGGGGGTGTGCCGGCGGCGATCCACTCATGGACAATGCGGTAATCGAGGGAATCCTTCTTCAGGCGCAGTCCGCCGCCGTGGGGAATGCCGAAGGAGGCTTTCTGGAGGAGGAGGCTGGCGCCGGGATCGGAGAGAGAGATGCGGCGGCCGGCCGATTGCCTGGTCAGCACGTCATAATCGAGTTCCGGATCGTAACCCCTTAACGTGAGTTTGAATCCGTTTTTTCCGGCCTGTGCTCCATGGCAGGCGCCCTGGTTGCAGCCGGCCTTGGTCAGGACGGGCATGACATGGCCGCGGAAGCTCCAGGTGAAGGGCTGGGTGGCGTTCTTCACGCGAACCTTCGCGGATGAGGACTGCCCGTTCACGAGGGCGGTGATAACCGCTTCGCCATCGCCAACCGGCTTGACGACGCCGGAGGCGTCCACGGTTGCGACGCGTGGATCTGAGGAGGACCAGGCGGCCGTAGCGGTCACATCCTGGTGGAACGCGCCGGCGGTTGATTCGGCGATCAACTGCTGGCGCGATTCAATGGTGCTCAACTCAGCCGTTGGCGGAAGGACGCTCAACTGGCTCCAAAGCGGCGCGCAGAGCAGGAGCAGGATCATGCGAACAGCTCCCGTACGGGCTCGACACCGCGGTCGACGATGGGAATGGGCCGGCCCTGGGCGCCGGGAAGTTCGGTTTCAAGGCTGATGCCGAGGGAATGATAGATGGTGGCGGCTATTTCGGCGGGCGTGGTGGGCCGGTCTTTGGGCATGGCTCCGATTTCGTCCGAGGCTCCCACGACCTTGCCGCCCTTCACGCCGCCGCCGGCCATGAGCGCGCTCCAAACCTGCGGCCAGTGGTCACGGCCGCCGGCCGGATTCACTTTGGGAGTGCGGCCGAACTCGCCGAAGGCCACCACCATGGTGTTGTCGAGCAGGCCGCGCTGGTGGAGTTCTTCGAGCAGGCTGGAATAGGCCATGTCGAACATCGGGCCGACCAGGTCCTTGTAGCAACTGATCGGGCTGAAGGGCTTTGAACCGTGGATGTCCCAGGTGATCTCGTCGAAGACGGTTTCGAACATATTGATGGTGACGAAACGGACGCCGGCTTCGATCATGCGGCGGGCCAGAAGACAGCTTTGTCCGAAGCGGTTCATGCCGTACTTTTCGCGTACGGCATCGGGTTCACGATGGAGTTCGAACGCTTCGCGGGCCTTCTGGGAAGACATCAGGGTGTAGGCCTGGTGGAAGGTGGAATCGAGGAGGCGCGCATCCTGGGAGGTTTCAAAACGGCTGACGGACTTGTCCACCATTTCGCGCCAGTTCCGGCGGCGGTCAACCCGGAGGGCGGAAAGGTATTCGGGGGGCAGCATGTCGGGGACCCGGAAGTTGGGATCGGAGGGGTCGGCGTTGAGTACGAAAGGATCGAAAGTTTTACCGAGAAAGCCCGCGGACTGGCCGTGGGGCATGTTGCCGCCGGTGTTGCCGATGGGGCGAGGGAGCAGGACGTGAGGCGGCACGTCGCCTTTTGGCCCGCGCAATTTTCCGAGAACGCAGCCGAAGTGGGGATGCTCGACGCCACCCTGGAAGAGCCGGCCGGTCTGCATCATCTGGTGGCCGGTATCATGCACGGCCGCGGCCGTATGATACATGCTGCGGACGATGGCGTACTTGTCGGCATGTTTGGCCATCCGCGGGAAATTCTCAGAAATCTCGATGCCCGGGACGTTGGTCTTGATGGGTTTGTAGGGGCCGCGGATCTCGATGGGCGCGTTGGGCTTCATGTCCCAGGTGTCGAGCTGCGACGGGCCGCCCACGAGCATGAGCATGATGCAGTTGGCATCCTTGTTTTTGTCGACGGCGCCATGTGCCTTCATTCCCATGAACTGGGTGAGGCCCAGGCCGAGCGCGGAAAGGGAGCCGGCATGGAGGAAGTCGCGGCGGCGGAGCCCATCGCAGAATTCCACAGTGCGGTCAGCATCGAGACGGATCATTTCGGAAATTCCTCTCCCAGATAGAGTCGCCTCCATTTTATACCCGGAAGCCGGGCGGAGGAATCAGTGCGACATCGAGTAGATGATGTAGTTGAGGGCGATGCGATAGGCGAGCGAGGCGTAGCGTTCGGGATAGCGGGGATGATCGGCCCACTCCCAGGCATCGCCGAGATCCATGTTGTGACAGATGGCCACCAGGAGGCGGCCCTTGTCATCATAAACGCCACGCCAGCGAGGCTCGATGCCGCCCTTCTCCCAGGTGGACCCGCTCCACAAGGTATGAATGCCAGGGACCTGGGGCCGGTCCACCAGGTCATATAAGACGTGGAACACCTGGTCGGAGTTCTCGATGTCGACGATCTGGCGGTCCGGAAAGATGCGGCGCATACTGGAAGCGAACACTTCCCATTCGTAGGGTCCGTGGAAATCGTCCACCATCAGGAAGCCGCCGCGATTGAAGTATTCGCGCATGCGGGCGGCCTGCGACTCGGATACCTCCCAGCGGCCCACTTCGACGGCATAGAGCCAGGGATACTGATAGATCTCATCGTTGTCGATGTCGACAACCTGTTCGACTGACCGGGTGTGGATGCGGGAAAGGCGGCGCAGTCCCTGGAGGAACTGGCGGTCGGCCTTGGGATAGTCGGTGGCCCAGCTACCCCAGCGGTAGCCGCCGCGGAAGGAGGAGTAGCGAAGGCGTCCGAACTGGAATTCGGTCTTTTCGGCGGCGTCGGCGGGCATGGGGGCCGGATTGTCTTCCTCGTCGTCGAAGCTGCGGAAGCGGCGTTGGGCGAGCAGCACCGAAGCCAGGAGCAACAGCGCGAAAAGAGCGGCGGTCCGTCGGCGCAGCAACACGCAATCAGCATAAGCCAGCGCGGGGAGCGGCGCAAGGGCCGGGTGGTGGCCGGTGTGATTGGTGAGATTCTGGTAACGTTACAGTTCGGCGCTGGCTTTGAACGCACTCTCCAGATTCCTGCACCGCACGGCGGCCCGCATCCGCAACGCATGGCGGCTGGATTGTCCGATTTGCGGCAGCACACAGCCCAGGGAGTTTCACGCAAGAGGCGGCCGGAGGCTGCTGCAGTGTCCGGATTGCCGGCATATCTACTGGCGGCGGTTTCCCACGGCGCGGGAGCTGACGCGGTTCTACGAGAACGTTTACACGGAGGCCAAGTCGCAGCCGGCGCTGCAGGAGAGCAACCGGGCGTATTACCGGCGCCACGTGGAGGAATTACTTTTCTACGCTGGGGCGCCGCAGCCGGGTGGGGTGACGATGGTGGATTTTGGCTGCTCGATTCCGGTGATGCTGCAGGAGGCGAAGAAGCTGGGAGTGGGGCGGCCGATAGGAGTGGACTATGTGGCCGGGGATCATGGCATCGAGATGATTCGGCCGGACGCCGTGGAGGGGCTGGGCGAGCGATCGATCGACATCCTGCGGTTCTCGCATGCGCTGGAACACCTGCCGGATCCGTGCGCGATGCTGAAGCGGTTCTATCCCAGGATGAAGGCGGGCGGGCTGCTGCACATTACGCAACCGAATTTCCCGGTATTGTATGCCGATGCCGAGGGACACGAGGTGCGCGACGCCGACTACCCGGAGCATCTGCACTTTTTCTCCACATTGTCGTTATATCGCATGGTGCAGGGGGCGGGTTTCCGTCCGCTGCGGCTGTTCACGCACTACAGGGAAGAAGAGAACTTCCGCAAGCTTGGGTATTGGATCGATTTCGACTACATCGAAGAACAGATGGATGAGGCGGCGGAGTTGGGGGATTCCGTCTTTCATCCACTGGGCAACTATCCGTGTTACTGCGGGGAAAATTCGGCGTTGTATGCCAAAGCGTACTGAGATCAGGCTCGCCGGACGAACGGGTTGCCCTGGATGAAGAAGC
Source organism: Bryobacteraceae bacterium (assembly GCA_033762895.1). Classification (GTDB taxonomy): domain Bacteria; phylum Acidobacteriota; class Terriglobia; order Bryobacterales; family Bryobacteraceae; genus CADEFT01. The sequence continues at coordinate 7,395 of JANRLE010000297.1, read as the reverse complement.
GAAGCGGGCAATGGGCGGCCTTTGTGATTCCGATGCGAGGGCTGATGCCGATGTTGGGATCGGGGAAGTTCGCGGGGCGGCGGACGGTGAGCCTGCCGCGGGTGACGTCGACGCCGTTGTGATCCCGGGTGATGGCCATGGCGATGGTGAGCTTGCCGGGCCCGGAGGTAAGCGCCTTGATCTTATCCACATTGCGGCGGCGCTTCATCAATTCGATGCCCGAAAGGGGTTCGAGGGCACGGATGAGGACGCATCCCGGCGATCCACTGGGTTCGGCCACCAGGTTCAGACACTCATACATCCCGTAGATGAGATAGACGTAGGCGTGGCCCGGTTGACCGAACAGCACCTCAGTGCGCGGCGTTCGGCCGTGCGAGGCGTGGGCCGCGGCGTCGTCTAATCCGAGGTACGCTTCCACCTCGACGATACGCCCGGCGGTGCGGCCATGCACAAGCACCATGCCGAGCAGCCCGCGCGCCACCTCAACGGTGGGCCTGTTGTAGAAAGCGCGAGGCAGGATTGGACCGGACAATGAGATACCCTAACAGAAAAGCGATGCGTCTGTTCGCCGGACTCGATCTACCCGAAGACATCCAGCAGCGGCTTGCCAGGCTAGTGGAGGAGTTGCGCCCCGCCGCACGCCTGCGTTGGAGTCCCGCCGCCAATCTGCACATTACCACCAAGTTCATTGGCGAGTGGGAGGAAGCGCGGCTCAGTGAATTGAAGCAGTGTCTCGGCGCGGTGGCAGGCGAGCCGATACGGATCGGGATCCGGGGTCTTGGGTGGTTTCCGAATCCGCACAATCCGCGCGTGTTCTTCGCCGCTGTGCGGGCCGAGGAATCGCTTGCGGAGTTGGCCAGGGCGACAGAAGCCGCGCTGGAAGGAGTAGGGATAGCGCGGGAGGAACGGCCCTACTCGCCGCATCTGACGCTGGCGCGAATCGATGACCGGGCGGGGTTAGTGGAATTGCGGCGGCGCGTGGCATCGTTATCCTCAGACGACTTCGGCGAATTCACCGCCGCGGAATTTCACCTTTACCTTAGCCGGACGGGGCCCGCGGGCTCTGTCTATTCCAAGCTCGCTACATTCCCGCTGGTAAACGCATGAACCCCATCCTTGCTGTAGTGGCCGCCTACCTGATCGGTGGCATTCCTTTCGGATATCTTCTGGTCCGGCTGAAGACGGGCCGCGATGTGCGCGACATGGGTAGCGGCAACATTGGGGCAACCAATGTGCTGCGCACGAGCGGGCGCGGCGCGGGAGTGGCAACGCTGCTGCTGGATATGGCCAAGGGGTACTGCGCGGTGTGGCTGGCGGCGTGGCTGAGCGATGGCTCGGCGCTTTGGATGAGCGCGGCGGCGCTGGCGGTGGTGTTGGGGCATGCCTTCCCGGTATTTCTGAAGTTCAAAGGGGGCAAGGCGGTGGCCAGTTTCACCGGGGCGTTTGCGTATCTTACGCCGCTGCCGCTGCTGGCCACGGCGATCGTGTTTGTGGTGACGGTAGCGGTGAGCCGCCACATCTCACTGGGATCGGTGCTGGGCGCGTTGACCTTTCCGCTCGCGGTTTACCTGATCGCGCATCCGGACCCGGAGGTGCTGGTGGCGGCGCTGCTGGGCGGATTGCTGATCGTGTGGCGGCATAAGTCAAATATCGAACGGTTACGGGCGGGAACGGAGAACGTGTTCCGCTTCGGCGGGGGGAAATGACGAAGCGGCTGGCGGTGATCGGCGGGGGGAGCTGGGGCACGGCATTGGCGATCGTGCTGGCGCCGCGGTTTGAGGAAGTAAGGTTGTGGATCCGGGAGCCGGAGTTGGCGGCGCGGACGGCGCGGACGCGGATCAACGATGTGTTCTTGCCGGGGTGCGCGCTGCCGGCGAACGTGGAAGTCACCAGCGAGCTGGCACGCGCGTCGCGGGGGGCGGGAATCATACTTACGGTGGTCCCCAGCCGTTTTGTACGGGGCGTGGTTAGCGCGATGCTGCCCGAACTGGACGGGAGTGCCGATTTTGTGAGCGCGACCAAGGGGATTGAGCCGGGAACGCTGCTGCGGATGTCCGAGGTGTTGGCGGGCGTTTTGAGCCCGGCCTTCCCGCCGCGCATCGCCGTTCTTTCAGGCCCCAGCTTTGCGCGGGAAGTGGCGGAAGGCGAACCGGCGGCGATTGCGGTGGCGTCGGCGGACGACGGGCTGGCGCGGCGTATCCAGCAGGCCTTCAGCGGGCGCACATTCCGCCTTTACCGCAATTCAGACGTGGTGGGGGTGGAGGTGGGTGCGGCGCTGAAAAACGTGATCGCGATCGCGGCGGGAATCTGCCAGGGTCTGGGGCTGGGAAGCAATTCAAGGGCTGCGCTGATCACCCGGGGACTGGCCGAAATCACCCGCCTGGCCGTGGCCATGGGGGGCCGTCCGCAGACGATGGCGGGGCTTGCGGGACTGGGCGACCTGGTGCTCACCTGCACCGGAGAGCTTAGCCGTAACCGCAAGGTGGGACTGGAGTTAGCGGCCGGCAAGGGGATCGGCGAAATCGTCGGAGGGATGCAAATGGTGGCCGAGGGCGTGGAAACGACGTTTGCGGCCATGGCGTTGGCGCGCAAGTTCCAGGTGGACCTGCCGATTACTGAGCAGATGGAGTCAATTCTGGAAGGGAAAAAGTCGCCCGGCGAGGCGCTCCGCGAATTGATGGAGCGGTCCCTAAAAGGGGAGTAGAATGAAGCCACCTGCGGCGCAACCTTTTGCAGCGGCCGGTGTTAATGAAGATGTGACGGCCGTGGCGAGTCTGGAGCACGACGCCGAGTTGATGCTGCGCGTGCGCGATGGCTGCAACTCCAGCTTCGCCATTCTGTTGGAACGGCACCGGGGGCCAGTGGTGCATTACATGTTCCGGATGGTGCAGAACCAGGCGGTGGCGGAAGAACTGGCGCAGGATGTGTTCCTTCGGGTTTACCGTTCGCGGGCCACCTACGAGCCCACGGCGAAGTTCCGGACTTGGCTGTTCCGCATCGCCACACATTTGGCGTTGAACTGGCTGCGCGACGGCAAGCATGAACGGGGCCAGGAGAGCCTCGACGAGGAATTGGGCGACGGGATGACGCGGCAGGTGCCCGACGGCCGGCCGACGGTGGAAGACCGGATGCTGAGGGACTCCCGGTTTGAGGAGGTCCGCAAGGCAATCCAGACGCTGCCCGAAAAGCAACGGGCTGCGGTGTTGATGCACAAGTACCAGGAAATGGACTATGCGGCGATCGCGGGCGTATTCGAATGTTCCGAATCGGCGGTGAAGTCACTGCTGTTCCGGGCCTATGAAACGCTGCGGACGAGGCTGGCGCACCTGGAGGCCGGCAGGGCGGAAAGAGAGAGAAGGCAATGAAGTGGAATCCGCGAGAAAGCAGGTGTCCGATTACAACCGGCGAGGAGAATGCCGAGTTGCTGCTGGACTATGTAAGCCGGAAGCTCGAACCGGAACTGATGGAAGCCTTCAGCCGGCATGTGAGCGTGTGTCCGGCCTGCCAGGAGTTCACGGCCGCGCAATCGGCGGTATGGGATGCGCTGGATGCGTTTGAAGTGGAACCGGTGTCCGAAGCTTTCGACCGCCGGCTGTGGGCAAAAATCGAAGAGCAGGAGAGCCTCCCGTGGTGGCGGCGGGTTTGGAACTGGATGTCGTCAATGCCCGTGTGGCAGCCGGCGATTCCGGTGGCGGCGATGGCGCTGCTGGCGGTAGGATTGTGGGTTCAGCCGGGCGGCGATTCCCTCCCCGGCACGGTGACGAAAGCTGAAGCGAATCTGGACGCCGAACAGATTGACCGGGCGCTGGAGGATCTGGAGATGCTGCGGGAGCTTAGCCTGACGGAGGCCGGGGCGCCGCGGCAGATGTGATTGCGATGATTCGATTCCTGTTGCTGATCGTGGTTTTCGCCATGGCTTTGGGCGCGCAGCCCAGGGGCATTTTGCGTCCGAAGATCGGCAAGGGGCGGCAGGTGCGGCCGATGCGGCAGGTGGAAAAGTTCAGCCGTCTGACGCCGGAGGAACGCAAGCGTGTGATTGAGCGCCTTCCACCGGAGCGGCAGAAGGAAGTGGAACGCAACCTCGAGAGTTACCAAAGGCTGACCGCGGATGATAAGCAGCGTCTGAACAAACAGCTTGAGAGCTTCCGCAACCTGCCGGCGGAGAAGCAACAAAGGGCAAGGCGCATCTATCGCGACATTAACCAGCTTCCACGGGAGAGGAAATTGGCGATCCGGCGGGAGATGGCCGAGATGCGCACGCTGGGGGCCGATGAACGGGCCACGCGCCTGGACGGCGAGGAATTTAAGAGCAAATTCTCCGAAGATGAGCGCAAGATGGTCCGGGAACTGACGGCCCTTATGGCGGACGGGCCATCGCCGGAAAACTGAGGCCGCCTCAGTTAACGGTCATCATCATCGACATCGAGCGAAAGCGGAGCGAACACGGCCTGACGGACTCCGGGATAGGGTGTATTCCAGCCCTTCACCATGCCCCAGAGGATCTGGTTGAGCCGGCCGGTGGGGGCGGCGTCGGGCACATCCCACTTCATGCGGCTGGAATCGGCGGCGGCCTTGCGCGCTGGTCCCTTCAGGGCCTGCAGCGGTGGGTTTTTCTCAAACAATGACTGCGCGGGCTGGACGGATTCAAACGGCGTAAGGTCCGGCGTATCCTGGAACGCCGCGCGCATGTCGTTGGCAATGAGGTCAAACAGGGAGAGTGTGGGCAGACCCAGGATGAGTTCGATGGTCTTGAGCATGCTCTGCTGGGAATAGAACGTGGAATCGATGTGGCCGCGGCGGGCGAAGGGGCTCGCTACCAGAGCGACGGTGCGGTGTCCGTCCACGTGATCCACGCCGTTTTGCGCATCGTCCTCGACGATGAAGATGGCCATCGACTTCCAGAAGGGCGACTTACTAAGTCCTTCCACCACCTGGCCAACGGCAAGGTCGTTGTCGGCGACCATGGCCTTTGCGGTGGAAGCTCCGGGGCTGGCGCCGGAGGTGTGATCGGAGGGCAGCAGCATGACGACGAGGTTGGGCATGCTGCCTTCGCGCTGCCATTTGGCGAGATCGGCCAGGAAGATTCTGGCGCGCGCGACGTCCGGCACGGCGAGCGAATAGGGCGCAAAGTTTTTGGCCAGCACCTTGTTCAGGGCGGCGATGGGCGCGGTGACGTTGAACTCACCGGCGAAATCGGCGCCGTTTTTCCATTCCTCGAGCATGCGGTGACGGTCACGCTTGTCGCGCATGGTGCCGGCGTACTCGCCGTAGATGCGCACCGAGTGTCCCTTGGCCAGCGCGGTCTCCCAAAAGAGGCCGCCCGAGGAAATCGCCAAAGGATCTGAACCGTCGAAGGGATAGCTGCGGCCGGCGTACCCCGGCAGCATGGTGTAGGCATTCTGATTGGCCTGGGTCACCCACTGGTGGCCGTCGGCGCTGTTGCCGCCGGTGGCGTAGAAGTTATCGAACAGGACAAACTGTTCGGCCAGCTTGCGTTGATTGGGAGTGACATCGGCGCCGAACAAAACCAGGGAGGGATCGCCGTTGCCTTTTCCGAGGTCGCCGAATAACTGGTCGTAGGTGCGGTTCTCCTTAATGATAAAGACGACGTGCCGGATGGCCGAGGGCTCGCCGGCCACGGCGGGAACGGCCTTGGGGGCGGCCTTGGGATTGGGAGCCGCAGCCGATGCGCCTTGCATCCGATTGTTCTCAGCGACGGCGAGGGTGTAGGCGGCGAGTTGCGCGGCGTCGGGTAATTCCACCACGTTCACGGCTCCCCGATAGGAGTGGACGAAGCGTTTCTTCGGCTCATCGCGCCATCCCGAACCGGCGCCGAGCAGGGAGCCGATGGCGAGCATGCGTCCGTCGGCGCTCAAGGCGAGCGAACTGGGATACCAGGCGGTGGGGATCATTCCTTCGATGGAGCCATCGGCGGTCTTCATCACCAGCACGGCATTGATGCCGCCACAGGCGACGTAAAGGCGAGAGGCATCGGGGCTCAACGTCATGGCCGTCGGGGCGATGCCGGCCACCTGTTGCGAAAAGGGCTTGAGCGCGTGGCTGGCCACGGCCCGGTTGGAGGTGGTGTCGATCACCTGGATGGAGTCCTGATTGCCGCTGGCCACATAGAGCCGGCCTTTGGATTCGTCCCAGGCGAGGGCCATGGGATGGGGCGCCACTTCGACGGTGTGGGTGACTGCGCCTTTTGCGATGTCGATCCGCACGAGGGTGCCTGAGGCGGCCTTGCCGGCGGGGTCCACCACGACTTTGTCGGCGTTGGGCTGATAGCCGGTGGGGGCGCTCAATTCGTTGGGCCTGGGCAGGCGGCCGCCCCAATTGGAAACCCAGGCCGTGTTTCCGTCGCGGCTGAGGACGACGGCGTAGGGGGCGATTTCGGTTTTGATTTTCGCCTTGGCTGTGCCATCGGCGGTAAACACGGCAAGCGCGTTGTTGTAGATGAGAGGCACGGCCACGGTGTCGCCGGCGATGGCCATGGCGCCTGAAAGATATTCGCCTGTGTGCGGGGCCAGAAGGCGGTGGGCGCCCGCAGAAGCAACACCCAATCCGATCCGATTCTCCTTTCCTGCGCTGGCGGTGAAGGCGCGCTTCGATGCCGCGTGGTAGCGCAGGCTTTGGATTCCGGCCTTGCCCTGGTGGGGCAGACGATCCAACACTTTGTTCTGACGCCAGTCCAGCCGCCAGACGTGGGTTGCGCCGAGCACCCAGATCTCGCCGTTGGATGCGCCAAAATCGACGCCGTAGACGCGGCCCTGAAAGATGCTGGGTACGCCGGCGGGCGTGATGGACTGGCGGGTGGTGACGACGCCGGGATCGGTGACGGCGCGGACGGGCTGCTCAGGGCTTTGAGCGAAAACCGAGGCTGAGGCAAGCAGAAGGGCGGCAATAGGCATGGTACTCAGATTGCCAGAGTTTTGTTGCCGCTGCATGAAAGGTGCCATGCTGAATCATGGCTTCGCTGGAATTGCGCATTTTTGGCCAGCCCTTGCGGGTAGAGCCGCCGGAGGGCGCCGGGCGGTTACGTTTCGACGAGGCGCTGGGGTTTCTCTACGAATTGGACGACCGGATCATCGCGCTTGCGGTGGAGCATACAACGGATGAGGAGGTGTCATGCCGGAAGGGATGTTCGGCGTGCTGCCGGGCGCAGCCGGTGCCGGTGACTCCGCCGGAGGCTTACGCGTTGGCAATGCTGGTGGAGGCGATGCCGGAACCGCGGCGTTCGCAAGTGCGCGCGCGGTTTGAGGATCGGGCGCGGCGGCTGCGCGAGGCGGGCTTGGATGGGCATTTTCTGGATCGGGATCCGGAGTTGACTCCGCAACGGGCGCGTGAGATCGCGGCGGAGTATTTCGGGCTGGGGTTGGTGTGTCCGTTTCTGGA
>JANRLE010000296.1:0-2099 GCA_033762895.1 Bryobacteraceae bacterium | reverse complement strand
TCCGACCGCCGCTTGCCCACCCACAGCAAACGCCGGCAGCCGGCATCGATCTGGTAGATCACGGTGAGAAAATTGTCCGCTCGCAACCCGCGGCCCCAGTGTATTTCGTCGACGCCGATGGCCTGAACTCCGTGCAACGTGCGGTTCTCCAGGCCCCATTCGACAAACCATTCCACCGAGCGGTAAACCGCTTCCCAACTGGTCCTGAATTATGCGCAGATCTCCCCGGGTAGGCGGCCTGACCGCCTGATGTGATGAGCCGCGTCGAGATCGATTTCGGTCGTTTCAGTTCCCTTCGTATCTGATCCGGTGTCACTCCATTCGTAAGTGTTTGTGCGCTCGACTCATGCCGTGCATAGAATTCAATGCGCGGCGCCTCAGCAGCGCAGGGCGGCGGGGATTACGGGCAGATATTCGGCGGCGCCCGCAGCGATGGCTCGCAAGCGCAGCATCAGGCGGTCGAAGAGGGACTGCTCGGCGTAGTGATCGCTGTAGCTGATGCCGATGCGTCCGGCATGTCGCCAGATGCGGGCCGCCAGGAACAGGAACCGGAGCCGCGTTGTGGCGAGCGTGGTGTGCGCCAGTGTTTCCACCGTGGCCTCCTCTTCCCGGTTGAACAGCATCAGCCAGCAGTTGAGGTTGTAAGCCAGCATGGCGAGTTGGAAGAAAATGCAGTTCATCGCCCACCGGCCCGAGGGATGGTCCGCCATGCCCGCATCGTTTTTGGCTTCTTTGATGAGATTTTCCGCGCCCGCCCGCTGGTTGTAGAACCACGCCAGCAGGGCGATCCCCTCGCGCATATTCGTGACGAATACGCGGTAGCTGTACTCCGGCGTGTCGAACAACTGATACTGTTCGGGCTGCTCCGCCGCCGTCGCTTCCTTCTTCTTCTCGTAGCGCAGGGCGATGAAGCGGTAGGCTTGATCCCAGCCCTCCGGCTGATAGCGGAACTCGCACTGCCCCTCGGCATCGGTTTGGGGAGAACCCGTCCATGGGGCGGCTTTCAGTTCATCGACCAGACGCGAGGTCTTCCGCGCCGAGATGATGAACTGCACGCCCGACTGGGCATAGGCCCGCACCGCTTCCGCACAGTAGAAGCCGGAATCGGCGCGCGCGTACAGCGTCTCCACCCCCTTCGGTAAAGCCGCGAACACGCTTTCCAGATGCCGCGCGATCTGGGCGCCAGTCGGCCGGTCCCCATTGCGCAATTCCCCGCCGATGTATTCGCGGGTTTCGGCCAGAAACGTCAGAATCGGCTGGTAGCTTTTCTTGCCCTTGTTCTTCGGGTTATAGCCTTTCCGCCCGCCCATCTGATGACCGAACAACGTATTGACCGTGGTGTCGGTGTCCAGCGTAATGCTCTTCAGATCCACATGGGCGGTCTGCCAAACCCGCTGCCGCAGGATCTGCTGTACCCGCAGCAGTTGGCCCGCCACGCTCAGATGCAACGAGGCCAGAAAGCGCCAGAACGTGCATTGCGGCGGCACCCGCGGCACCTTCAAAATTCCCGTCAACATCGGCTCGCGCTCCACAAAGCGCAGATGATTCAGCCGCGAAAACCCCACATACAGCACCAGCACCATGCCCAGCACGAATCGGTACACTGGCATGACCCGCGTCTGGCGCCGAATCGTGAGCGTTTCCTCCAGCAGTTGCTGGAAACCGAGCTTCTCCAGCATGGTGGCCACGGGCAGCAGGCCGCCATACGCTGTCAGATTCCGCCCCGAGAAGTCATAGGGCGTGGAAGCCCCGATTTTCAAGGGCTCCGCGATAACCGCCTGTGCCCCTTGTCCGGCGCACGTTTTGTCGCTATCCTCTTTGCTGTTCTTCACCTTTTGGGTGACTCCTGAGAATGAGTCGGCGAAGCGTCCACTTCGCCGCTTTCCCTGTTCTAGCGCAGTATTCTCAGGGTCCCCAAAAGGCCCTCTCCGCCGATCGCCGTCAGCCGTTCACCTTCCCGTGCATAGGTCCGCTGTCACAAATGCGGCTCGCATGAACTACCCGGAATTCCGCAAGCAGCACCTGTTCGTCGGCTCCGGTGTGATCGAGGCCGGCTGCAAGACCGTAATCGGTCACCGCCTCAAACAGTCCGGCATGTT
>JANRLE010000295.1:0-3230 GCA_033762895.1 Bryobacteraceae bacterium | reverse complement strand
ACGGCGCGCAACACGCTGTTGGGCCCGGGCTACGCGAATTGGGATTTTTCGATGCTGAAGGATTTTTCCATGCCTTGGGAGGGCCACCGGCTGCAGTTCCGGTGGGAGGCTTTCAACTTCTCCAACCATCCCAACTGGAATGTGCCGTCGCCGGATGTTCGCAACCGGAACACGTTCGGACGCGTGCTGACAGCGCGCACGATGCGCGAGATGCAGTTTGCCCTGAAGTGGATTTTCTGAAGAATTGATTCAGCCGCGGGGGTTGCTCAATCGGCTTCCTGCTGCCAGTCTGGTAGTAGTCCATGACCAGACGGCGCAAACAATGGCTGATTGGCGGCATAGCCGCAATGGTGGCGATCACCGCCGTGCTTCTGTTTATAGGCGCAAGGATGTCGAGGCGGTTCGAACCCTATATCCGGCAGCAGGCAGTGGAGTACATGGAGAAGCGCTTTGAGAGCGAAGCGGAACTGCGCGCACTTTCGATGGAGATCCCGAAGTTGTCTCCGCTGCGGCTGCTCTACACCAGGGGCCGGGGCGTGCTGGTGACGGTGCGGGGTGAGGGAATCGCGCTCCGCCACAGAGGGCGGCGCGACATTGCGCCCATGTTTGAAATGGACCGCTTCGAATTTCAGGTGGACCTCGGGCGGGTGTTCGACAAGGAGAAGCGCATCGCGCGGGTGGTGCTGGACGGGATGAAGATCCACGTTCCGCCCAAGGGAGAGCGGCCCGCGTTGGGACGGACCGAACAATCGGGCGCGCCCGCTGTGGTTTTGGAGGAGATACTGATCCGGAACGGCAAACTGGTGATCCTGCCGCGGGTGAAAGGGCGTAATCCGCTGCAGTTTGATTTGCATCGCGTGCGTCTGCAGCCGACGGGCGCAGGCAAGGCGATGAAATACGAAGCCGAGTTGACGAATCCCAAACCGCCCGGGGCTGTGAAGAGCCGCGGCACGTTCGGCCCGTGGAACGCGGGTGACCCTGGCGACACGAATCTGGCTGGCGAGTACGTGTTTGAAAATGCGGACCTGGGAGTGTTCAAAGCCATAGCGGGCACCCTGCGTTCGACGGGTTCGTTCCGTGGAAGCCTGTCGTCTTTCGAGGCGCGGGGGACGGCGCAGGTGCCGGACTTCCGGCTGAAGCGCTCCGGGAACCGGGTTCCGCTGAGCACGGAGTTTGAGGCGGTGGTGGACGGGACGAACGGCAACACGACACTGCGGCCGGTGCGCGCGCTGCTTGGGTCCACCCGGTTCACCACCAGCGGCGCCATCATCCGGCACGACGGCGACCGGCGCCGCACGATCTCGTTGGACGTCAATATGCCCGACGGCAACCTGACGGATCTGCTGCGGCTGGCGATGAAGGGGCAGCCATCGATGGAAGGCAGAATCGATCTGAAGACGCGCATCGATGTGCCGCCGCTCTCGGGCAAGGTGATCGAGAAACTGATTTTGGACGGACGGTTTGCGATCCGCGAGGGTAAGTTCCTGAAGTCGTCAATTCAGGACAAGATTGATTCTTTGAGCCGGCGCGGGCAAGGCCAGCCCAAAAGTGAGGAGATCGACGAAGTGTTCTCGGTGATGAACGGGGCGTTCCGGATGGAGGACCAGGCGATCGAGTTCCGGGAACTGGCGTTCGGAGTTCCGGGCGCTGATATCCGATTGGCTGGCGGCTACGACATGGACGCCGACAAGCTGGACTTTCGCGGCGATTTGCGGCTGAAGGCCAAGGTGTCGCAAACCATGAGCGGATGGAAACGGTGGGCTTTGAAGCCGGTGGATCCGTTCTTCTCAAAGAAGGGCGCGGGGACGTTCCTGCGCATTCAGGTTACCGGCAGTTCGTCCTCCCCACAGTTCGGACGGGAGCGCAAGAAGTGACGGGCTACTTTGCCTTGGGCTTGACGACCAGACGGATGGATTGCGGCGCGGCGTAGGAACTCTGCTGCGGCGACCGCGTTTCGACGCGTCCAGACAGGTAAATGACCTGTTCGACGGGTTCTGCCGAACTGAGCGCTTCAATGGTGAAGGTACGTTTGGTTTCATCCTCATTGAAAAGCACTCCGTTGAGGCCAACGTCCAGCACCCGGACGCGCGGAGGCAGGTTGCGCACTTCGACGGGCACTCTGCCGCCGAAGCCGCCGTGGCGGGCGATGGTGACGGTGACTTCGGCCGTGCCGCCGGGTTCCAGGGTGACTTCCCTGGTCAGGGCCGCGACTTCGACATCGGCTTTGGGCATTAGGGCGGCCAGCATCAGGCGGTCATCGGGGTTCGCGGCATGCACGACGTCGCGGCCGGCAATGGTGGCGCGGCCGGTTACGCGAAGTGGCGCGGCCGCGCTCAGGGAGAGCCCGGCATCGGCGCTGAGGATCAGCGTTGCCGTCATCTGCCCCGCCCCGATGGCGCCGCTGGTGACGCGCAGGCCTTGGGGCAGGCCATCGACACTGACCTCGATGGGCCCCTCATAACCGTCGAGGCGGAGGGCGGTGACAGTCAACGGGATCGATCCACCGGCGGGAACGTTCGGATTGCGCGGGTCCATGGTGAGACGGAAATCGGGACGGGGTGCGCGGGCGGTGAGACGGTAGGGGTAGCGGAGTCCGCCGTCGCCGCGGATGTCGCGGATACGGACGATGTAGTGGCCATCGGCCGGCGCGGTGAAGTCGAGATAGGAGTCCTTGCCGTAGGCCGGGCCGCCGTCATCGTTGCGGTAGTAGAGCCGCGCCAGCGGCAGCCCGTTGGATGTGAATTGGGAACCGGCGGGGTGAATCTGAACCTTGTAAACGGGCTTGTCGATGGCGTGGGCTTCGCCGGAGGTCCCGAAGTAGGAAATGCGCTGGCCGCCGAAGGATTCCGCGATGAAGTCGTCGTCAGGGCCGCGGGGGAGCGCTTCGATCCTGACGATCTCAGAGCCGATCAGCAGATAGTCGCCGACGGCGAAGGTGTGCCAGGCTTGAATGCGGATGCCCCGCTGCACGGAGTCGTGATCGCGCAGGACGGTGTAAGTATCGCTGACGGCGCGGGCCACGGCGCGTTCAATCGGCCTCCCGGCGGCATCGAGCACTTCGATTTCAGAATCGAGTTCGGAATCGAGCCGGCGCGCTTCCACTTCGAGGACGATACGCTGGCCCTTTTTAGCGGCGAAACGGTAGTAGTGAACGGCTTGCGGCTGCGCGATACGCCCGTTGATGGTGACCGGGAGGGTGACGGGCTGGGCGGCGCCGAGTGTGGTGTTTG
>JANRLE010000294.1:0-10915 GCA_033762895.1 Bryobacteraceae bacterium | reverse complement strand
AACGACGGCGGCGGGGGCACGCTCAGCGACCATTTCAAGAACCTGGTGATTGAGTACACCACAACCAACGCGTCCACGCCGCTGCCGGAACGAACCTGGACCCGGGTAACGGGCCTTGCCAACGGCTTCAATGGAACTGAGTTGCTGGTGGCGTCGGCGGTGAATTCCGACGGAACGGTGACACGCGACTCTCACAACAGCGCCAATAGCGGCTGGGCTTCTCTCACCTTCAATTCAGTGAACGCCACGGGCATTCGCATCGGATTCAATAACACCACGAGCCAGACGTTCTTCAATCACTACAAAGTTCACGAGTTCGAAGCATACGGATCGGGCGGAGGAGGCGGGACAGCGTCGTCTTCGATCGAGGTGCCGCAGCGGATCGTGGATTTCGGCGTTGTGGCCGTTGGCGAAACGGCGGATCGCACGATCAACATCCGAAACAGCGGCGCAGCAACCCGGAACGTGACCGGAATAACGATCGACGATGCGCAGTTCACGCGGATTCAGCCAGGCGTCCCGTTCGCGATTGGAGCGGGCTCTTTTCAAAACCTGCAGATCCGGTTCACACCTCGAGCGGGCGGGCCGCAGAACGCCCTGCTTACCATCACTACGGATGATCCGGCGCGGCCCGTCGTCACGGTGATTGTTACTGGCGTGGGCCGCGCCACTCAGCAGCCTGCTTTGGGATTCGAGCCACCATCACTTTCGTTTCTGGCATCGGAAGCCGGCCAGACCAAGACGGTCCGCGCCACCAACGTTAGCAGTGTGCCGCTGCTGATCGTCGATATTACGAGTTCCAACCCCAGCTTCGTGGTGAGCCTCAATACGATCAGCACGGGCGGAACGAACGCGGTAAACGTGCCTGTACGCTTCTTGCCAACCGGGCCTGGAACGCATCGCGGGACGATCAGCATTGTGACGGATCCACCGGCGCCCACCGCGCAGTTCACGGTTACCGGCGAAGGGCCGCCGGTGGCGTCATCACCGGTCCGCGTAACCATCACCGACATTGCGGGCTGGCCGAATGGACGGCTGTCGAACAACCTCCCGGCGAATGCCATTGACGGCAGCACGGCAAGCTTTACATGGACAACGGAATCTTTCAACAGCGTCAACCCCTCCTATCTGGGAATCGGCTTCGCTGCATCAACTGGCGTGAACCGCATTCGCCTGTTCAAGGACAACGACGCCGGAGGACCGGGGCTGATCGCCAAGAACCTGGTGATCGAATATTCCACCAGTCCGGTATCCACACCGCTTTCCTCCCGCACCTGGACGCCGGTGACTGGCCTGACGAATGGATTCCAGGGCGCGGAGAACATGGTGGCTAGCGGCGTGAATGCCAATGGGACGGTGTTGACAGATAACCATAACAGCGCCGTCCACGGCTGGGCCTCACTCACGTTTAACGCGGTGAACGCGACGGCAATCCGGATCGGCTTTTCCAACGCCTCGCCAATTAGCGTGAACCACTATCGGGTGTATGAATTCGAGGCATATGGACCGGCGGCAACGCAACGCTAGCCAATTGCATTTCGGGGTCAAGCCTTGCGAGGTAACCGTAAATGTTGCCAACGCCAAGAAGGATAAGGCGCGACACCCTGACTGCGGATATACTTTTAGCGATGCACTCTTTGCGCTCATTGTGTCTCGCCGTGGCGTTCGCGCTGCATGCCGCAAGCGCCGCCGAGGCCAGGATCGTTCTGCATGCCGCCGTGGGAGGGGAACTTACTACCTACGCGGTGGACGTAAACAGCGCCACGCTGGCAAGGCAGGCCTCGGTTAAGCTGCCGGAGAACGTGCAGGAGGCCTGGCCTCATCCCTCAGGCAGGTTTCTGTACGTGGCATGGAGCAACAATGCGGCGGACAAGACCGGGAGCCATGGGGTGACGGCGTTCCGCGTGGATGGCGCTACCGGCGTGCTGCATCCGCACGGCAAGCCGATTCAAGTGCCGGCGCGGTCCGTGTTCCTCACGGTTGACGTTCCGGGGCAACATGTCATTGTTGCTTATAACCAGCCGAGCCGTGCGACGGTCCATCGCATCGGCGCCGACGGGATGCTGGGCGCGGAGGTGCGTCAATCGGGCGGACTCGACTTCGGCGTCTACGCGCACCAGGTGCGGATGCATCCGTCGAACCGTATGGTGGTGGTGGTAACACGCGGCAATGCTGCGTCGGTGGACAAGCCGGAAGATCCGGGGGCGCTGAAGGTGTTCGGCTACCGTGACGGCGTGTTGCGCAACCGCGCTTCCATCGCTCCCAATGGAGGACGCAACTTTCAGCCGCGGCACCTGGACTTTCACCCTTCCCGGCCACTTGCCTATGTCACGATTGAGGCGCAGAACAAACTGCATGTCTACGGCGTGGTGGATGGGCCATCGCTGAGCGCGGCGCCGTTGTTTGCGAAGGAGACACTCGCCGATCCACGGCGCACCGGGCAGGCCACCAGCGCCATCCACGTTCATCCCAGTGGACGGTTTGTTTATCTGGGAAACCGCGGCGCGGCAGGCGGAGAAAACTCGATTGCGGTTTACTCGATCGACCCTCGGACCGGCGAGCCGGTGTTGATTCAGAGCGCCGGCACACACGGGGTGCATCCGCGCACGTTCACCATCGATCCGGGAGGCAGGCTGCTGGTGGTGGCCAACATGGTGCGGGCCGGGGACGTGCCGGCGTCGCTCGTGTTGTTCCGCATAGGCGCCGACGGGAAGCTGACGTTCGTGCGGCGATATGAGCAGGACGGCGGAGGCAACCTGTTCTGGACGGGGATGATGCGGCTGCCGGAGTGAAGCGATAGAATTCACGTGCGGTGAGAGATCGGTTGGCAAGAATGGCCGCAAGTGACGCGCTCAACGGGATCATCGCGAATTAGTCCCTGTTTCGATTCGGTCGAATTCAGAACCAGGAAAGACCTGCGAATCGCCGCCCTTGTTTCGAGAAGATCCCGCGTTGATCGTTGTCGCCGAGTCCAAAGTGCCCGTGGGCCCGGCGCGGAGGCAAACGCTTCGGTGTGGCCCGCTCTAATCAGATCCACGCTCCAGCCACCGGTGTTTGCCTGAAGAATCGGAATTTTCGGGAGCGACACCCGGAACAGGCCAAGAATTTGCCTGCTCCTCTTGACAAACGTCACGAGACTGAGGCATTGTAGAGGAGAACTTCCACCGTGTAAGAGCGAGTGATTCCCACATGATAGTGTTGGGAAAGGGGCGGTAGCTTGCATGAGTGATACATCCCAGGCTCGTCCGGGTTTGGGGGGACCGCCGGAGGAAGTTCTGCGACAGACCTCCCTGCTTTGTGCTTCGCGGGAAATCCAACTTCTAATAAGTCTCTGTTAACTGTTTGAGCGCAAGAGAGTTGGGCAACTCTTGCCACTTGCGGTTGACGCTGCACGCCCGTCGCATTGCGGCAGCAGGTAAGCCTTCAGTATATTGCGGGATACTTGTCAACGGTCCGTATCGGTTTAGCAGGTTCGATCTCGTGCTTCTTGTTTGTTGGGCCGACGCCGATTTGGGCGCTTCTCAACATGTCCAAGGCTAACCCATGCGCGGGATAATCCTATGTCGGTAGTGAGCCCGAGATCCAGGGTCGTATATTTCCGTCTTTCCGAGAGCGAGTTTAGCCGCCTGGCGAGCATGTGCCGCTCCGTGGATGGCGAGAGGAGCGTTTCTGAACTGGTCCGAACGGCTGTATTTCAGTTGCTCGCCTCGGCAAACGACGGGGAAGGCAGGCCAGACTCGTTGGTTGGCTATCTCGATCGCCAGTTAGCCGAGGTGAATCAGCGGCTGGACGAGGTGCTGCGATTGCTGGGTCCGGCGGAGTATGGTGATCGGAGGGATGTCACATGACTGAAAAGGTGAGCAGGCGCCGGGGGATGGTGCCGACCGTGGTCTGGGCGGCGGCGCTTTCCGTTGCCGGTACGATGGCCTTCGGGCAACCCGCGCCGGCCACCCAGAACATGCCGGTAAACCTGCCTGTAGACGGAGGACTCGAGCGCTTGCGGCTCAATTACGTCCTGGGGGCCAACGATCAGATCCTGATTCGCGTTCCGCAAGTGGAGGAGATGCACGAAAAGGTCTACCGCATCGATGCCGATGGGAACGTCTATCTGCCCACCCTGCAGAACGTGAAACTGGCGGGGCTTACGGTTGAGCAGGCGGAGGCGGAGTTGGTAAAGATGCTGCGCAAGTTCTATCAATCTCCCGCCGTCTCGATATCGGTTGCGCAATACAAGGCCGACCCGATCTTTCTGCTGGGCGCGTTTCGGGCACCCGGAATCTATCCCCTGATCGGACGGCGGACGCTTGTGGAGACCCTCTCCAGTCTCGGTGGGTTGCAGCCGAATGCGAGCCGGCGAATCAAGATCACTCGGCGACTGGAACATGGCAAAATCCCGCTGCGAAACGCCACCGAAGACCGCGACAGGAATATCAGTGTGGCCGAACTCAACCTGAGCCGCCTGATGGAAACAGTGAATCCTGAAGAGGACATTGTGCTGAAGCCTTTCGATATCCTCCGCGTGGGGATTGAAGAAATGGTATACGTCAGCGGTGAAGTAGGTAAGGGCGGGGCATTTCCGCTGACTGATCGCGACTCGATTTCCGTCATGCAAATCCTCGCCCTGATTGGTGGTCTCGGCCCGAATGCGGACCCGGCTAACGCCCGAATCCTGCGTCCGGTGCTCGATTCGGCCAGGCGTGCGGAAATCCCGGTCAATCTGAAGGCCGTCATGCAGGGAACAGCGAACGACATGCCATTGCTGCCCAATGATGTGCTTGTGATCCCCAAATCGAGCGGACTCCGGCATGCAATGTCGCGGGTGGCGTGGTATGTAGGTCCAGCTACGGTGGGAACGCTCGTCTGGGTCCTGGCCAGACGCTAAGCGGCGCCGGAAGCGGGATCAGAGCGAGTGGGGGAATTGGGGCGCTGCTGATGAAAGCGCTATCGCGGGCCTCGTCCATTGTATCTGGCTACCCTGCACGTAAGTCACTGAGTGACCTGGTAGCGGCGGTCGCCCGCCGATGAAAACGGATGACCATGGCCGCCCGCCATCTAAACCGCTGCTCTGGAGAGACTGATGGATGCACCTAGTCCGATTCCCCATCCGGTTGACAGTAGCTGGAGCCTTTCTTCGGACACAAGGGTATCGGCGACCACCCAACTGATGATGCAGCGCAAGCTGCCAGAGCATATCGATTACCCGGACTTGCTTTGGCGTAGAAAATGGCTGATCCTTCTGGCGGTCATCGTGGGCGCCGGGATTGGAGTGGCGAGAGTCATCCTTCAGCCCCCGGTCTATCCCGCGTACACCACAATCGAAGTGCTCAGCGCCAACGATAGCTTTCTGGGTGTGAATATCATGGACTTCCAGGGCAGCAACGCCACGAATATCCAGACGCAGACCCGAATTCTAATGAGTTCGGCCCTACTCAATCGAACCTCCGACCGTACGACCCTCGAATTGCCACCGCAAAGTCCACCCGCCCCCGATCTTTTCGGGAGGGCCCGGAACAGGCTGGGTCTGCTGGCACAGGAGCCGGTCGAACTGACAAAGCAGGGCATCCGCATGGCTGCGGGTTCGCTGCGGGCAAGGGCGGTGGGGGCCACACGGCTGGTGGAACTCTCCTGCGAGTCGATTTCACCGGACACGGGCATCGCCTTCCTGAGCGCCCTTACTTCCGAGTACATCTCACAGTTCAGTCAGCAGCGCTCCACGCATTCCTCCCGTACCGCGCAGTGGCTGGAGGGGCAGTTGGAGGAAACGAAAAACCGCGCCGAACAGGCCGACCAAAAGGTACGGGACTTCATGCGCCGTACAGGCAGTCTCTACGTCGGTGAACATAATCCGATGGCAGCGGCCAACCTCCAGCAACTGCGGATGGACTTATCGAACGCTCAGACCGACCGGGTCGCCAAACAAAGCCGCCTGGAAGCGCTTCAATCCGGCGGCAGCTCCGAGATCCAGGATAACCCCTCGGTTCGCGCACTGCGCGACAAGCTGGCCGAAGCACGCAGGCAGGAAGCGCAGATGCTACAGGTGATGACGCCTGAGCACGATCGCATCAAACGTTTCCGCGCGCAACTGGTCGAAATCCAGCAGGAACTAACGGCAACTACTGAACGCGCCAAAGAGATCGCTGTGCAGCGCGCCCGAGCCGACCTGCAGGCCTCTGAACGCCAGGAACAACTGATCTCCCGCTCCTACTCGGGGCAGGTAGGGTCCCTCATCAGCCAGGCTGACAAGAGCGGCGAGTATGCCATGCTTCAGCGCGAAGCCGAGGCCGCCCGCCAGACGTACAACATGTTACGGCAGCAACTGAATCAGACCACCGTGGCAACGGCCCTGCCGACCAACTACGTCCGCGTGATCGATCCTCCCGGCGCCAGCAGCGTTCCCCTTCGCCCTAAGCCATCGAGCGACATCGTGAAGGCAACCCTGTTCCTGGCGGCGGCGGCGATATCGCTGATCGTGGGCCTGGAACTGATCAAAGCCCGCAGACTGAGCCGTGTATTCGCGGCTCCCGGCCATTCGGCCAATCTGCTGGATGTGCCGGAATTGGGTGTGATTCCGTCGTTTGGTCCGGCGGCGCCTCTTTGGGGAGGATTTCCGGACAGCGTGAGGCGGCTGGCGAGAACCGGCGCCAATGTCCCCGAACCAGACCCGCCAAACTCCAGCGCCGCCGCCGCAAAGACCCTCATTGTATGGCAGGAGAAGCCATCCTTCGCCGCGGAGTCATTCCGCTTTGCACTTACATCTCTATTTGGGGGGGCCGGCGCCAGCCGGAAAGTGATTGTGATTACTAGCCCCGGCCCCGGCGAAGGTAAGACTACACTCGTTGGCAATCTTGCTGTTGCGATCGCCGAAACCGGCAAGCGCGTACTCCTGGTTGACGCCGACCTCCGCCGGCCACGGCTCCATAGGCTCTTCCAGTTACAGGATGTTCCAGGACTTCGGGACTTGATTATTTCCGACTTGCCCGCCGAGGATGTTGACCTGGTGCATTACATACAGCCTTCCGCCGTCCCGGGAGTGTCACTGCTCGCAAGCGGCTATGGTCCTCAGGAGACGGCGACGCCGCTGCTGTTCTCCCACCGTGTGCCCGTGCTGCTGGATCGCCTCCGCCGGGACTTCGATATAGTCCTCATCGATACCGCGCCCGCGTTGCACTTTGCTGACTCCCGCCTTCTGGGCCGGTTCTCTGATGGCGTAGTTCTGGTCGTACGGTCCGGCGTAACGTTCCGCGAAAGCGCGGTTTCGGTCCGTGCTCTGTTTGCCGCCGAGCGTATTCCTGTCGTTGGCACCGTCCTCAACGACTGGACACCAGAAGGCGCCGACGACACTTATCAAACCTATGCGCGCTATTACCATGAGCGCCGTGAGTCCTCGCGTGGCTGAAACCGTGAGACCCGGCCACCTCTTCTACCTGTTTAAGTCGAAGTACCAACATGGGCTATTGACGGCCTATTACAGGGATATGGTTCGACAGCGCATTCTCGACACACCGGCCTTCGCCGCCCCCCCCGCCGGGAGTTGCGAAATCCATGTGCTTACCTCGGCCGAAGACTGGCTGAATCTGATCTGGGCCTTGAAGTCCTTCTATTTGATGTCGCGGCGTGCCTTCCCGCTCTGTGTGCACGATGACGGCACCCTTCCGTCGGAAGGCCGGACCGCGTTGCAGCGGCACTTTCCCCACGCCAGGATCATCTCGCGCCAAAAGGCGGATGATTCGGCACCGAATCTCCTGGCCGGCCATCCCCGCTGCCTGGACTTTCGAAATTCGAACAACCTCGCACTCAAGATATTCAATGCGATCGCTTTTGGCCGCCAGGAACGTTTCCTCCTGCTCGACAGCGATATCCTCTTCTTCCGTTCTCCCACCGTGCTACTAAATCGGATTGAACGCGAATGCTACCTGCGCAACACCGTCAATCCTGATGTCGCCAGCGCGTATACGATCACCCCGCAAGCCGCTCACAAGCGGTTTGGCATCAACCTCATCGATCGCTTCAACTCCGGACTTGGCTTGATTCACCGCGCCTCGCTCCGTTTGGACTGGCTGGAGGAGTTCCTCTCCGCCCCTGAGATCCACGGTCACCCGTGGCGCATCGAACAAACGCTGTTCGCACTCTGCAGCAGCCGTTTCGGAGCGGAATTGCTACCTCCGGAGTACGCGGTCCGGCTCGACGGCCCTATTGGCAATGTTCCCTGCCGCCACTATGTTGGCCGAATCCGTCACCGCATGTATTCGGAAGGCATTCGCCATCTGGAGTCTCAATCGTTCCTCCAGTCGCTGGAGACCTTCAGGCTGCAGGCCGCATGAAAGTCAGCATGATGCCGGACTACCGCAACGGGAACCCCTACCAGGACCTACTTGCCAGGGGCTTGGCCGGGCTTGGTGTTGAGGTCGAATTTCCCGCCGGCTACCGACGCATTCTGCCGTTGTCCCGCGGCTTGGCGCGCGGCTCGGATGTTCTGCATCTTCATTGGACCGAGCCCTATCTTCGCGGGGACAACCGGATGAGCTTCCTCTTCTATGGCATGAAATTTCTCATGGATGTGCGGCTTGTCCAGTTGCGTGGCATTCGAGTGATTTGGACCGTTCACAACCGCGCTTCGCACGAAAGCCAATTTCCCCGCCTGGAAACGTGGATTCTACGGTCTCTGGCGCGCGCGGCGGACCGTGTTATTTTTCACTCCAATGCCGCCGCCGCCGAAATCGCCGGCCGTTGGGATCTGGCAGCCCGCAAAACGGCCGTGATTCCCCACGGTCACTATCGGGGCGTTTACGGGCATCCGGTTGATCCCGCCGAGGCCCGTCGGGAACTCGACCTTCCAGCCCACTCCCGGACCTTCTTGTACTTCGGCCTGATCCGGCCCTATAAAGGCATTGAGGACCTGCTCGAGGCCTGGCAGCGTCACAGCAGCCGCCGGCCTACAGATACGTTGATCATCGCTGGCCAGCCCCTGCAGACCGGCTACGGAGAGTCGATTGCCCGTCTCACCGCGGCTCTCCCACGCGTTCGCCTCATCGCCAGCCGTATTTCCGACGCCATGGTCAACCTGCTGTTCAGCGCATGTGACCTCGTCGTGCTTCCGTTCAGAAGCGTGCTGACTTCCGGTTCCTTTCTCTTGGCCATGTCCTACGACCGGCCGGTGATCGGCTGCCCGGCTTGGCCGAGACCGCCGCTGGTGCTGACGACCTGCTCTATGATCCGGACGAGGGCCTGGCGCCCGCGCTTGCCCGGGGAGCCGTGGCAGACCTGCAGAACCTGCGTGCCCGTGTCGAACGCGTCTGCGGCAACTTCAGTTGGGACAACATCGCGCGGCACACGGCCGCCGTCTACCAGTCATGAGGGCCGCCTTCCATTCCGCCATTCAATCGTTACCGCATTCGGTGCTGAATCATCTCGCCGCCACTCCCCTAGCCGCGCCCTGTTTCCATCTGGTCGCGGATCAATGTCCACCACATGTACGGCACCTCTATCCCAGCCGCACCCCGGAACGCTTCCAGGCAGATCTCGACTGGCTTCTGCGCCGCTTTCGCCCTGTCGGACTGGACGATTTAACCGCCTGTGTCCGCAACGGCCGCCCATTTCCAAAGAATTCGGCGTTCCTCTCCTTCGACGACGGATTCCGCGAAATGTACGAGATCGTCGCCCCAATCTGCCTCCGTAAAGGTGTCCCCGCGACATTCTTCCTTGCGACCGCGTTCCTTGACAACCGCGAGCTCTGCTATCGCCATAAGGCCAGTCTGCTGATGGACCGTTCGGGCTCCGCGGAATTCCTGAAAGTGACCTACCGGAGACGCAAGATGCTGGACGACGCGGCAGTGGCTCTGAACGTTGACTTTGACGATTACCTGAGGCGCCACCAGCCCTATCTGACCACCAACCAGGTGAACAGTCTGCGCAGCCAGGGTTTTACCATCGGCGGCCACAGTGTCGATCATCCGCCCTATGCAGAGTTGATCCTCGGCGAACAACTGGAACAGACCCGCCGCTGTCTGGCAGCGTTCCAGCCGCGAGCCCGCGCGTTCGCATTTCCGTTTGTGTCCACGGGCATCAACCGCCAGTTCTATCATGCTGTCTTTGCCGAGTCGCTGGCCGAAATCATCTTTTGCATCGGGGACATGCCAACCGGTTACGGCAACCGGTTGGTCCAGCGATTCGGCGTGGAAGACGGCCGCGATATGCCGCTGAACCGCCGCTGGCGTGAAGAGGCAGGGAAGTCCTTTCGCGCGAGGCTACCGCGATGAACGCCCCGCGTCCCCTTGTATCGGTGTTGATTCCGTGCTACAACGCCGCCAAATGGGTGGGAGAGGCGATCCAAAGCGCGTTAACCCAGGACTACACCCCGATCGAGGTAATCGCCGTTGACGACGGGTCCTCCGATGGCACTGCGGACGTGATCCGCACTTTTGGCGAGAGGGTCCGGTTCGAACGGCTCGATCACGGCGGCGGCAATCGCGCCCGAAACCACTTGATGGCGCTGTCACGAGGGGAGTGGCTGCAGTTTCTGGATGCGGATGACCTGTTGACGCCCCGCAAGATTTCCATACAACTCGAGTTCGCATGCCGGCAGAACCCGCAGCCCGACTTGGTCTATTCGCCGGTCATGGTTCGGGATCAGGTTTCTGGATCTGACTGGCCCATCATCGTCGACCCAGACCTCGACGTCTTCTGCCACTTCATTCGATGGACTGCCTTCACAACCATCGGCCCGTTGTTCCGCCGTGCATCCCTGCTAAAAGCCGGTGGATGGAATGCGGACCAGGGGCGGGCTCCCTCCCCGATACCCTCCTACTCGTTTGCCGGGCCTTCGGGCGTCCAGCCTCCGCTGCAACAGCCGGCCATCGGGCTTACCTTGGATGGCCCCTATTCGCTTCCGCTGCGTGGGACACTTGCGATGTCATTC
>JANRLE010000293.1:0-10702 GCA_033762895.1 Bryobacteraceae bacterium | reverse complement strand
AACGTCGATCAAATCTGTCAGCGACATGGTGCACTGGCTCGATTGGGTGCGCCAGCATCCAAGAGCAACGGTTACCGAGGAGTAGCCGGTAACGTTGCATAAACAAAAGTTCCCGGGGGCCGCTTTCAGCGGTTGAAAAGTGCGGAGACACGCCACCCCTCCTCCGCTGATGCTGCGGCGCGCAAGCCGAGCGGGTTGCTGCAGAGCGGGAACCTGGGCTTGCATGAGAGCGCCTTCTCCTGTAACTCATTTTGCGAATCGCGCGAAATGGGTGTTGTGCGCTGGATGGCGGCGGCGATGCGCAAGCGGGTGGCGCGGTCCAGTCCCGCCAGATCAGCCTTGGCCTGATTGGTGAGGACGAGCTTCCTCACGCAGGGTCCTTGCAGTTGGTGGTTGTGCTTGAACCACTCGTGCGAGGCTTCGATGTCGCGGCGCTCTTGCTCGGTGACGGGTTCGTCGTCGATCTCCGCGGTGGCCAGGGTGCGGTCGAAGGAATCAAGCATGACTTCCAGGAGCCCGACGACGGCGGAGAGTTTTTCCGGGGCCAGGCGCTCGATCATTCTATGGGCATACTGCTTCTGTTGTTGAGTGAACTCGGTGTTCATGTCCTTCCTTCCGCAGTTTACAGTTCGGCCATCACGCGGCTGAGCTTGGATCGCTTGACCCGCCCAGCGAGTTACCATATCCATTGTGAGAATGGACAAATGGCTGTGGGCCGCCCGCTTTTTCAAAACCCGTTCCCTCGCCTCCAAAGCCTGCGAACTGGGCAGAATCGAATCCAACGGCCACCGCGCCAAAGCCGCGCGCGAAGTGCGGATCGGCGATCGCCTGGTGATCCGCAACGATGCCGGCGAGTTCCAGGTGGAGGTGCTGGCCGTAAGTGAAATCCGCGGACCGGCGGCGGTGGCGGCGGGACTCTACAACGAAAGCGAAGCCAGCCGTGAGGCCAGGCTGCTTGCGGCTCAGCAGCGCAAGGCGGATCTCAATTCGGGCCTGGTGAGCGACGGCAGACCCACAAAACGCGACCGGCGCATGCTGAGCAGGCTGCAGTCAGTGATCGGCTGATTCGGAATCGTCACGGCATGCGGAAGCTGCCGCTTTCCAGCATGCCGCCTACCCAGCCGGCGTGCGGAAGCCCGCTGCCGGATAGTGCCCGGATCTCCTTCTCCACGTCGTACTCCACACGCCGGATTGCCGGCTTCACGCCGTCCAGAAGCAGGTACGACGCGCGGCGGTCGCCATCATAGGGAAGGCCGGCGCTGCCCGTATTGGCGACCGTCATTCCCGAAACCTCCCGCACATACGGCCGGTGGAGATGCCCATGCACCGCCACCGGCGCCCCCAACACGCCGTATACCCCCTCCAACTCAGCATCGCCAGCTTCCGGCGCCGGCGCCCGCCAGAGGCTCCCCGGAGCGGCATGCACCAGCGCCATCGGACCCTGGACCTGCACACGCGGCAACCCACGCAGCCAGGCCAGCCTTTCCTCCCCCAGCGCTTCGCGCGCCGCCGCAGCCATTTCCGCGATTACGGAAAACAGCGTCTGAAGGCCGGGCGCCTGAATCGCGAGGGCATTGAGCGATTCGGGCCGGAACAGCATCTCGTCGGTATTGCCAGCCACCCCCGGCCAGCCAAGCTCTCGGATCCGGTCCACAATCTCCACCGGGCTTGATCCGGAATCCGCCAGGTCGCCGCCATGCAGTATCAGATCGGGCGAGGTCCACCGCAGATCGGCCAGCACCGCCTCAAAGGCCGTGCGATTGCCGTGGATGTCGGAGACCACCGCGATGCGCACGCCTACACCTTCGGCAGCATCCACGGCGCGCGATAAGTCCGCGCAAGCTTCTGGTTCGCCTCCTCATCGGCGCGAAAGGCCCGGCCCATTGCATCCAACTGCAGCTTCCGGTTCACCCGCCAGGCAATGTTGCCGAAATGCACCATCGACGACGCCACATGGCCCACCGCCACATCGCAGTTCGGCGTACCGCCTTTGCGAATCGTGTCCACCCAGTTCCTCTTGTGCGCCGGATCGTCGTCGCCTGACTCACCGCGCGCCGGCAGCTTCTCGCCCTTTGGCCCATAGGCCTGCCAGCCCCGGTTGCCGATCAGCACCCAGCCGTTGTCGCCGTACACCGCGGCGCCTTCCTGCTCGCCATCAATCGGATGCGGAGACCAGATGCGCATTTCGTATGTCAGCAGCGCGCCGGGATAGTCCCAAGTGACAAACAGCGTATCCGGCCATTCCTGCGCGTCGTCGAAGTAGAGCTTACCGCCGCTGGCAGCAACGCTCAACGGCCACTCCGGAAGCTGCTTTCCCATTCCCTGAAACGCCGCTTCCAGGCCGCGCCGCGCATAGTCGATACGGTGTACGCCGTCGTTGCCCAGGTCGCCCGAGCCATAGTCGAAGAACCAGCGCCAGTTGCTGTGGAAACGCGCGGGATTAAAGGCGCGCCGC
This sequence comes from Bryobacteraceae bacterium, assembly GCA_033762895.1. Classification (GTDB taxonomy): domain Bacteria; phylum Acidobacteriota; class Terriglobia; order Bryobacterales; family Bryobacteraceae; genus CADEFT01. The sequence continues at coordinate 8,247 of JANRLE010000293.1, read as the reverse complement.
GGGGCGGGCCCCAGCCACATGTCGTAATCCACACCCGCCGGAGGCGCCGAATCCGGCACGCGCGGCACCGGCCGCTGCCGGGCGCTTTCCCACGCCTTTGCCAGCGCCACCCGCCCCAGTCCGCCGCTTCTGATGTATTCCAGTGCCTGGGCGAAATGAGGTCCGCTGCGCGACTGGATGCCCACCTGCATCACGCGCTTGTACTTCCTGGCCGCCGCCAACATCGCTTCGCCCTCGCGATGATTGTGCCCCAGCGGCTTTTCCACGTACACGTGCTTGCCGGCCTGGCAGGCAAGGATCGCCGGAATCGCGTGCCAGTGTTCGGGGGTGCCGATGACGATGGCGTCAATCGACTTGTCCTCCAGTACGCGCCGGAAATCGCCCACTGTTTTCGGCGCCCGGCCTTTCCTGGACTCCACCTTCTGGACCGCGGCGCCGAACTGGTTCGCATCCACGTCAATCAATGTCGCGATGTCGACGTCCGGCATTTCGGCGAAGCCGGCGATCAACGATCCGGCCCGGCCACGGCAGCCCATGCAGGCAATGGTCAGTCTCTCATTGGCGCCTAGCCGGCGTGTAGCCGCCAGCGGCGCCGCACCCAGATAGAGAAAATCGCGGCGATTCATCCAGCGATCCTATCACGTCCGGGAAAAATTGCGCCCAAAAAACGGAACGGCCACGCTCGTGCCGAACGGAGGTGCGGCACTGTCTGCGCGGCCGTCGCCGCAAAAGGAACCGGAGCCCGTTAAACCCTGTTCCCCTTGCGGCTAAGTAAAATTCGTTGGAAATAGTTCCCTGGGAGTTTTAGGTGCCCCAGACCGCACCACCGGCCTTGATCCTGGTTCTTACCTTCATGTCCGCTCTCCTTTGCCTTCCTCGGATTTCCACAACCTTGCGTCGCAACGCCTGTCCGGACTAGGTGCCCCAAACCGCGCCGCCGGCCTTCACTTTCGTTCTCACCTTCATGGCTGTTCTCCTTTCTTTCGACTTCCTTCTTCTCCAACCTCGACGATCGCTTTGGACTAGGTGCCCCAAGCTGCGCTGCCGGCCTTCACTTTCGATTTCACTTTCATGGCTGCTCTCCTTTCTTTCGATTTCCTTCTTCTCCAACCCCGCCGGTCGCTTTGGACTAGACGCCCCAGGCTGCGCTGCCGGCCTTCACTTTCGTTCTCACCTTCATGGCTGCTCTCCTTTTTTTCTCTCTCTGGCCTCGCCAGATGCCCTTATAAGTGCAACCACCGTGCCACAACGGTAAGACAGCCGAGGCGTTCCTGTAAGTCATTGAAAAATAATGGCTTACTGTGTGGGCGCGGATTCGGAGACGGGCGCCGTGAACCCAAATTCCTAACCCTTTCGTTTGCACACTTAACACTTTTGTTAGGTGGGCCTACGTCAGCCCCCTCAAGCCCTTGCATCGGGCTATACTCCTATATATCTGATGACCCCAATCCTGCCAGTTGAGGCCACTCTCGAGGTGACTGAGGGGCCCCTGGCCGGTAGTGTCTACCCCATCCATGAGGGGCAGCTTTCCATCGGGCGTGAGCCGGGCAACGATATTGTGCTCCTGGACGGAGGCGTGTCGCGCCGCCACTGCGTCATCGAACGCCGCGGCGAGGAGTTCCGCCTGGAAGATCTGGGAAGCCGTAACGCCAGCCTGGTCAACGACATACGCGTCGGGAACCATGCCCTTTCCGACGGTGACCGGATTCGCATCGGAAAATCGCTGCTGGTGTTCCGGCTCCACCGGGCATCGCTGGCCGACACGCTGGCTGAAACGGCAATCGATCTTGGCCGTTCCAGTGTCATTCTACGGGCCGAGGATGTCCGTTTCCTCAAAAGTGGCGCGCCGCTGCCAGCCACTGAACGAACCGTTGGCGACATGAACGCCCTGCTCAAGATCAGCAAGGCCATCCACATGGCGCGTTCGGCCGGGGCCTTGTATCAGCAGATTCTGCAGTCGGTTCTGGAAGTGGCCGGCGCCAGCCGCGCGGCCATACTCTTAGGCGCCGGCCCGGACGAGTTCGACTCCATCATCTGCCTGGACCGCAAACGGGGACAGGTGGAGGACCCCGACCTCTCGCGCACGGTCATCGGCCACGTGGTGCGCCAACGGGTGGCCGTGCTCACCAACGACATCGACGCCGAGGAATCGCTGCAGGCGGCTGAAAGCCTGATCATGCGCAGCGTGCGTTCCGTCCTCGCCGCGCCGATGGAGGCGTTCCAGCGCCTGTTGGGCGTCCTTTATCTGGAATCCACCGACCCGAAGGTGCAATTCGACGAGAACCTGCTGGAGCTGATGACCGCCGTCGCCGGCATCGGCGCCCTGGCGCTGGAAAACGCCAACCGCATGGATTCGCTTGAAGGCGAGAACCGCCGTCTGGCCGAGGAGATCGCCGTCAACCACGACATGGTGGGCGAGGGCGCGGCGATCAAACAGGTGATCGAATCCATCGGCCGCGCCGCCAGGTCCGAAGCCACCGTGCTGATCTCAGGCGAAAGCGGCACCGGCAAGGAGCTGGTGGCGCGCGCCGTCCACCGCAACAGCGACCGCGCCAACAAGCCCTTCATCGCCATCAACTGCGCCGCGATCCCGGAGAACCTTTTGGAAAGCGAGCTCTTCGGCCACGAAAAGGGCGCATTCACGGGCGCTGTGGCGCAGAAGAAGGGGAAATTCGAGCTGGCTTACGGCGGCACGGTGTTTCTGGATGAAATCGGTGAGATGGCGCCGCTGCTGCAAGGCAAGCTGCTGCGCGTATTGCAGGAGCGCGAGATGGAGCGCGTTGGCGGTACACGGCCGATTGAGCTCGATATCCGCCTGATCGCCGCCACCAATCGCGACCTGCGCGAAGAGTCGAAGTCTTCGCGTTTCCGCGCCGATCTTTATTACCGGCTTAATGTGGTCTCAATCCGCATGCCCGCCCTGCGCGACCGTCGCGAGGATATTCCGCTGCTGGCCAACTACTTCGCCGAACGCTACGCAGCCAACGTGAAACGCCGCATCAGGGGCATTTCCAAGCGGGCCATGTCCCTGCTGGTGCGCTACGACTGGCCCGGCAACGTCCGCGAACTGGAGAACGCCATCGAACGGGCGGTGGTGATGGGCGTCAGCGATCAGATCCTGCCCGAGGATCTGCCGGAAACCGTGCTCGAGCAGCCGGCGCCCTCTTCCGAAGATGGCGGCGGGCGGCTGTACGAAGCCCTGCGCGAGGCAAAGCGCCAGATTGTGGAGAAGGCGCTGGCCGAGGCGGGTGGAAGCCAGACGCAGGCCGCGGCGCTGCTGGGGGTGCATCCCAATCATCTCTCGCGGCTCATGCGTACTCTGGATATGAAGAAGGCGCGGGGCAAGGGCGGATGACCGGCTCCCCGAAACCCGTCACGGGAGGCTTGGTGCTGAAGCTGAAGCGCCAGCGGCCGATGGATCGAACGTCGCGCTGATTCCTCCCAGCCGCCGGCCGAGAGATACCGTTTCCATGTCGCTCTTGCATTTGCGCGCCGCTTCGCGGTTTTCAGGCCGGCAAGGACAAATGGAACATCGCGTCCCCGTACACTTGAAGCTTTCGCAGCAAACCGTGCGCACCATCACTAGAGTTGCCATCGTCTACACTCCTTACTGCGGCAGCACTTCGAGCGTTGCCGTGTAGCTCGCCCGGTCCCCTTCCGGGAATCGCATGGGACCCTGGCCGCCCCCTGGTCCGCCCATCCGCGGCCCGCCGCCGCTGGTCGCGTTCAGCCAGTACATTCCAGGATCCTCGAAAGTAAACGTGAATTTCCCATCCTGCTCCGTCTTGCACTTCATCTCGTGCAGCTCATCCCGATACCGGATTCCGCCGGGGATCAACGTGATCTCCATCCCCGCGGCCGGCTTGCCGTTCATCAGTAATTGGAAAGTCGCCGCCTCTCCGGTCACCAGGTCATTGGGGTGAGTCACAGGCGCCAACTCCAGGCCCACGCCGGACGGCTCCAGCGCTCTCTTGGTCGGCTTGCCTGCCGTGACGAACACCTCCACCCGGTTGCTCATTCGCGATTTCTTCATCCCTTCCGCGTTCGCCGGAACCACCTTGGCGAACTCCGCTGCCGACCCCCGCCAGTTCTTCCGCTCCCCGTTCTCCGTCCAGGTGGCGAAGATTGTGTCGTTCACCTGCGCGATGCGATAGGTGCCCGGCTGCGTCAGGTGTACGTCGAAGGTGCTGCGGTACTTGCCCGTCGCTGCGTTCTCCGGCGTCACCACCGCGCCGTCGGGGCCCGTAATTACCAGGTTCGACAGCCGCATCGGCACGTGATCAAAGTAGAAGAGTTCGTTGGACACCGCCGCGTCCACAGTGATCCATGAATCGGCATTCGATAGCACCGTCGAGGAGGGCAGCATCCACTGCCGGTGCGCCTGCAGGGTCACCGGCACAACCGCCGCGGCCACAGCTACTATCAACCTCAGGTTTCGTCTTGACATAAAATTTGATCCTTTCGATCTCCGCTACGGTTTGACGATCAACTGCACCAGCCCAAGCTCCCGCTGTCCCTGCGCCTTTGCCGGTTGGGCCTTCCCGCCCGGCCATTGAAAGGGAACCCGCAATACTTCGCGCCCGCCCACCTCGCGCGCCGCCTCCACCACCAGTTCATATGCGCCCGGCGCCAACTTGGAAAGCGCCGGCCCCGCCCCGCGGAACGTCAGTTGGTGCGATCCGGGAGGGCGCGTCGCTCCGGAAACGCCATCCACCGGAAAGCTGAGCTCACGTCCCGCTTTCCGCCACCACGTCCGCAGGTCTTTCAGCCACGTAGTCCCCTTTTCATTCTTCGTGGTCTGCTGGTCGTACCACACCGTCAGGTTGGCGGCTACTTTCTGACCTGCGTCTTCCATCCAAACCGCGACATAGGGCCGATGATATTCGGCAACGTTAAGCCTGGGTATCTCGACGGTAACCTCAAGGTCCGCCGCGGCCAGAATTCCTGCCGCCAACCACGCGGCGGAAAGCAAAAATCTCATACAAGCCTCTCTTTCTCTAACGATGGACAAAGAGCAGCAACACCAGCACGGGCGCGATAGCCCCCAGTGTCACCAGCGGCCATGTCGCCGGCCGCTTGGCCGAATGCACCTGCAGCAGCACCAGCCCGGTGAGGCTGAACACCAGGCACGCGATGGCCAGTACATCAATGAAGATGCGCCATCCCAGGCCCGTATGCCGGCCCTTGTGGAGATCGTTCAGGTAGGAGATCCATCCCCGGTCCGTTTTCTCAAATCGCGCCTCGCCCGATGCTCGGTTTACGGTGATCCAGGCATCGCCGCCGGGGCGGGGAAGCGACACATAGATCTCAGCCTCGGACCATTCGGCCTCTCCGCCCGCCGGCGTTTCGAACACTTTCTCAAGCCATGCCGACAGCTCGCGCGGCAGCGGTCGCTTACCCTCGCTCTTGAAAGCCTTCACCGGAGCCAACACCGCCGCCGGGGCAACGGCCCGCTGCTGTTGGACCACGGGAACCGCCGGTATCTCCGCGGCATGGTTCAGCGTGATGCCCGTTATCGTAAACAGCAGCATCCCGCCCAGACACACGCCCGAACTCACCCAGTGCCACACCGTGATCTGCCGGATCCAAAAGGACCGCCGGGATCGTGGGGCTTTCAGGTTCGCTGCCGCGATGGGTTCGGTCTCCGTCACAAAATCACCTTAGAACCGGTAGCTCACGCGCATCGTCGCTGTCCGTGGCGGCGCCATTTCGATCGACGATCCGGTGGTGGCGTTGAGGAAGATCCGCCGATCCGTCAGATTTTCCAGGTTCATCGCCACATCCATGTGTTTGTTGATGCGGTAAAAGACCGATGCATCCGCCCGCGTGTAGGCCGGCAGCATCAGCGGATCCGGCGCCGCAAACGTGCGCGCCCCGTTGCTGCCCAGCCGTTGATCCTGCCACAGCAGCCCCAGGCTCATCCCCAATCCGGCCAGCCGCCCTTCGGAGCGTTCGTAGTGCGTGCGCGCGTTCCACGCCCACTTCGGAGTCTTCTCGGCCCTCGATCCGGGAATCGCCAATGTCGCCGCAGCGCTCGCCGGGCCCGAGCCCGTGTAGACCGCATCGGTGTAGCTCACCGCGGCGGTGACGAACACATCGCGCATCAGGCGGGCGTCAGTCGACCATTCCACGCCCTTGCCCTTCCTTGTGCCCGCTTCCTGGTAATAACGCACGCCGTTCAAATTCACGTCGTTGATGCCCGTTTGCACCAGTGCGTTGCTCACGCTGTTCTTGAAGAAGCTCATGGTGGCCGAGACCCGCCGGCCGGGCAGATCGAATTTCGCCCCGGCCTCGTAGTTCCTGCCGGTGGTTGGATCAAAGGCTCCGCGCACGCCGGCGATATTCTCCAGCGTCGGATCCACCGGATTGAAGCTCGTCGAATACGACCCGTACAGGGCCACCGATTCCGTCACGTTGAACACCGCCGCGTAGTTCGGCATCACGTTGCCCTTCCTCACCGCGGCCCCGCCCGGATGGCTCTGGCCGTATCCCAACCCCAGCGAAAGCACCAGCTTGTTGTTCATCACCGCCGTGCGGTTCTGGAAATAGCCGTTCCAGTTTGTCGTGAACGCGAAAGGATTGAGGCGCAGAAGCGGATAGCGGTCGAGCGGCGTCACTCCCAGCCCTGTGTAGATGTTCACCGGAAACCCCGCGGCCGGCGCCCCGCCCAGCACACTGGTGGTTCGCGTCCCTGTCACCAGCGTGTAGGCGCCCGCCTGCATCGTGCTGCGCCAGGATGCTCCCTGCAACTCATATGCAGTATTGAAATCGACGTTCTGATAGCGGTTGTCCGCCTCGCTCTTGGATTGAACCCGCTGCACTTCATTCTGGTTGCGCAGCAGAGCAATCTGCGAGGCCGAATTCACCTGCGGCGTGAACTGATTGATGTGACGGTCGTTGCGCAGCGCGCGATAGGAAAGATTCAAGGTCCACTTTGGCGTCGGCACGCCACGGAAGTCAAAGCCCGCCTGCCGGCCAAGGTACTTCTGCAAACCCGTGGATAGATTCACGTCATGCGGCGACAGGTCCACGTTGTGGATAGGGCCATCGATCCCGTCGTTGGTGCTCAGCGAGGTGGTAGGCGACACGACGATGCCACCGCCGGCAGGCCGCAGATTGCTGGTGTACTGGAAGATCGGCGTGAGCGAATAGAGCCCCAGCCGGTCCAGCTTGAAGGTCATCGATGCGTTGGCGTATTGGCCCTGGTCCAGCACGTTCCGCGTGAAGTAGTTCTGCCGCTCGGAAGTGAACAGCGCCCGGTAGAGAATGCGCCCGCCTGAGGTCACCATCCCCGTCGAATCGAAGTCGAAACTTACCGACGGCCGTTCGGCGAATGAAACTCCGGCGCCGGCATAGGATCCCGATCGCAGGTCCAGACGCGTGGCCCGCAACGGCTGCGGCTTCTTCGACACCAGGTTGATGAACCCGCCCGGCGACGCGTTGGATCCGTATTGCAGCCCGGCCGGTCCGCGCAGCACCACCGCCTGCTCAATCCCAAACAGCGATGCGCCGTAGCCGCCCCCCAGATTCACTCCCGCAAATCCGTCCACCCGGGTGTCGTTCGGCCCCATACGAAAACCACGCGCGTAAAAGTGATAGCCGCCAGTCCGGTAGCTGTTCGGCGACATGCCAGGGACGAATGCAAGCAGTTCGGGAATGCTTCGCACGTTCCGCTCCCGCAACTCGCCTGCCGAAAATACCGTCGCCGCCCGCGGCGTCTCGTGCAGGCTGCCCTCCAGTTTCGTCACCGATTCGCCCACCACTTCAGCCGCCCCCGTGACATGCACCACCTGCCTCACCACCTCCGGCGTCATTTCGATGTCGATCGCCGTCATCCCCTCGCTCACTCGCGCGGTTCGTTGCACGATCTCGAATCCCTGTTTTTCCACAATCAACTGATATTCGCCCTGGCGCATGCCCTCGAAACGGAAGGCTCCGTTCGGATCAGCGGCCGTCTCGCGGTCGAGCGGGCCGCGAAGCAGGATGCGCGCCCCGCCAATCGCCGCCCCGGTCCCATCCTTCACCACGCCTTCGATGCCGTTGCCCAGCAGCAGGCTTTCCGCCAACAGGCTGAAGCCGAGCGAAAGCATTGCCAAACCAAGTCCGGTAGTTTTCATGAAAGTGACTCTCCAATGGCCGGCCTTCCGTTATCATGGAGAGGTCGCGGCCGTCCTTCGACGTCTTGCGGCAAAGGGGCGGTTTTTCTCTGACAGGAGGGGCCGCCCCGGAATTTTCCAAGCGCCAGTT
>JANRLE010000292.1:0-12185 GCA_033762895.1 Bryobacteraceae bacterium | reverse complement strand
GCTATTTCCGCCCGCGGAAGTATTCCAGCACAATCGGCAGCACCGAAATCAGCACAATGCCGATCACCACTTTCTCGAAATGCTGGCGGACGAAAGGCACATTGCCCAGCAGATAGCCGCTGACCGTCATCGCCGCCACCCATCCGATGCCCCCGAACACATTGAACGACAGGAACCGGCCGTAGCGCATCTGCCCCACCCCTGCCATGAAGGGGGCAAAGGTCCTGACAATAGGCACGAAGCGCGCGTAGATGATCGTTTTGCCGCCGTGGCGGGCGTAAAACTCCTCGGTCCGGCGGATATACTCCTGCTTGAAAAAGCGCGAGTCGGGCCGTTTAAAAATCGCCGGTCCGGTCCGGCGTCCCAGATAGTAACCAACACCGTCGCCGATAATCGCGGCGGCCATCAGTAACACATTGATCAGCACCAGATCCAGGTGGCCCGCTCCGGCCACCACTCCCACGGTGAACAGCAGCGAATCACCGGGCAGGAAGAAACCCATTAACAACCCAGTTTCGGCAAAAACGATGCCGAACAGCATCAGGTAGCCCATCGGGCCGCTGAGCACGGTGGTGAGAAGCTCAATCAGCTTCTCGGGGTTTGTCAGGGTGCGCAGGAACTCCAGCAGCGTCTGAACCATTCGCTAGGAATTCCGGTACGAATCGGTGATTCGCTTAATGGCGTCCTGGTTGACCTTCACTTTACCCTTTCGCTGCAGGTACTGCAGGATACCCTCTTCGAACAGGTCCTTGCGTTCCTGGGTCTTGCGCTGACGCACCTTCCCCAGCAGTTCCTGGCGCTGTTCCTGGAACTTCACCATGTCCGCCGGCATCCTGCCGGTCACCTTGCAGATGTACCGGTTGTTGTTGGCGGAGATGGGGCCGATCAGGCTGCCGGGGTCACGGCGGAATGCCTCTTCGACATACTGCGCCGATCCGATGCCTTCGGCCACGCCTTCCCGGGTAAATTCGGGCACCTTCTTAAACTCCAGGCCCATGGCGGCGGCCACCTTGGCCAGATCGCCCCCCATCGCCTTGGCCTTCTCGAAAGCCTCCTGCGCGCGCTGCTCAATCAGCTTGCCGCCCCGTTCCATGCGCAGAGTGACGCGAATCTGTTCCTTCACTTCGGCCAGTTCTGAGGGGCGCGGCGCCGTGATATCGGTGAGGGCCGCGATCGCCAGCTTGTTGCCCTGTACCTGGATGACGTCGGTGACGCCGCCCTTGGCGCTGAGGTCGAATACGGCGTTCACCAGTTCCTCGGCGGCGCCCAACAGGGGAAGCGCCGACCCTCGGGCCGCCTTGTCGACGTTGGCGAAGTTGATGTTCAACTGTTTGGCGATGGCTTCGCCCTGTGTGGGATCCTTGGTGAGCGCCGCGCGAGCCTGATCGCCAAGCTGCGTCATGCGGTCATAAAGCTGCTCCTTCTGGCGATCCTTTTGGATCTGATCCTTCACTTCCTCAAACGGCCTCAGGCGGGCATCCTCTCTGGCCATCACCTGAACGATATGGAAGCCGTAGGTGGTGGTGACGATGTCGCTGATCTCCTTCGGCTTCAGGCTGAAGCAGGCCTTCTCGAATTCGGGCACCATCTGGCCGCGCGTGACCCAATCCACGCTGCCACCGCGGGAGGCCGATCCGGGATCTTCGGAGTATTTCTTGGCCAGTTCGGCGAAGTCGGCTCCGCCGCGCGCCTGTTTCAGCACGTCCTCGGCCTTCTTGCGCAGTTGTTCGGTCTCTTCCTTCGACTTGCCCTGGGTCTTGATGAGGATGTGGCGGGCGTTGGAGCGTTCCGGCGTGCGGAACTGGTCGCGATTCTGATCGTAGTAACGGCGCAGATCGTCTTCATTCGCCGTGAGCCCCTCTGCAGCCTTCTGCTCGTCGATCACCAGCAGTTGGAAGGAACGCTTTTCCGGACTGTTGAACTCGCTTTTTCTCGCGTTGTAGTGCGCGGCGATGTCGGCGTCGCTGATGTTGATTTCCCCCTGCAGCTTGGCGGGTGTGATCACCAGCGCATCCAGCGTCACCTTTTCGTTGCGCTTCTTGAATTCGTTCTCCACTTCGGTGGGGGTGACCACCATGGCGTCGAGAACCGGACCGGCCAACCTGCGCAGCAGCGCCGACGAGCGAACCTTGTTCTCAAATTCGGGGATCGACATGTTGTTGGAGGCCAGGAACTGAGCGTAGGTTTCCTTGCCGGCGAACTTGCCATCCTGGAACAGTTGGGGCAGCGTGGTCTGAATCATTTTGGCGACGTCGGCGTCGCTGACCTTGATTCCCGCTTCTTCGGCATAGCAGCTCATCGCGCGGTCGGTCACCATCTGATCCACAATCTGGGGTACGTAGACGGGGATGAGGTCCGGCGGAATCTGTCCCTGTTGCAGGGTCTGCTGGAGATTGACCTGTACTTCCCTTGCCGTGACCGGCTTGCCGCAGATATCGGCGACGTTCGGGCCGGAGGCGCCGGCCGACATGTCGCCGAAGCCGGGGATGAGCGTGATCACCATGGAAAGCGCGACGAGAACCAGCAGGGCTCCCAGCAGATAGCGCGTGGTCTTCTCACGGCTGCGGAACAGATCAAACATCGGTGGAATCTCCCGTGATTGGCGCCGGTGTGCGTGCACACTCCGGCGCTTGTCCTCTGACGAGGTTAAGTTTTCAGTATATCAGTGTTGCGCGCCGCCTCCGGCGCGTCAGCGGCGCCGCGCCGCGGAAGCCTGACCACGAACCGCGCTCCGTCGCGCTGATGGGCCGCCCACAGGTCGCCGCCATGATCGAGAACCGTTTGCCGCGCCAGCGCAAGTCCAAGACCCAGGCCGTACTTCTTGCCGTGGCTGGTAAAAGGCTGGAAAATCTGGCCGCGCACTTCAGCCGGTATGCCAGGGCCGTTGTCCACCACTTCCACCGTCACCCACCGGTCCTGTTCTTCCGCCGTGATCCGCACCCGGCCGCCGCCCGGCAGCACATCCATCGAATTCTGCACCAGGTTCAGAAATACGCGCCGCAGCCTGGAGGCGTCGGCAAGAACCTCCAGTTCCGCCGGCACTTCCACCTCAAAGCGGACATTGTGCTGCAGGGCTGTGGGTTCCAGCGAGGAAAGCGTGGATGAGATGAGCTGGCCCAGCGCCAGCGGCTTCATGTCCACCGCGCCGCCGCGCGAGACGCGAACCAGATCGTCCAGCATCTCCTGAATCCGCTGCGAGGAACGATGGATGTTTTCGGCAATGCGGCGCGATTGTTCGGGCGTCGGCTGCGTGTCCACCAGCATCTCCGCGCCGCCGTAAATGGCGGCCAGCGGATTGCGCAGGTCATGCACGATGGAGCCGGCAATCCGGCCGATGGCGGTAATGCGCTCGCGGCGGATCAGTTCACGGCGCGCCGTCAACAGCGAGTCGCACATCTTGTTGAACGTCTCAGCCAGCCGGCCAAGTTCGTCGTCGCTTTCCACCGGCACCCGCGTGTCGTAGTTCTCCATTGAGACCTGCGATGCGGCGCGGTCCAATTGTTGTATGGGACGAACCACGCGCCGGGTGGCGGCGTAGGTCAGGGCAAGGCCGGCCACCACGGCGGCCAGCCACATGAACAGGATACGGCGGCGGAGGCCGGCGATGCCGGCTTTGGCTTCCTCAAACGAACGGAGTACGAAGAGACGCCCGGCCAGTTTCCCTTCTATGTCCACCAGATCACGGCCCAGCGGCACGTATTCCATCACGCCATCGCTGGCGAAGCCCGGATTGCGGCCTAGGATCATGCTGCGCACGGCGTTTCCCGTCGCCCGGTCGTCCAGCGTGGAGGCGTAGATCTGGCCCCGCGAGAAGAGGATGAACTCGCTTTTTCCCGCGGCGCGTTTCAGCCGCTGGGCAAACGCGTGGTTGAGGATGTAGCCGGCAATGAGAATCGATTCGAGGCGCGCGGGCGGCTGGTAGACCGGGGTGATGGCAACCTGGTAGAGCGTGCCGCGATGCACATAAAATCCCGATGACGGCCCGGGAAAAGCGCGTGTAGCGGACGCGGTGAGCGCCTCAGTGCCGGGCACGGTTTTCTCATCGCCCAGCAGGATGGCGCGCCGTGCGCCGTCCGGCTCCGCCACTTCGACGAAGGTGGAAGGTTCAAGCTGCCCGCCGATTTGCTTGAGCCAGCCGGCGGCCGGTTCGGGCATAGCCGAAAGAACGGCGGCCAGCGACCGCAGCGTCTCGGCGCGCGCCTCCAGCACGGCATCGTATGCCTGTGAGCTGGCGCGCGCCTCATCCAGCAGGCTGGCGGTGGCCGAATGCTGCACGGTTCGCTGCAGGTAAAGCCCCGTGAGCACAAACAACATGGTGAGCGCCACCGATGTGGACAGCCAGATCTTCCATAGCAGGGAGAGGCGGCTGAAGTTCATGGCTGGGCGTCCAGCAGGGCCTGTACCTGTTTCCTGAGGGAGACGGGCGAGTAGGGCTTGTGGAAACGGGCGCTGATGGCGAGTTCGCGCAGCCGCCCCGCGGTTTCCGGATCGGCTTCTCCGCTTACCACGACAACCGGAACCTGCGCCAGGCGTCGGTCTGCGCGGATGCGCCGGATCAGTTCGACACCGTCGGTCTCTGGCAGGCGGACATCGGTGACCACCACGATCGCCTCAGCCGAATCACTGCTCTGGAGCATCTCCCAGGCCTGTTCGGCGCTGCCGGCCACTCTAACTTCGACATCCGGGATGGCGCCGCAGGCGATTTCCAGATTGGCGGCGAGGTCCGGCGAGTCCTCAACGATATAGACCAGGCGGCCGGACATGTTCTGGTGGTAACACAAAGATCGGAGGCGGGCAAGCTGATCCCCTATGCCAGGCGGAACTCCTTCCGGAAGGCGGAGCCGAGTATGTCGCTGCCGGTGGAACCAACCGCTTTCTCCACTCTGGCGCGTACCTCGTCATTGGAGCGCAGGGTAGCCAGGGCGGCGATAGCTTCCTCCGCCGACTCGCGGGCGGTGATCCGTTCGATCAGAAAGTCGATGGCTGCCGGCTGGCGGGTCGCTCCCATCGACATTAGCGCTGCGCGGCGTAAGTCACGAAAAGGAGAGGAGTGGTAGGTTCGTTTCAACAAATCCAGAGCCTCCGGTTCGTGCGAATCTCCCAGCGCGGCTACGGCTTCAAACGGAAGGTCGCGGTCCTCGGAATTCAGGAACCGGCCGATCAGCGCGATGGATTCCCTGGGCTCGATGCGCAGGATGGCCGAGAAGCACTCGCCGGTCACTTCAGCTTCACGGTCGCCCGAGAGAATCTTCAGCCGCAGCAGCAAAGCCGATTCGTCGCGCTGGATCTGGCCCATGGCCTGCGCCGCGGCGGCGCGCACCGTCTTCTCGCGGTCGGCCATCAGGTCTACCAACACGCGCAGAACTTCCATGTCACGCAGGCTGCGGCAGGCCACTAAGGCGTTGGCGCAGATGGCGCGCAGTTCGGCGGCGGTGTCCTGTGAGCCGCCCCATACGGGTTCCATTTGGATGTGCTTTGCCCCGGCCAGGTACAACTCCGGTTCGTCGTAGCCCAGATCGCGCAGCGCGCGGGCCAGGGCGTTCTTGGCCCAGCATTGGGGGTCGGTCTTTTCGGCGTCCTCCAGGTAGCGGTGGAAGGCGGCGGTCATTTCCGGGATCAGTTCGGGGCAAACCAGGTCTCCGGCGATACCGGCGGCCTTTGAAACTACCAGGTTGTTGCGGTCGGCCAGCGCCCGGCGCAGCTTATCGAGTAGCGCCGGGGACTTGGACTCCGCACGTAAGGAGGTTACTTCCTCAATCTTTCGATCGACGATTTTCCTTGCGGCCACGGTTAAGCGAAGCGGTACTTGTTGGTGCGCTCGTCCCACAGCACTTTCTTGTTGTTGCGGAACGACAACGTGGCCATGTGGCCGCCGATCGCCGCCTGCTGCCCCACCTGAATGGGCGCGATCAGCTTGGCTTTGCCGCGGATGGCATCCAGCCAATTCTTGATGTGGGCCTCGACGGCGAGGTTATCGTTGCCGGGCCGCTCGATCTTGATTTCCTTCCGCGAACTGATGTGCGGCGGGGTCCTGGGGCCGAAGTTTTCCGGCGTGAACGTGAGCACCTGGCGGTTCAGCACCTCGATGGTACCCTCGTTGCCCATGAACTGCTCGCCGTAACCGTAGCGCACGTTGCCGAAGTAACAGGAATAGTTGATGTGGAACCGGTTGGGATATTCGTAAATGGCGCTGAAGGTATCGGGCACTTCGCGGTCATCGGCCGCATCCACCCAGCGGTATACGCCGCCGGACGCCATGCAGGACAGCGGCAGAGGCTTCCCGGTGACAAAGTTGGTAATGTCGGTCTGGTGCACCAGCAGGTCCGTGGAGATGCCGCCTGAGTAATCCCAATAGAGCCGCCACTGGTAATACCGGCCCTTGTGAAACGGCCGGTCCTTGGCGCCGCCCAGAAACTTCTTCCAGTCTGTGTTCTGCTCATTGGCGTCGGCGGGAATGGCGTAGCGCCAGGCGGGATTGTCCGGCGCGGAGTTGCGGTACCAGAAAGCGCGGACGTAGTGGATATCGCCGATCATGCCCTTGGCCACCATCTCCTTGGCCTCCTGGTAGAGGGTGTTGGAGCGGTTCTGCGTGCCCACCTGAATGACTTTGCCGGTCTTCTCGGCCAGTTGCTGGATCTCGAAGCCCTCTTCAATCGTGTGGGCCACCGGTTTTTCCAGGTAGATATTCTTGCCGGCTTTGAGCGCGGCGATGGCCATGGGGTGGTGCAGATGCTCGGGTGTGGCGATCACCACCGCGTCGATGGACTTGTCGGCCAGGATCTCGCGGTAATCCTTGACGGCCTTCGGTGTGTTGCCGCCCATTGTCTGAATGCGATCCTTGCCGCGGTTGAGATTGCCGTCGTAGGTGTCGCAGGTGGCGACGACCTTGAATCCGCCTCCGCCGCCTTTATAGGCGCGCTCCATCAGGTAGTAGCCCCGGCCGCCGGTGCCGATCCAGGCTAACTGGAGTTCGCTGTTCACATTTTGCGCGGACAGAACCGCGGGCGCCAGTGCCGCGGTGGTCTTCACGAAATTGCGGCGGGAAAGATCTTCGGACATGGGACGATCAACTCCTTGCATGGTTTTACCAGACTTGGGATTACCGGTATTCAGGATAGCATCGGAGAGATCAACCGCATTGGCGCTCAGCCGGACGGGCTGTGACGGTTGAAGCGGGTGCTCCACTCGCCGTCGAATGCGGACAACTCCCCATCGCCAGAGCGGATGGCATCCACCAGTTCCTGCTGGCGCGATTGCACGAGAAACCATCTGTGTTCACCGTCCAGTGCGCACCGCGCCCGGGCGAACGCATCCTGGCAGCGTGGCGGAATTCGCCCCCCAATCGCGAGGCCTCCGTTGGCCCAGGCGTGCTGAAACAAATGCGCGAGCACGTCATGCTGCCGGCCGGGCTGCGCGTGAAAACACACCACCCGGCTTACGCCTTTCAGGCTCAGGTGATAGAGGAAACATCCGGCGGCCGCGCCATCCGGCGATACAACGCGGATGGCCTGCAATGTGCCGTTCAGCGCGCCAAAGGTCGAGATCCTCCGCCAGATCCAATCGAATGCATCCCGGGAATAGGCGGGAACGATGGCCGCATTCGTGTTTCCCGGCAGGGTGTCGATCTGGGCCGGATCCAGCGGCAGTCCAATCACCTCGCCGGCGCGGGGCCGTGCGAATGGGCTGCGCGGCAGCGCTGCCGCTGCCGAATCCAGCAAGAGTGTGACGGGTCTGGCGAGTCCCGCCACCCGGGCCACACCCGGCGTCTTCCGGCAAACAAGCTGGAAAGGCCTCAGAATGGAGAGCCATCTCATGCTGTGGCAGTAGGCGGTGCGGCCGCCAACGGTTTCCCACATCCGCCGCGTCAGGTCCGTTGCTTCATCGGCGAAGGTGAGATCCTGGGGCCCTTGCATGCAGGCCTGCAGCAGCCGGATGCCCGCCATACTCCGGCTGTCCGGATCGGCCATGAACTTGGTGGCAAGCGCCGCCAGCTTCGGACGGCCCTTGAAGCGCAGAGGCCGCGGCACCACCGCCAGGAAACCTGTGATACGGCCATCCTCTTCGCAAACCAGCGAATTGAGCGGCGTATCCCGCCACGGGTGTTCCAGGAACACTGCCCGGAAGTAGTGCCGGTAGGCGGAAAGCAGTTCCGGCGTGAGTTGCCCGGCGACTCTGAACATCCGCCGGTGAAGATCGGCCACAGCGGCGATATCGCTTTCGTAAAAGGGGCGGATGAGGCTGGCGGCCATTGTCGGCCCTGAGCTTAGCTCACATACGGGCGGCAAACAATGGCGCAGCCGGGATTGCCGCTATTGAAGGTTTCACGATAGCATCGTAGAGAACAATGCCCGAGTACCGATCGAGAACCACCACCCACGGCCGCAATATGGCCGGCGCCCGCAGCCTTTGGCGCGCCACCGGAATGAAGGACGGCGATTTCGACAAACCGATCATCGCCATCGCCAACTCCTTCACGCAGTTTGTCCCCGGCCATGTGCACCTGAAAGACCTGGGGCAGCTTGTCGCGCGGGAAATTGAAGCCTCGGGCGGCGTGGCCAAGGAATTTAACACCATCGCCGTCGATGACGGCATCGCGATGGGCCATGACGGCATGCTGTACAGCCTGCCTTCGCGCGAAGTGATCGCCGATTGTGTGGAATACATGGTGAACGCGCACTGCGCCGATGCGCTGGTGTGTATTTCCAACTGCGACAAGATCACGCCCGGGATGCTGATGGCTTCCCTTCGCCTGAACATTCCCACGATATTCGTTTCGGGCGGTCCGATGGAAGCCGGCAAGGTGAAGCAGGGCGATCTGATCAAGGCCGTTGATCTGATCGACGCCATGATCGTGGCGGCGGATCCGAAGCGCTCGGATGAGGACGCCGCCGAGTATGAGCGCTCCGCCTGCCCCACGTGCGGTTCGTGCTCGGGGATGTTCACCGCGAATTCGATGAACTGCCTGACGGAAGGGCTCGGCCTGGCGCTGCCGGGCAACGGCACCACGCTGGCCACGCATTCCGACCGCAAGGAGTTGTTCCTTGAGGCGGGGCGGCGCATTGTGGCGCTGGCCAAGCGGTATTACGAAGACGGCGATGCTTCGGCACTGCCACGGGGCATTGCCACCTTCGAAGCGTTTGAGAATGCGATGACGCTCGATATCGCCATGGGCGGATCGACCAACACGGTGCTGCACCTGCTGGCGGCGGCGCACGAGGGCCAGGTGCCCTTCACCATGCTGGACATTGACCGGCTTTCGCGGCGCGTCCCGCACTTATGTAAGATTGCCCCGTCCACCGCCGACGTCCACATTGAGGATGTGCACCGCGCCGGCGGAATCTTCGGGATACTGGGCGAGTTGGACCGCGCCGGGCTGCTGCATCGCGGGACTTCGACCGTGCACGCGGCCACCTTGGGAGAGGCGATCGACACCCGCGACGTCGTGCGCGGCGTGGCCGCCGAGGTGGAGACTTTCTACCGCGCGGCGCCAGCCGGCATTCGAACCACTGAGCCCTTCAGCCAAAGCATGCGCTACCCGGCCCTGGATAAGGATCGCTCGCGAGGCGTGATCCGCGACGTCGCGCACGCCTTCAGCCCCGATGGCGGACTGGCCGTGCTCTACGGCAATATCGCCACTGACGGCTGCATCGTGAAGACCGCCGGCGTCGATGCGTCGCTGCTGACCTTCAGCGGGCGGGCGCGGATTTTTGAGAGCCAGGATGCCGCCGTCGAAGGGATACTGGGCGACCGCGTCGTGCCCGGTGACGTCGTTCTGGTGCGCTATGAAGGACCCCGCGGCGGACCGGGAATGCAGGAGATGTTGTATCCCACCAGTTACCTGAAATCGAAAGGACTGGGCAAGGTCTGCGCGCTGATTACCGATGGCCGCTTTTCAGGCGGAAGCTCCGGCCTGTCGATCGGACATGTTTCTCCCGAAGCGGCCGAAGGTGGGGCGATCGGGTTAGTGGAAGAAGGGGACCGGATCGAGATCGACATTCCGAACCGGTCCATCCGCGTGGCCGTTTCCGATGAGGTGCTGGCCGGGCGAAGGGCGGCAATGGAAGCAAAGGGAGCCGCGGCGTGGAAGCCGGGGGCCAGGGACCGGAAGGTGTCCCCTGCCTTGCGGGCATACGCGGCGATGGCCACCAGCGCGGCCAGGGGCGCTGTGCGGGACGTAAGCAGGATTGGGGGATAAACGGATGAAATTTCTGATTACCTTGCTGTTGGCTCTTTCGCTTGCGGCCGCGGCCGCGCAAAAGGCTGCGCCGGCGAAGGAAGCGAAGAAGGCAGCGGCCGCTGCCGCCAAGGCTGGCGACATTGTGGATATCAACTCGGCCACCGCCGCGCAGTTGGAAGCGCTGCCGGGCGTCGGGCCCGCTTACGCGGAGAAGATCATCAAGGGACGGCCATACCGCGGGAAGAATGAGTTGGCGGACAAGAAGATCATCCCGCAGGCTGCTTATGACAAGATCAAGGATCTGATCATCGCGAAACAGAAGTAGAGGCGAACAGGTTTGGCCGGACGTGCTCCCGTAACCGCAAGACTTCGTTCCGGTTGTGCTTAAGGAAGCGGGCTCCAGGTTGTGTCGGTACCAACGTGGCAATCGTCAGCCAGGGCTCGGCCGATGGGTTCGTAGCTCCCGAGGTCACGCTTTAGAGCCTCCGGGTCGGTCAAGGAGCCCAGTACGAAAACACGATCTGCCAGCCTGCCTGGAATCCACCTTCGCGCACTCTCGCGCCGGTTTGCATCCCTATCGAAATCGATGAGGAGTACCATGAAGCGGTTCGGGTATCTGTCCATTTCGCCAGCGTGAACGCGCTCGAACTTTTCCAGTGTTTTCATCCAACCGCCCGCTTCCTCCAGAACCTGAAGCCTTCGGGTTGAGAGGTTTGGATGCAGCGGAAAGCCGTTTGCGATCTTGCGGTTGGCATCGTCCTCGGGCAGCACCAGGACATGCGGCTGCTCGCGATTGACGCTCATGGTTCGACGTCGCCGCGAATGAGTGCGCCCACCAGATCTCCACTGACCTGCAAGTCATCCAGCCTCCGGACGACGGTGGGCTCAAGGTGGCTTCTGCGATGAAGCAACAGGGTATTCTCGTCGGAAAAACGCCGGATGGCCTCCGGGTTGTGCGATGTGGCGATAAACTGGCCGCCGCCCTGGAACGACTTGCGCAGCGCCACCACGAAATGCCCGACTTCTGACAGAGCGAGGTAGTTATCCGGCTCATCCCAATAACACACCAACGGACCATAGCTGTCATTTGCCGCCAGCACCAGCGCGCTGATCATGAAGCATTTCTCGCCGTCGGACAAATCCGCGAAAGGGATGCTCACGCTTTCCGCGCCGCTGGCAAACTGCACCACCAGGCTGCGGGAGTCCTTGCCGGAGACCGGGTTCCGGATGTCCTTCAGGTCAGGCATAGTCTCTTTGAGATACGCATCAATGCCAGCGTAGGCAGCCGGAGCGTATGCCAGGATTCCCGAGAACCAAGCGCCAAAGTCCTTCACTTCCAGGGCCGGTTGTAAGGTCTCATTCTCTGAGTCCCCGGATATCAACTGGGGAATGGGCCGCAGCACCAGCATCCGCGCCAGCCACTGTTTGAACAGGAACAGCGGGTCCGTCTGGGACAGTTCCTGAACGATCGGCAGTGCAACCAGATGCCAGTCAATGCGGAACCGGGCCTCCTTTTCCGAACCCGTACGGACCAATGTTACCTGGGCGCCTTCCCTGGTGTAGATGGCTTTTCCACCGGCCCCAAGCCGCTCCTCAAGCACGCGCAACTCCTTGAATCCTTCCGGAAATTCGAAGGCAATCACGTATTCGTAGATCTGGTCCTTCAGTTCAACCTCGATTTCAAAACGCACCGGCGCGTCCTTGCGCCCGCGAGCGATGTCCTTCGGCTTCACCAGGTTGTCCACCCGGTTTGTGCCCCGGGCAATCTTCTGCAGGATCTCCAGTGCCGCGCCAACAGTCGTTTTTCCCGCCCCGTTGTTTCCGATGAGCAATACAGACGACAGGCCGGCGATGGGCAGTGCGAAGTTTTCCAGGCAGCGGAAGTTATGGACGTAGAGGCGGCGGATCACACGAAGATGATAACGCGGCTCGAATCAGAGCGCGAAGGCTTCCGAGACGGAGAACTCGCGGTGGGGCGCCGCCAGCGGTGCCACTCTCCCGGTTTCTG
>JANRLE010000291.1:0-30592 GCA_033762895.1 Bryobacteraceae bacterium | reverse complement strand
TCCCCGCGCACCTGCAGCTTCACCCGCTCCACGATGGTAATCGACTTGATCACCGACAGGTCGATGGTGTTGATCTTATCTGTGCGGTAGGCGCTGAATCCGCTGTTGAAGGACCGGCGGTTGCGGTCAAGCTGCAGCCGCGGATCGATGACGAAGCGCGTGGTATCGAACGTCCGCGCGAGGTTGCGCGCGTCCCACTGCAACGGGCCACCCAGATAGATTGAGTTGCCCCAACCCACCGGCGCGCCGGCCTGCAGGTTGAAGATGCCGGCCATCTGCCAGCCGCCAATCACCCGGTCGGCCCAGCGTGACTCCGAAGCAAAGCGCTTGCCCCGGCCAAACGGAAGCTCATAGGTGCTCGAAAAAACGAAGCGGAACGGCCGGTCTTCACCCGCGATGCGGTACTCCAGATCCGGCGCCGAGGCGTATAGCCGTCCGGTGGCTTCCAGGAATTTCGACCATTGAAAGTTAGTGAGGAACTGCACGCCGCTGGCGAAGCGCTTATCCAGCCGCACCTGCAGCGTGTGGAAGTTCGAATATCCGACGGTCTGCGAATCCTCGCGCACACCACCGTTGCCGGAGAATTGCGGGTAGGCGCGCAGCAAGTTCTCGGCGGCGATGTTGGCTCCGTTCAGCCCCGTGCCCGGAAGCAGGTTGCGAAACGGGTTTGGCACCAGCGCGCTAAGGCGGTCAATCGTTGGCTGGTCGCGGCCGGGCGAAGAGGAGAGGAACTGGTCCGGGACAAAGTTCAATTCGCGGTCCACCGGCAGGTTGTCGGCCCGCGAGCCCATATAGCCGATTTCGAACAGCAGGTTCTGCGCCAACTCACGCTGGATGTTGAAATTCCAGCGGAGGTTCGACGCCTGATCCAGATTGCGGTTCACATAACGAACGCTCTGGCCGAGAAAAGTATTCACACCCAGCGACGAGCCTACCGGCTGTTGAATCCCGTTCGGGAAAGGGTTGGAAAACGTTGACGCAGGGGTGAGGAAGTTATCCAGTGTGGCCACCAGCGGCGTCGTCTGGCTGAAGCCGGGCTGCTGAATGCCGAAGGTCCCGGCGGTGTTATAGAAGATGCCGATTCCACCGCGGATCACCGTCTTGCCGCCGAGCTTGGGCGGCGCCCACGAAAAGCCGAAGCGCGGACTGATGGCATTGTTCGGCGTTCCGTAAATTGTCCGGTTGCCGGGATCGGCGAAGAGGATGCCGCCCACCGGATTAAATTGGCTTGCTGGAAGGATGGCGGCCGGGTTGGCGGCGTAGGCCGCTTTCGCCGCATTGGTGATTCGGAGCGCGGCGGTGGGATCGAATCCGCGCGCGGCGCGATTCCAGCGTTCGATGGTGCCGGTCTCCTTTTCATAGCGCAGCCCCAGATTCAGCGTCAGGCTATTGCTCACGCGCAGATCGTCCTGCAGGAAAAACGCAAGGTACTTGGCGCTCTGCGTGCGCGTGGCGTTCACATCGAAACTGCCGCCAGTGGGAAGGCCCAGCATGAATGCCGCCACATCCTGCCCCAGCGGAGCGTTCGGCGAGTTGTCCAGCGGGCCCCGTGTCCAGTTCTGATTGAACTGGTAGAGGCCGGAGGAGTTGCCGAATCCGTTGGAACTTTCGCGTTGCGTGCGCAGATCGGCGCCGAATTTGAGCATATGGCTTCCGGCGATTTTGGTCGCCGCCAGGAAGATCTGATAACTGTCAAATGGCGTGCGGTCACCGCCGGAATCGCCAAAGTCGGTGAAGTTCGAAAAATCGATCCGCGGCAGCACCAGTCTCGTACTGGCTGACTTCAGCGAGGCGGGCAGGCCAAGCGTTGTAAAGTCAAAACCATCGTGCGGCCGCGTGCTGCCTTCCACGAACCGTGTCCAATTGACGCGTGTGTTGAGGAAGAGCGTGGGCGCCACGGTGTAGACATCGTCCAGCGTTACGCCCCAATTGACGCGGGACAGGAAGTTGCCGGTCGCGATGTTGGAGAAGCGGTTGCCGCGATTCTCCACGCGGTCATTGGTCCGGGCGGACAGGAACAATTTGTGCCGGTCTGAGACGTTCCAGTCCATGCGCCCCAGGTAGGAGAAGAAGGTGTCACTGCGAACGGCGTTGTTGAAGTAGTTGTTGGTTCCGTCGGCGGCGCCGGCGAAGTTGGGCGAGGGTAGGAATTGCAGAAAGTTGCGCGAAACCGTATTGAGCCGGTTGGCTGGGATGCGGTTGCCGGCAAACGGCTGACGCCGGATGCGGCTGCCTTCGGTAACGCCCGTGGTGGGGTCGTAGATGGCGTAAGCGCTGCTGACGTTAAGCAACTGGGAGAAATCGCCGCCGCGCTGAGCCTCTGTGGGAACCGTGGAGAAGGTGGGCTCGGGTTCGGACTGCCGGATGCCTTCATAACCGAAGAAGAAGAAGAGCTTGTTCTTGCCGTTGAAGAGTTTCGGCAGAATTATCGGGCCACCAACTGTAAGGCCGTACTGATTGAAGCGCGTCACTGGCTTCTTCTGTCCCGCGGCGTTGGTAAAGAAGGGCGTCCCCTTCAACCGCTGGTTCTGATGAAACTCGTAAAGCGAACCATGGAAATCATTGGTGCCGCCCTTCATCACCACGTTCACCGTGCCGCCGCCGGTATTGCCGTAGGCCGCGTCGGGCTGGAAGGCTTCCACCTTCATCTCCTGAACCGAGTCCACCGGAGGGTTGTAGGCGACGCGGCGATTGCGTGTCATGTCGGGCGAGCCGTCCAGCAGCAACTCATTTGACTGCGCCTGTCCGCCGCCCATGGAAAAGCCGGAGGGGCCCGCATTGTCGAACGGGCGCGTGAACCGCGGATCGGACGACGGGGTGACGCCGTAGGCCAGTTGGGCCAGTGTCAGCGGCGTGCGGCCGTTCATCGGCATCGAAGCGATCTGCGTTTCGCCGATCACCTGGCCCACCGATGCGCTTGCGGTCTGCAGCATGGCGACGTCTGCCGAGACCGTCACGGTCTCCACCTGGCTGCCCAGTTGAAGAACGATATCCACCGACAGGCGTTGATTGGTGCCGACGGTGATCCCGTCCTGGATGAATTTCTTGAAGCCGCTTACTTCCGCAGTCAGCGTGTATGGGCCGGGAGTGAGAAACGGCAGCGTGTAGGCGCCGTCGGCGCCGGAAGTGGTTTCGTACTTGGCGCCGGTATTCCGCTCGGTCGCCTGGATTTGCGCGGCTGCAACAGCCGCGCCGCTTGGGTCAGACACTATTCCGGAAATTGTGGATCGGTATTCCTGCGCCAGACACACGTTGAGCGCAAGCAGGAACCAGACAGAGGTTCGAAATGACATAAATAAATCCCCCAAAGAACCAGGACGGCAAGGAGCGTCCCGTTAAGAAAATTATAGCTCCCCGAGGCAGGCGCGACGGATTGTCACAGCGCGTCGGCGAAGGTTTTTTTCAGCCTGGCAAACCACGCGTATCCCAGAAGAAAGACCCCCGCCGCCAGCAGCCATAGCTTCGCAAATGCGCTCCAGGCGGGAATCTGCCCCTCCAGCAGCAACAGCCGGTAGGCGCGCACGAACTGGAACATTGGATTCTTTAGCAGCGCCGGGGCCAGCGCGGGCGGCAGGCTCGCTTCGGGATAACATATCGGCGTGATGAAGAACCACAGGGTGACCAGGAAGCCGATGATATGCGTCAGGTCGCGCAGGAATACGCCCGTCGCCGCCAGCATCCAACTTAGGCCCAGTGTGAAAAGAAAAAGCGGCGCGATCCACAGCGGCAGCAGCGCGGCGGTCCATGGCACCCCGCCCCTGATCACGGCCAGCGCGAGGAGAAACAGCAGCGTTGCCAGCAGACTGGTGACCAGCCCCGCCACGACGGCGTTTACGGGCAGAATCGAAACGGGAAACACAAGTTTCTTTACAAAATTCCGGTTCTCCAGAATCACATAGGGCGCGCGTGTCAGCGGCTCACTGAAGGCCAGCCAGGGCAGCATGCCGGCCAGGAAGTAGAGGGCGAAACCGGTGCGGGTGGGGTCGGCGCCGAAGCGCGTTTCCAGCACCACGCCGAATACGAAGAAGTAAGTCAGCATCAGCAGCAGGGGGTGCAGCAGGGTCCAGGCGACGTCGCCGAACGATCCGCGATAGCGCGCCAGAATCTCGCGGCTCACCAGGGACCGGATCAGTCCGGCGTTGGCGGACAACTCGGCGAAAGGCTCGGTGAACAGCTTGCGCAGCGATGGCCCCGGGTTTGCCCAGCGCAGCCGCCGCAGCGTGGTGATGCGGCTGCGGCGCAGTAAAACACGATCCCCTTCCACCTCTGCGTCCACCACCAACACGGCGGCGCCGCGGGAATAGAGCCAGCCCTTGTCCGGGTCGAGCGGCGAAACGAACACGCGGTAAGCGCCGTTTTCGGCGGGAAACCGCAGCGTCAGGTCGATCGGCCCGCCGCCCGCGGCCAGCGGCTGCCACTCGCCTTCGGTGATGAACAGACCGGTTTCGGGATCGTAGATCTGCCAGCCGATACAAGGCAACCGGGCGCTCACCTGCACCTGTCCCGTCACGCGGAGCGCGGCGCCCTGCTCCCGCACTTCGATTTCGCTGTATCGCGCGAGCATCGGCTACTCGTACAGCCAGCCAGGATAGCGTTCCTTCACCGGACCTGTTTTGCGGCCCACGGCATAGATGCCATCGCCTCGCAGATCCGGATCCAGCAGGTATCGCTCCAGCATGTGCAGCACCCAGGCATCCTCGGGCCGCGGCTGATCGCGGAATGGCCCGGTTTCAAGCCGTGTCACTTCGAAACCGGCCGCCAGCAGCAGCAGCACGATTTCCTTGGGAACATACTCGCGATTGTGGCGCGCTTCCAACTCCGCCCCGGGCGCGGGTGGTTTCAGATAAGCGGGAAAGAAGCCCGGATGATAGCCCGTCAGAATCGCCGCGATCGCGCGCACCGAACCGATGTTCGGAGTGGTCAGCACCAGGTGGCCGCCCGGCTTCAGGATGCGGTTCACCTCACCCATCAGGAACATAGGGTCCTCGGCAAGGTGCTCAATCAGTTCGCAGCACAACACCGTGGAGAACGATTCGTCCTCGTAGGGAAAACGGTCCTTCTCGGCGTTGAACAGGTCGATTTCGCAGTCGAACTCCTCACCGTCCAGGGAGACCGCATGTTTTTGATCCACCTTGCCCAGCGGGCCGAAGTAACAGCCGCGCACGTAGCCGTAGCCCAGCTTGGTTTTGAGCGATGGTGTGATCTGCAGGTAGGCGCCCATTTCCAGAATGCGATCATCGGGGCCGCCGGGCGGGGTGATTTCCAGAGTGCGGCGCAGGCGGGTGAGGTGCGTGACCAGGTAAGTGGAGTCGTCCGGGGTGCAAGCCCAGGTCTTCAGGTATTCCTCTGTCACAGCCGGCGTCCCCGGGTCAACCGGGATGGTTGTCTCAGGGCTGGTGAGGGCAACGGGCGAATCGCGCCCGGGCTCGCGCCATTCCCTGCCTTCCGCTACCGCCTCCAGGAACTCCGCGTACATCGACGCCGCTCTTTTCCAACTGCACTCGCGCTCCACCCAGGCCCGGGCGCCGCGGCCCAGCTTCCGCGCCGTTTCCGGCCGCGAGACCAGCAGGTTCAGATATTCGAAGATCAGGTCTTCCTCGCCGGGTCCTACGGGCACCTTCAGCAGCACCTCATTGGGGAACTCCGCGAATGAGCCCACGTCGCTCACCAGCACCGCCTTGCCCAGCCCCAACGCCCGTAACAGCGTCCCGGAGCTTTCGCCCACCGTCGGATAGCGCAGATTCAACACCACATCGCAGGCGCTGAGATAGCCCATAAAATCCTCAATGGGTGTGAACCCCAGAACACGCACGTGCGCCGCCAGGTCCATCGTCCGGATCAGAGAAGCCAACGGAAATTCCGGATGCGGTTCACCGACCAGGATCAATTTCGCCTGCGGAACCAGGCGCGTCAGGCGGCGGAAGGCGCGCAGCGATTCCTGAATCCGCTTGTAGGGCTTCAGGAATCCGAAGATGCCGATCAATGGCGTGCTCTCATCCAATCCCAACTTCTGGCGGTAGGCCATCCGGTTGCCGTCTTCCGGCAGCCAGGCGCCGTGCGGGATGCGCGCCATCGGACCCGTGAATCCGGCCCTGCGCAGGTCCATGCCCACGCAATCGCTGTGTACAATGGCCGCCCGTGAACGTTCCAATACGCGCCGCAGCATGGGTACGCCTTCGTAGTCCGGCCCCACTTCCAGCGCCCGCACACGCTCAGCGAAAGCGCGCGCGGCCTCTCCGCCATCGTAGTCGCACTCGGCCACGTAGGCGTCCCAGTCATTGCGGCGGATGGTCAGGTCGCACATCAGGTGATGCAGGTTGGCTTCGTGCATCACCACCACGCCGGGATGGCGCAGCGCCATTTCATAGGCGTGAGTATGATATTCGTTGTTGCCGAGCTGGTAGAGGTTGATGTCGTATCGCGACGGATCAAACGGCTGCGTGTGGTCCCAATAAACGTCGGTGGCGGCGATCTTCTTCAGCTCTTCCACCAGCGCGGCGGAATAGTCGGCGATGCCGCTTTTGGCGGGCGGCATGGGGGAAAACAGTGCAACCCGCATCCCTACCGGACCAGTTCCAGCGTGAACTCGCCCATCGTTGACGGCACTTTCACCACCAGCGGAGTGCGGCTGGCATCCTTGCCGACAAACATCTCAATGCGAAGTTCCGAGGCCGGGCCGCGCACGTTGACGATGATACGATCGGCGTTTTCCATTGCGTCGCCCACCTTCACCCGCTGCGTGCCCCCATATTCCAGGGTCGCCTGGTAGGGACCGCCGTAGTAGACATTCTGCGACTTGGGAATGCGCCCCGCGGCCACTTCCTGGCGCAGGTGATAGACAAACGCCAGCGCGTCCCGGGCGCACTGTGGAATCTTCAACGTGGACTTGCCGCCGCCGATGGTTTCCCGCGTCGCCGTGCCGTCGCCGAAGGTGATCCGTTCCTGGGTGCGGCGCTTGCCGTGGCTCAGTTCCTTGTCGAAGGTGAGCGAGCAGGTTTCGGCGTTGGTGAGGGAAGTATAGCGATCCGCCACCGCGAATCCGGGCACTGCCGCGTCAAACTGCAGTTCGAACGTCCAGTTGGCATTCTCCGCCTTGGACGCCTTCAGCCGGCCTTCCCCCAGGCTGAGACCGCTGGGCCAGGTGATGTTGTACTGCAACTCTTCTCCCGCGTTTGGAACGCCGGCGAATGCCGCGATGGTGAACAGGAATGCCGGTAGCAACTTCATGGGTGGGCAGCTCGAAATGCCCGGCTGGCCGCGTCTTGCGGCTGGTTCACGCCGGCCACTTCGTAGTAAACCTCCAAAGTTTTTCGCGCCGCGCCGTCCCAACTGAACTGCGAGGCGCGGTTCTGTCCCAGCCTGCCCAGTCTCGCGCACAACTCGGCGTCGAGCACCAGGTCCTGCATGGCGCGCGTCATTTCCGCCACCGATCGCGGATCGAAGAAGATTGCGGCGCCATCGGCCACCTCCGGCATGGCCGAGGTGTTGGAACAGGCCACCGGGCAACCACAGGCCATCGCTTCGAGTATGGGAATGCCGAACCCTTCGTAGAAAGAGGGAAACACGAACGCCGCGCAGGCGTTATAGAGCAGACGAAGTTCGTCGTCGGTCACGTAGCCGGTGAAGTGGATTCGCGATGCCGCGGGCGACTTTTCGGCGGCCTGCTTCACCAGCGGCGCCTCCCACTTGTTCTGGCCCACCAGCACCAGGCGGTGCGGAAGCGCGGGATGGTTGCGCAGCAATTCCTCAAAGGCGTGGATCAGCCCCACCTGATTCTTGCGCGGCTGCAGGTCGCCCACATTGAGAAGAAACGGCGAAGTGATGCCGAACCTGGCGCGGATCCTGTTTCTGGCCTGCTCGCGATTCACGGGACGAAAATCACCGGAAACGGCGTTGAAGACCACCGCCGTCCGTCCCCGCGCGGCCGGATAGTAGCGTTCAATCTCATTACGGGAAAACTCGCTTGGCGTAAGGATACGCGCCGCCCCGTCAATGGTGCGCTTCACCGTATGCTTCAACTGGTAAGCCCGCGCGCGGGAAAAGAACTCCGGATGCTCAAGGAAGCTCACGTCATGCACGCTCACCACTACCGGCACCGGGCATGCCACCGGCGCCGTATATTGCACATGCACCAGGGAAGGCCGCTGGCGCCGCAACAGGGACGTCATCTGCCAGCCGAGGCGGATGAGCGGATTCCTGGATACGGCCTGCGTGCGCACACGATCCGGTAATGCCGCTTCCGAGTCAGGAACAGAGAGGTAGGCGATGAATTCCGCGCTGTGATCGAGCGCGGAGAAATTCCTGAGCAGGTTTCGGACGTATACCTCGTTGCCCGTCAGATGCCGCCCAATCGCGTGTGCATCGATGGCGAAACGCATGCTGGTGTTCTTAGTATAGTCGTTCCACATCCCCCACCGTCGTTCTCACCCGGACGCAGTCTTTCTATCTTAAACCCGCAAACCATCCGATGGGTGCGAGCGCCCGCCAGGCCGCCTCCCAGGTGTGATTTTCTTCATACAGCCTGCGCCCGGAAGCCGCCAGACGGGCGGCCAAAGCCGGTTCCGATAAAACGCGGCTGACCGCGGCGGCGAAATCGGCGGGCGTATCAGCCAGCAGCAGGTGTTCGCCGTCCACTGCGTCGAGCCCTTCCGCCCCAAGCCGCGTGGAGACAACCGGCGCGCCCGCGGCCCACGCTTCAATGATCTTGATCCGGGTCCCGCTGCCGGAGAGCAGGGGAACCACAGCCGCCCGGCTGGCGGCGATTTCAATAATCGAATCCTCCACGGCGCCCGTAATGTGGATGCCGGGATCGCGGGCAAGCTCCGGCGGCAGCGCGTGCGCGTTCTTTCCAAGGATGCGCCACTTCAACCCTTTCCATTGCCGGCTGAGTTGCGGCCAGACGTGACGATGGAACCAGGCGATGGCTTGCAGATTCGGGTGGTACTCCAGGTTTCCGGAGAACACCACCGATAGCCCGGGCGTCACATCGGGCGCCTTCACGTACGGGATGGAGTTGGGATAGATCACCGCCTGGCGGTCCAGTAGGGCGGCGTCCGCGGCCGATGTGGCAAGCAGGGTGTCGAACTCGTTCAACCACTCGGCTTCCAGCCTCCGGTAGGCTTCCCCAAAACGGCGATGCGCCGTCGAATAGGGCCACGGCTCCGACGCCGCCAGCCGCGCATGCCAGGATGATTCCACGTTATGCAGATCCAGCGCCAGTTTCCCGCAATGGCGGCGGAGAATCCGGGCGTATGGGGCGCACCAGAAGTGTTCCACCACGCCAAGGTCGTAATGACGGTCCTGGAGGAAGGCGGCGATTTGCTGTTCGAATCCCGCGAAGCGATCGACTAACGGAGGGACGCCGCGGGCCAGCCTTGCCGCGTTGCGAAGGGCGCGGGCAGGCAGGCTGGCGGAATGGGCGGGCAGCCGCAACAGCAGTGTCTCACCGAACTTGCCTGGGGGCAGCGCGGCGCGCGAATCCCAATCCACCGTGAAGAGCACCAGGTCCACACGGTAGTGCCCGGCCAGGCATTCCAGCAGCGACGCTGTGCGCAGCGCACCCCCGCCCACGACGGGATATGGCGCCTCCGGCGAGATGACCAGTGCTCTGCGTTCAGCCATGGAATCGCCGCAGGGCTGTCCGGTAAACCTGGTAGGTTCGTTCCGCTGTTTTCAGCCAGGAGAATTGGGCTGCCCGCCGCAGGCCGGCTTCGGCTCTGGCGGCGCGTATATCCGGACGCGTCAGCAACAGCTCCATCGCCGCCGCCCAATCCGAATCCGCGTGCAGGCATGCGCCCGAGGAAAGCTCCATCAGCGCCGGATCGCGCGAGCAGATCACCGGCGTCCCCGATTGCATCGCTTCCAGAACGGGCAGTCCGAAGCCTTCATAGAGAGAAGGATACAGAAGCGCGGTGGCCGCAGCATAAAGGGCCGGCAGCCGATCTTCCGGAATTTCGACGGCGGGAGGACCGCCACGGCCCGCAAACACCAGGTCCACGTCATACCGCCGGCTCAGTTGGCGCCAGGCCTGCTGGATGACGCCGATGTTCTTTCTCGGGCCCAGCGTGCCGACGTGGAGGAAATAGGGCCGCGCGGGCGGCGGACCCTGGATCGGACGGAACTGTTCGGAAGCCGCTTCCGGGATGGCGATCACTTCTTCGGGTGCGAGTCCGAAAAAATCGATCGCCTCGCGGCGCACCGCTTCGCTTGGCGTAATCACCATCGTGGCGAGACCGAAGCGCAGCAGCAATGGCGTGCGGCGCCGCACCCGCTTCGACGCCGCGCCGCCACCTTCAGCACGCCAGGGCGACAGATCATGGAGAGTGAGCACCGAGGGGCGATTGGGCCAGTAGGGCACTGAGAAGTCAGTACCGTGAAAAAGATGGAAGCCATGGCGCGCCAGCAGGCGCGGGAGCCCATACGACCACCAGCGTCCGCCGCCGCCGATCAGGCGGAATTCGTCCTGCGGAAAGCGCTCTGTCAACGCGCGCGTCAGTTCCACGGTGTAGCGGCGGATTCCTCCTGTCGATTCCACCAACGGTGATTCGTCCAGCGCCACGCGCATCAAGGACTGAGGTTACCACCCGTTTCCCGCTTCCTGTGTGAAACGGCGGCCGGGAGGCAGGCACTATGTGCCAGGAGGCCGTTATGGCGGATGCTTTCAAGTTTCAGTACGCGACCAAGATCATTTGTACTTCCCATATTCCCGGCACGTCTCAGACCAGCGACGCCGTTCTGCCCGGTGTGTATCAGACCGCGGTAAACATCCACAACCCCGGCCGGCGCGCGGTGAAGATCCGCAAGAAGATTGCGGTTCCCGGCATTGTGTCGGACTTCTTCGGCGAGGAACTGGGCGCCGATGGCGCCACGCGCTTCACCTGCCGTCAGATTCAGGACTTCGGCATCACATTTATTCACGGCGCAGAGGGATTCCTTGTGATCGAAAGCACAGGAAGCCTGGATGTAGTGGCGGTCTATACCGCGAGCCCGCGCGGCGGTGAAGTGTCCAGCATCGATGTGGAGCACGTGCCGGAACGTAAGCTTGGCAGGTGATCGCCGCCGGCGGGCGTTTTGGCCGTCGAAGTGCAATCACTTATCGTGAGGATTCATGAACGTCATCGATAAGCCAGCCACTCAAGGGGAAACGGCCGGACGGCCCATCCGCAGCGCGATCCGCTATCTTACTGGTTGCCGTCTTCCGGTACTGCTGACCTCACCGCTGCTTTACCTGGGTGTGATCCCCCTGGCGCAACTCGATCTGTTCCTCACACTGCTGCAGGCGGTCTGTTTCCGTTTGTGGGGCGTGCCCCGCGTGCGGCGATCGGACTACCTGGTCTTTGACCGGTCCAAACTGCGGTATCTGAATGCCGTGGAACGGCTCAATTGCGCCTACTGCTCCTATGCCAACGGGCTTTTTGCCTACGCGGTGGAAATCGGCGCGCGCACTGAACAGCACTGGTGTCCAATCAGGCACAGCCGCTCGCCGCTGGCGCCACACTCCCGGTATGGCCATTTCCTGGATTATGGCGATCCGGCAAGCTATGGCCGCCAGGTTGAAACGGTAAGGCGCGACTTCGCTGATGAATCCCGGGATGCGCGAAATGGCGGAATGGGGTAATCGGCGCAGGGTGTCTGGCGGCTCGCGTTCTGAGCGGGTGGAATGCGAAAATCGATGATGCCAGCCTATGCAATCACCGGCCGTCATCGTCGATTGGGCGCAGGGAGCGCTGTTCTTTGTGGCGGCGCTGGCCGTCGCCATCGTCGCCCGTACGCTGCTGCTGCGGGCGTTGCGCCGGCAGGGCGTTGACGATTCGGCGACCCGCGTCCTGCATGACACGCTGCGCATTCCGTCAATCCTCTGGTGCGTTTTCGTGGCGCTGGCGGTGACGCTGCAGTTTGCCGGCCTGCCCGAGCGCGGAATGCGCTGGGTGGCCAACGGCAACGTCATCTTCCTGGTGCTGAGCGTGTCGATCTCCACCTCCACCCTATTGGTGAGGCTGGCGGTGTTCTATGCGCAAAGCCGGGGTCTGCCGTTCGCCATGTCCGGCCTTTCCAAGGCGCTGGTTCACATTCTGATGGTGCTGCTGGGCGGAGCGGTGCTGTTGCGCTATTTCGATATCAGCGTGGCGCCGCTGCTCACCGCGCTGGGTGTCGGCGGCCTTGCCGTGGCCCTGGCCCTGCGCGACACGCTGGCTAACTTTTTCGCGGGCATCCATATCCTGGTGGAAGCGCCGGTATCGGTGGGCGACTTCATCCAGTTGTCCACGGGCGAGGAGGGCACGGTTACCGACATCGGCTGGCGCACCACCCGAGTACTTACGCCGCGGAATAACATCGTGGTCATTCCGAACGAGAAGATCACCTCCAGCATTCTTACTAACTTCGCGCTCCCCGATCCGAAGGTTGTGCTGCCGGTGGATCTGATTGCCGGCCTCGATGCCGATATCGGCCAGATCACGCGGATTGCGGTGGAGGAGGCGCGTCATGTGGAGGGCATCGTGCCCGATTTCATGCCGCTGCTGCTGATGGACCCCGGCGCGCTGCCCACCCACCTGCAGTTCAAACTGGTGGTGCAGGTGCAGAACCGGCTGCTGCAGGGGGTGGTGGCTTCCGATATCCGGCGCCGCGTGTTCGAACGGTTCCGCCAGGAAAGCGTGCCGATGCCGTCGGTGGAGCAGGTGGCGCTCTACAAGGGCTGATCCATTATGCGCATCGGCATCGATTCGGGTGGAACATTTACTGACTTTGTGGTGTTACACAGCGGCGGGCGAATGGAATGTTTCAAACTGCGGTCCAATCCCGCCGATCCGGCGTCGGTAATCCTGGCGGGCATTGCGCGTGCGGCCTCGGGCCAGGCCGAGATCATCCACGGATCGACGGTGGCGACCAACGCGCTGCTGGAAAGGCGTGGCGCGCGCACGGCGTTTGTCACCACCGCCGGCTTTGAGGACATGATCCACATCGGACGCCAGAACCGGCCCGCGCTTTATGATGTCACGCCGCCGCCGCGCCGCTTTCTGACGCCTCGCGACCTCTGCTACGGCGTGAGGGAACGAACCTGGCACGATGGGCATGTGGCGGTCCGTCCGGACGCGGCAGAATTGGCGCGGCTGGCGGCGGCGCTGCGCAGAGCGCGCGTCGAATCGGTGGCTATCTGCTTCCTGCACTCTTATCAGAACCCGGAGAATGAGGCGCTGGCGAAGGATGCGCTTGCCGGCGTGGGCTACGTGACCGCATCGTATGAGATCTGTCCGGAATTCCGAGAGTATGAGCGGGCATCCACGGCGTTGTTGAACGCCTATGTCGGCCCGCTGATGGCGCGTTATCTCGGCGCCCTGGAAAAAGGATGCCCTTACCCGTTATATGTGATGCAGTCCAACGGCGGGCTGCTTTCGGCGCGCCAGGCGGCAGCACAGGCCGTGCGGACGGTGCTCTCCGGTCCCGCCGGCGGCGTGGTGGGGGCATTCGAAATCGCCCGCCGGAGCGGCTTCAAACGCTGCCTGGGATTCGATATGGGCGGCACCTCAACCGATGTGAGCCTGTCCGACGGCAGGCCGCGGGAGACGGTGGAAGCGGCCGTGGACGGTGTGCCCGTGCGCGTCCCGATGCTGGACATCCACACCGTAGGCGCCGGCGGCGGCTCCATTGCGCGCATCGATGAGGGCGGACTGCTGCGGGTGGGGCCGGAGAGCGCGGGCGCAGACCCCGGCCCGGCCTGCTATGGCGCGGGTGATCTCCCCACCGTGACGGACGCCCACGTCGTGCTGGGACGGATTGCGGCCGATCAGTTTCTGGGCGGTGAGATGCGTCTGGACGCAGGGCGCGCCGGAGAGGCATTGGCGCGGCTGGCGGCAAGGATGGGATGCGGCCCGGCGGAGGCGGCCGAAGGCGTGTTGCGCGTGGCGAATTCGAACATGCAGCGAGCCATCCGGGCGGTGTCAGTGGAGCGCGGCTACGATCCACGGGAGTTTGCACTGGTGGCGTTCGGAGGCTGTGGAGGGCTGCATGCCTGCGAGATCGCGGCGGAATTGGGCATCCGCACGGTGCTGGCGCCGGAGTCCGCCGGTGTGCTTTCGGCATTGGGGATGCTATTGGCGGACCGCACTCGGGACTACGCGGCCGGAATACTCGGGCGGGCGGATGTGGAGCCGCGCTTTGGCCAGTTGGAAGCACAAGCGAGCCAGGAGAACCCGGGCGCCAGGCTCGTGCGGTCAGTGGATGTCCGCTATGAGGGGCAGAGCTACGAACTTACAATTCCCTGGTCGGGCGCGCGGACGGCGGCGGCGTTTCACCGCCAGCATGGCAGGGTCTACGGCTATTCCAATTCTCAAAGGGCGGTGGAGTTTGTCACGATTCGCGTGCGCGCGGTAAGCGCGGTGAAACGGCCGCGGCTGCGCCGGATGGCGGGCGCTGCGATGGCGGATCTGCAACGGCGCCGTGTGTTTGTGGACGGACGGTTCCGAACGATCCCGGTGCTTCGGCGCGATCAGATTGCCTCCCGCGCAGCAGCCGGTCCGGCGCTGGTAGTGGACTACGGATCGACGGCGCTGGTCCCCTCCGGCTGGAGCATGAGAATGAATCCGGTGGGGACGCTGGTTCTCGAAAAAGCAACGTCAACGGCGTGAGGCTTTTCGCGCCACGGCCTTCAGGATGTAGGCGGCAGCGTCCGGCGTCGCGCAGTTGGTTTCGCCGTGATCCACTTCCACCTTGCCGATCCGCGCCGCGGCTTTGAGGGCCAGCTTTTCGAGGGCGGAGTTGCGGATGCCGATGGCGATCAGCGCGTTGTTCATTGCGTGCCTGGTGCGGTTGCCGGCCGCATGGATGCCGGCTTCGATGGTCCGCAGCCACTGCTCGAAATAGGCATCTGGCAGCCCGCCGTCGTCCTTCGCCAGCACAGCCAGGGTGGCGTAGCCGGCTTGCGCAGTGAAGTCGCGCTTTGACTTCGCCCAAGCCTCCGCTGTTTCCTTTGCAAATGGTGTCTTGCCGGCCACATGAAGGGCGAGAAGATCGGCATGCGTGTAGCACGTGACCGACTTCGCCCACTGGTCCAGTTCGCGCGAGGTGGCCTTGCCTGGATCGGCCACCAGCAGCGCCAGGCACCGCGCGTCGAAGTTGCCCGAGGCCCACAGCTCGCGCGCCAGGATATGATCGCGCCCGATCCGCTTGCGCAGTTTGCCCAGATTCGCAAAGCTGACGCCAAAGGTGTCCGGTCCCGTGCCGTGGCGCGCGTATACCTTGCGATTCTGCGCGGTGCCCATTTCCTCTAAGGCCTGCAGCGCTTCAGGCAATGTCATAACTGGAAATTTTAGTCTATTTTCCTTTATCGCGGCGTGACCCGACGCCGCAAATTGTGGAGATTCAAGTGGAGACGCCGAACTTCGGCAGGACCCAGCCCATGAGGACCACGTAGGCCACCAGCAGAATCAGCGGGAACCAGTCGGCCATGATTTTCCTCCTTGTCGTGCGGGCGAGAGACATTCCTATATGATTATATAAGTTTCCAGCCCGCCTCGCTCGCCTCCAGCCCGCTGTGCCCGGCGTAGCGGTCATACACGCGATGCATTTCCTGGATGGAATCGAAGAAGCCGACGATGTAGGCCGCGCGGAAGGACTCGCCTGGTTCCACCGGCCTGCCGCCGATTTCCTGGATCATGCAAACATAGCCTCGCTGGTGGCACCAGGCCTCGTAGACGTCCGCCGGATTCAGCGTCATTCCCGCCAGCCACGGTCCATGCGCGCCGCTTCGCGGATCGCGCAGGCGGTAGGCGCGAATAAAGCGGTTCGGCGCTTCGCCTTCGCCGCGGCGGTAGAGGAACCTGGCGTCGGGCGCGAAGTCCTCGAAAAACTCCTCGGACGGAATGCGGCCATGGTAGCTGAGGTAAATTTCGTGAAACGTATCGCCACGTTTGTGTTTGATGTGGCCGGGCATGTCGATGCGGAGGAACATGGCCGGACTGGCGTTTACGCTGGTGATGCTGTCGCTTGAGAAAAAATAGCGGGTGTCACCGGGAAAGACGATGGTCTGCTCCCACAGCGAGCCTGCGCGGCGGCCGGGCGCGGCGGCCGTATAGTGCCAGCTTGTGCGGATGCCGGTGAAGCCCTGGCCCCTGATGACCTCGGGCGACAATTCCTTCGCCCTGGTGCAAATCTGCGGCCCTTCGATGCTGCGTTTGGGAATGTTTCCGTGATAGAGATTGCCGAAGTCGTACTTCAATTCGGCCGAAAGCTGGCTACGCCACGCGGCGTCGCTGCCGGGCTCCATGATCCAGTCCACGATGTCTAGCCCGAAGCCCGCGTCGCGGAAGCCGGTTTCACGGTCGTGAAGGCTGCCGGCGGCAACGCCGGACACGTAGCCTTTCTTGCGGATGGCGGCCTCCAGGTGGGGAGTGGAAATCGAGATCTGTTCCGCCTCGTCGCGCACATCGGCGGCCGAAGCCAACGGTCCGGCCAGGCTCAGACAAAATCCGCGGCGGCGCATAAAGAGAGCTTAGCCGACCCTGAGCAGGCCCAGGGAAGCTGCCAGCACTTCCTCGATTTTCGAAAGCGCCGCCGCGTCCGATGCGGCAACGGAATAGGTGGGTCCATATTTCGGCGGTTCGTAGGCGGTGATGCCGGCGTCGGCGCGCTGATAGGCGGCGGCCCACTCCCCGGTATGCGGCACGGGACTGAAGCCCAGCATTGCAGCCGTGCGGCGCAGCGTGGACAGGCGAGTCTCAGGCGCGCGGGTTCCCCAGGGGATTTCGCCCGAATCGCGAAATTGCGCGCGATGCGCCAGCACCGGCAGACCCAGTTCCTGGAACACCAGAAAGTACAGCATGCAGGTGAAGGACGGAAACTCGGTTTCCACCTCGTCCGGCGCGGGCGCGGGAGGCATGCGCAGCACCAACGGGTCGTCCCCGGATTGGGATGTGTCCAGGTAGAGGTCCATGCCGAGCCCGCTGCCATCACGGGCGATGTAGACAAGGTTCGGCGGCAGCTTCCATGTGGGCGCCTGACAGAAGCGAACCAGCGTGGCGAAGCGGAAGTCGGCCTCCCCGCCGTAGAGAGGCAGCCGTCCGTTGTCGTGGCCCGCGATGCCCAGATAGTGCCGGAAGGCCGCGGGCATGGCGCGGCCGGCCAGGTTCTCAAGACCGCGGATTTCAGACTCCTGCGCCCCACGCACGGTGGCGGCGTAACCCGGGCGGAAGCGTTCGACAAAAGCGAGGAATTCGTTCATACGTTACATCCCGTGCGATGCGGCCACCGCTGCCAGCGCGGCCTGCTCGGCCAGCAGTTTCTGAGTGGGTTGGTTGAGCAGCGCCGGCTTGGCGGCCGTGAGCGCCTTGTATTTTTCCAGATTGGCGGCTTTCAGCGCCGCCAGCGTCTCGCACTTCTGAGCCGTCATATCCAGATAGCGCTGTAACTTTTCCTTATCCGGCCCCTGCGCGGCCGCAATGTGGTCCTCCAACTCCTGCCGTGTCATTTTCTCCAGCGTCTGGACGCCGCTGGAAGGATATTTCATCCCCTTCAGTTTGGCGAACTCCTTCTGGGTGGCTTCGTCCAGGGCCACTCCCGGGTAACATAGCGGCGGCTTCAGCGGCGTGCCGCCCACCGAGTTTTCCAACGCCGCCACCTCGCTCGCCAGGGCGCTGGCGACACCCGCGGTGAGCGGCTTGTCGCAGAGTTGGCGCACCACGTTATCCTGGCAGGTTTCGCATGACGTGTAGGATACTCCATGCGCCTTCCCTTCCTGCGTATTACCAGGGTCAAACCATAACTCGGTCATCATGGATACGGGAGTAAGTCCCTGGGCGATGGCGGTCTGCAGGAGTTTGGGCGCGGCACATTGCCCGGGCGGGTTCTTGCCTGCTCCCTTTGATGGCGGCGGATAGAGAATACGGCCCGCGATGTCGCGCATGGGCTCCACTTTGTCGGCGGCGACGAATCCCAACTCCTCTACGGCCTGGGAGAAGCCCGCCGGGTTTCGCCCGGACACGGCGGCCAGAGTCACGAGTTCCCCCTTCGCATTGCGGCAGATCAACACGCCCATCATGAACGCGGCCCGGGCGGGATCGGGATTGGCGGCCAACTTTTGCATCAGGCTGGCCGCCGCGGCCTTGGTCTCAAGAGTTTCCTTCAGCTTGGCGGCGTGCTCACTGGGATCCTTGCGGCACAGCGGGCACAGCGCAAGGTCCTGCCCGTAAGTCAGATCCTCACCGGGCTTGGCCGCGCGCGTGGGACTGTCGGTGCGCCAGAGCGGTGGAGTGTGTTGCCCTGCCGCACAACTCGACACAACCACATCGGGTGGCGCATCGTCCTGGCCGGCCGCGGCTACAATCCTGCTCACCTCTGATTTCAGCGCGCTCTTGCGGTAGCAGATGATGCACTTGCCATCCACTTTGCATCCGGCGCAGCAGACGCTGGCGCAGCCTGGCTGTCCGCAGCCGGATTGCAGTCCGGCGGCATGCGCGCCACAGACTTTCTTCCCGCAGCCGTGGCATTGCTTGTCCGCCTGCGCCGCCTGGTCACATTCAGCGCACTTGGGCAGGCAGCCAAAACAGGTGCCGCCGGGAGCGCACCAGGCGCAGGATGGCGTCTTGCAGACAGCGCAGAACTTACCCTTCGGGCCATCGGCGGCAAAGTGTGCCGCGCAGTAGCCGCGGCGGCATTTGGGACAGGACTTTTCGGCCAGTTCGGCCGGCGTGAGATCGGCGCCGCATTCGGCGTGGGCGCACTTCATGCCCCGGCCCGCTGATTCCAGGCGTCATCGTCGCGGCGCGCCAGCACCTGGCGCCAGTCCTCTTCCGTGGTCCGGATGGGGAGTTGGGAAACACGGTCGTCGGCCGGTACGCCGGGGTCGCGCAGCACCGCGAGAATCGGCGGATGCTCGTCGAAGTTCGGCGCGAAGGAGAACATCAGGTTCACGAACGCCTTCAGGCTGGACTTTGACCGCAGGCCGTGGCGGCGCGCACGCGCGATCCCAGAGTTTACACGGCGCTCCAGTTCCTGACGGCTGAGGCCCTCAATCGCCCTTGGATTCGTGGATCGGATGTGGTCCGCAACTTCGGCGGGAAACCGTTCGGACGCATCGCGGCCGAATGCCTCCATCTGTGATTTCCGGATCTGCATGGTGAGCCCGCACTCAGATCTTATCTCACGGTATGGCCGCCGGGGAATCACCCCATACTTGACGGAGATTGCGGAGAATGCCACACTTGTAGATGGAGGGGCTTGAATGGCCGTGCCGGTTCCTGCTGCGAATTTCTGGCGAGCGAATGCCACGTCGATCCTCGGCGCGATCGGCAACACGCCCTTGGTGCGTTTGGAGCGTCTGGACGCCGATCTGCCGGGCGTTGAGATCTACGGCAAGGCGGAATTCTTCAATCCCGGCGGATCGGTGAAGGACCGGCCGGCGCTGAACATGATCCTGGACGGCGAGCGTACGGGAAGGCTCACCCAGGATCGCATCCTGCTCGATTCCACCAGCGGCAACACGGGCATCGCCTACGCGATGATCTGCGCCGCCAAGGGTTACCGGCTGCGGCTGTGCCTTCCCAGGAACGCCTCTGAAGAGCGCAAGAGGATACTGAAGGCGTTCGGCGCCGAGACCGTGTTGACCGATCCGGGCCAGGGTTCCGACGGCGCCATTCGCGAGTGCCGCAAAATCTACGAAGCCGATCCCGACATCTATTTTTATCCGGACCAGTACAGCAACCCGGCCAACTGGCGCGCGCACTTTGAGACGACGGCGCCTGAAATCGTGCGGCAGACCGAGGGGCGCATCACGCATTTCGTGGCGGCCATGGGCACCAGCGGCACTTTCGTGGGCACGTCGCGGCGGCTGAAACGCGAGGTTCCCGGCGTGCAGTGTATTTCCGCTCAGCCCGAGTCCGGCTTCCATGGGCTGGAAGGGCTGAAGCATATGCCCACGGCGATCGTCCCGGCGATTTATGATGAAAGTCTGGCCGACGACAACATCTGGCTGGACACGGAATCGGCCTACGCGATGACTCGGCGGCTGGCCCGGGAAGAGGGGCTGCTGGTGGGGATTTCGGCGGGAGGCAACGCGGTGGCGGCGCGCAAGTTGGGCGAACGTCTGGCGCGGGAAGGGCGCGGAGGCGTGATCGTCACCGTGCTGTGCGACGGCGCGGCGAAATATCTGAGTGAACCTTTCTGGGACTTTGAATAAGTGATCAAGATTGACAAACAAGCCTGGGACGTGATGGTGGCCCACGCGAAAGCGGCCTATCCGCGCGAATGCTGCGGCGCGATGCTGGGAAGCGAATCGGGCGGCGCGCGGCAGGTGAGCGTTGCGCGGCCGATGCGCAATGCCTTTGAGGGCGCGCAGGAGGATACCTATCAGCTTGATCCGGTAGAGCAGCTTGCCGTGGAAAAGGAAGCCCGCGCCCAGGGGTTGAGCGTGGTGGGCATCTTCCATTCGCATCCCGACTGCGACGCCTATTTTTCCAAACGCGACCTGCAGAATAGCTGCCCCTGGTATTCCTTCGTAGTGTTATCCATAAAGAAGGGCGAGTTCGATCACGCCAACAGCTTCCTGCCCAATTTCGAGCAGACCGAGGCAGAACAGGAACAACTGGAGTTTTAGATGGCCAAGATTCTTATCCCGACGCCATTGCGTCAATTCGTGAACCAGCAGGATGCCGTGGAAGTGTCCGGAGCGAACGTGGAGACGCTGCTGGGCGCGCTCACCACGCAATATCCCGACCTGCGCAAGAACCTCTTCAACGACGAAGGCAAGCTGCGCAGCTTCGTCAATGTGTACCTGAATGACGAGGACATCCGCTACCTGAACAAGGGGCAGACCGAAGTGAAGGATTCCGACACGTTGTCCATCGTGCCGTCGATCGCCGGAGGCCGCTGATGTCACTTTCCAACGAAGAAATCGCGCGCTATAGCCGCCACCTGATCATGCCGGAAGTGGGCATGGAGGGGCAATTGAAACTGAAATCCGCGCGCGTGTTGTGTATCGGCACGGGCGGATTGGGCGCGCCGATCGGGCTGTACCTCACGGCGGCGGGTGTGGGGACGATCGGGCTGGTGGATTTCGACATCGTGGATGCGTCGAACCTGCAGCGCCAGGTGATTCACGGCACCAAGGACATCGGGCGGAAGAAGCTGGATTCGGCCGCCGATACGATGAAGGACATCAACCCGCATGTCAATGTCGTGAAGCACGAAGTGGCCCTTTCGAGCGAGAACGCGATGGCGATCGTGAAGGATTACGACATTGTGGTGGATGGCACGGATAACTTCCCCACGCGGTATTTAGTAAATGACGCCTGCGTGCTGCTGGGCAAGCCGAACGTGTATGGTTCGATCTTCCGGTTTGAGGGACAGGCGTCGGTATTCGCCACGGCGGACGGGCCCTGTTACCGCTGCCTGTATCCGGAGCCGCCACCGCCGGGATTGGTGCCGTCGTGCGCCGAGGGCGGGGTGCTGGGGATTCTGCCGGGATTGATCGGCGTGGTGCAGGCGACTGAGGTGGTGAAGTTGATTCTGGGCAAGGGCGATACGCTGGCCGGACGGCTGATGCTGTATGACGCACTGAACATGAAGTTCCGCGAGATGCGGCTGCGTAAGTCGCCGGATTGCCCGATCTGCGGGCCGAACCGGACGATTACGGAGTTGATTGATTACCACCAGTTCTGCGGCGTGCCCCGGCAGCCGGAGCCGGTGGCGGCGGCGAACGATCTGGAGATCGACGTGGTGGAGGTGAAGCGGCTGATCGATTCGGCGCATCGCTTCGTGCTGATTGATGTGCGGGAGCCGCATGAATACCAGATCTGCAACATCCCGGCGGCGCGGCTGATTCCGTTGGGGACGCTGCCCAAACACGTTGGGGATCTGGATGCCGGGGCGGAGTATGTCATCCATTGCAAGAGCGGGATGCGGAGTGCGAAGGCTTGTGATCTGCTGCGGCAGTCTGGGTTTCAGCGGGTGAGGAATATGAAGGGTGGGATTCTGGCGTGGGCGGATAAGGTGGACCCGCGGGTTCCGAAGTATTGATGAATCTGACTCAGATAAGAGCAACCTGCTCTTCAGCAGGCTCCGCTCAACAATACCAGGGCTCATCCATATACGGAATCGCCGCGCGCGGCAGTAACCGGTAGTTTTCCGGCGGCGGCTGATCCGAAGCCGCCTCCCACACCGCCGCGAAGATATCCTCCCTCGGCCACCCTTTCTTCTGGGCGGAGTTCACCAATCCCAGAACCCTTGCCGCCAGCGCGTCCACTTGCGGATCCGGGTGCCGCCACCGGTGCAACAGCGCTGCCCGGTCGAACCCCGTCTCCACCTGCCGGATCTCGGGCAACTCCAGCAGCCGCGAACCGGCCGGGATCAGCAGCCGCAAAGCCAGTTGGACCGGCGCGATGTTCGCCACAAGCCCAAGGCCGGCCACTGTCCGCAGCAGTTCCAGGTACCCCTCTCGTGTCGTCCAGGGAGTGAACGGGATGAACGTCGGCGCCAGTGTCAAACCCAGTTCGCGAACCAGCCCAGCCACTTCCAGAAAGTCCGCGCGCGTGTGCCCTTTGTCCAATTTTTCCAGAATCCGGTCATCCACCGATTCCACTGCGGTGGTGACAAACAGGCAGCCGGTCTCCTTCAGGACCGGCAACAGATTGCTGTGCCGCAGCAGGTGTTCCACTTTGATCGTGACATCGTAGGTCACGGCCGGAAATTCGCCATGCAGGCTCTTGAGAATCCGCATAGCATGGGTGGGCCCATTAAAAAAGTCAGGGTCTCCGAAGGTCACATGCGTGGCGCCGCCGGCGATCTGGCCGCGTATGTCCGCCAGCACTACCTCCGCCGGAACCACGCGGAACCTGCCCTGATACACCGGAACCACGGGGCAATGCCTGCACATGTGCTTGCATCCCCGGCTCGCCTCGGTGTAGGCCACCGCGTGAACCGATCCGTTCACATGAAGCTTCGAGTAGCGGCTCAGTACTGGGAGCGAAGTCCGGTCCGGCTGGCGGAAGGGCAGGC
Organism: Bryobacteraceae bacterium; assembly: GCA_033762895.1. GTDB lineage: Bacteria > Acidobacteriota > Terriglobia > Bryobacterales > Bryobacteraceae > CADEFT01. The sequence goes on along the minus strand of JANRLE010000291.1, from coordinate 7,609 downwards.
GGTCCATCGCCACCCGCGCCCCGGCGGGGGACTCCAACGCTTCGGCCAGCAGTTGTTCATACTCGCCGCCCAAGGCCGAGTCCACGCCCAACTCGCGCAGGTAATCCCCGTTGAGCGGGGCGTAGAGTCCGTAGGCCAGCAGGCGGGCGCGCGGGTTCAGCAGTTTCACCTTGCCGATCACGTCCACGGCCAGCCTTGTCGCGGTGTGCATGGGAAGGAAGAAGCCAACCGCGTCCGCCTCCCGCACTTCGAGTGACGGCAGCGCGTTCACTGCCAGATCGGCGCAGACCACTTCATGCCCGCGCTCGCGAAGCCAGGCCGCGGGCGAGGCCAATCCCAGGGGCTGATGGCCCAGGTCATAGGTGGAAACGAGGACTACTTTCAGAACGCGCACCTCATTTGAAACCGGCCGCTCCTGTACCATGATAGGCATGAAGCCGGTACTGATTCTCTGCGCTGTTCTGCTGCCGGGCCTTTCCGGCGCCATCATCCCGGATGTGCGCGCCGCCTTGAATGAGGGCGACTTTAAGAAGGCCGAAGATCTGATCGCGGCACACCGCGCTCATCACGGCGCGACGCCAGAATTGCTGGAGGCGCATTCCTGGCTGGGCCGCGGCGCACTGGCGCGGAAACGGTGGGACGACGCGGATCGCTACGCGAGTGAGACACGCAAGATGGCCCTGGCGATGTTAGAGGGCCGCAAGCTGGATGATGAGAAGCATCTGCCCATTGCCCTGGGCGCCTCCATTGAGGTGCAGGGGCATGCGGCCGCGGGCCGGGGCGAAAGGAGCAATGGCGTCAACTTCCTGAAGGAGGAATTGGCGCGCTGGCATTCAACCTCCATTCGCACACGAATCCAGAAGAACCTGCATCTGCTCAGCCTGGAAGGCACGTCGCCGCCGCCGCTGGAGATGACGGAATGGCTGGGGCCCAAGCCGCCGTCGTTCGAAGAGATGAAAGGCAAGCCAGCGCTGCTGTTCTTCTGGGCGCACTGGTGCAGCGACTGCAAGGCGCAATTGCCGGTTCTTGTGCGCCTCAAGCAGGAGTTCGAAGCAAAGGGGCTGCGCATCGTGGGTCCGACGCAGCCTTATGGATACGTGGCGGCAGGGGCGGACGCGCCCCGCTCACAGGAGGTCCCCTACATCGACGAAGTCCGCAAGGGATTCTACGGCGCACTCAACCTGTCGGCGCCGGTGAGCGAGGAGAACTTCAAAGTCTACGGGGTGAGTTCCACGCCAACGCTGGTGCTGCTGGACAGGCAGGGCGTGGTGCGCATGTACCATCCCGGAAAAATGCCGTATGAGGAACTGGCGCCGAAGGTGGAGGAACTGCTGCGCTAGAATCGTGTCTCCATGCGTTGGAGCACACTGTTCATTCCCACTCTGCGCGAGACCCCCGCTGAAGCGGAAGTCGCCAGCCATCAGCTTCTATTGCGCGCCGGCTATGTCCGCCAGCTTGCCGCCGGTCTCTATAACTATTTGTTTCTCGCCCAGCGCTCGCTGAACAAGATCACCACGATCGTGCGGGAAGAGATGAACGCCATCGGCGGGCAGGAGATGTATCTTCCCGGATTAAACCCGGCCGAGGTATGGAAAGAGTCCGGGCGTTGGGACGTGATGGGCGACAACATGTTCCGCCTGCGCGACCGCTGGGGGCGCGACCTGTGCCTGGGCATGACGCATGAAGAGGTGATGACGTTCATCGCCCGCGGCGAACTGCGCTCCTATAAGCAACTCCCCCAGATCTGGTATCAGATCCAGACCAAGTTCCGTGACGAACCGCGGCCCAAGTCGGGGCTGCTGCGGGTGCGCCAGTTTCTGATGAAGGATTCCTACACGTTCGACATGGATGCCGCCGGGCTGGACGCCGCTTACCAGAAACATTACGACGCCTACTGCCGCATCTTTGACCGCTGCGGACTCCGCTACACCATCGTCGAGGCTCATTCGGGCGCCATGGGCGGATCGCTCTCGCACGAATTTATGGTGGCCTCCGATGCCGGCGAGGATCTTATCGCCACATGTGCGCAGACGGGTTATGCGGCGAATCTGGAGAAAGCGGTGTCGCGGCCGGCGCCTCCGGCGGCGCCCGATCCGGAAAGTGATGCAGCGCCTGAGGAGTTTCACACGCCGGGCCGCAAGTCGATTGAAGATGTCTGCGCGTTCGATGGTTTCCCCGCCACCTCGCACATCAAGAGTCTGGTGATGGTGGCCGCGGGCAAGCCCGTGCTGGCGCTGCTGCGGGGCGATCATCAGCTTGCCGAAGCGAAGTTCGAATCGGCGGTGGGCACTTCCGACTTCCGCCCGGCGCACCCGGCGGAGATCGGGGATTGGTTCGGCGCCGAAGCCGGGTCGCTGGGGCCGGTGGGCGTGACCAACATGCGCGTCATCGCGGACCTGGCGATCGAGGGACGCCGCAACATGATCGCCGGAGCCAACCGGAATGATTATCATCTGCGCAATGTGACTCCCGGCCGCGATTTCAAGGCGGAGTATCTCGACTTACGGCAGGTGGCGGAGGGAGATACGGACGTCGAAAGCGGGGAACCGCTGCGGATTGTCAAGGCCATGGAAATCGGCCACATTTTCAAGCTCGGCTACAAGTATTCGGAATCCATGGGGCTACGCGTGCTGGATGAGCACGGCAAGGAGGTGACGCCGATCATGGGGTCCTACGGGATCGGGATCGAGCGAATCCTCTGCGCGGCGATCGAACTGTTTCACGACGCCGATGGAATGATCCTGCCACGCGCCATCGCCCCGTTCGACGTGGTGATCACGCCGGTGAACTGGAGCGACGACTCCCAGCGTGCGGCGGCCGAAAAGCTGTACGCCGAGGCGAAGCAGGCGGGACTGGATGCGCTGCTGGATGATCGCGATGAACGGCCGGGGGTGAAGTTCAAGGACGCCGACCTCATCGGCATCCCGCAGCGTATCACGCTGGGCAAGAAACTGGCCCAGGGATTCGTGGAACTGGTGGACCGGAAGGCAAAGCAGCGGGAGGACGTGCCACTGGCCGAAGTGATCGGACGGCTGGCATGAACTGGGAAACGATCCGCGCCGAATTTCCCTCCCTGGAGAACTGGACTTACTTCAATACGGCCACCTACGGGCAGATGCCGCGGCGCGCGGTGGAGGCGGTGGCGGCCCACTTCGCCCGCCGCGATCAGAATGCGTGCGCGGACTTTCTCGAATGGTTCGACGATGCAGACCGCATTCGCGCTTCCATCGCCCGCCTGATCAATGCCGCGCCGTCCGACATCGCCTTTTTCCCGAACGCGGCCACTCCGCTTTCGCTTCTGATCAACGGTATCGGCTGGCGGCCCGGGGACGAGGTGGTGACGCTGGAGCACGAGTTTCCGAACCACCTGTATTGGGCTGCCGCGCTGCAAGGAAGGGGCGTGAAGCCGGTTTCGGCGCCCATCGGCGCGGTTGAGATCGGTGCACGGACAAGGCTGGTGATGTTGTCCACCGCCAGTTATGTCACCGGACGGCGGCCCGATCTTGACCGGATTGCCGAGGACTGCCGCGCGGCCGGAGCGCTGCTCTGCGTGGACGGCACTCAGAGCCTGGGCGCGATCCGTTTCGATTGCAGGGCGATTCAACCCGATATGTTCGTGATGGATGGCTATAAGTGGCTGCTGAGTCCGAACGGCGCGGGCTTCGCCTATGTTCCCCGGTCCACCAGGCAGTGGCTGCAGCCCTCGGTCATCGGGTGGCGCAGCGACCGGCGGTGGCGTGAGGTGAACGCGCTGCATCACGGCACGCCCGATTTCGCCGATGCGGCGGAGAAATATGAGGGCGCGCAGATTCCGTTCCCCAGTATTTACGGGATGGGGGCGGTGGTGGATTGGATGCTTGAATTAGGGCCGGCCAACATCGAGGCGCGCGTGATGGAACTGGCTGCGCGTACGGCCGCGGTGTTGGGATTGCCTGCCGCGGAATCGCACATCCTGACCGCGCGTTTTCCGGGCCACGATGCGGCGGAATTGACCCGCAAGCTGAAGGATCGGCGCATCCTCACCGCGGCCCGCCACGGTCACCTGCGGGTATCTACGCACTTTTACAACGACGAGGAAGACATCGATCGCCTTCGGTCAGCCTTGCAGGCGATCCTGTAATGCGGATTCAATTGACCGCACATTCGGGAATGAACGGGATCCCATCCCACGGGAACGGGAAGGTCATCCAGCACCGCGCCGGAGCGCGGTTCCCCGAAGGTGGCGCTGGTGCCATGGGCGGCGGCCGGGGAAATTGCCGCCGCCATCAGGACTGCTGTGAACAAGCCGGACCACATTAACCGTTGAAACTCCGGCCGGCCGGCACAGTCGCGAACGTCAAAAGGAATTTACGTTCTTTGTCCGCCCTTAACACGGACTTTACACAAGCCGGCGATCTTATAATCGAAGCTTGATGCCTTCCACCGGTGCTCCCCGCGAACTCACGCTCAAAGCCGTCGGCCTCGGCCTTTTCCTCGCTTTCGTCTTCGGCGCGGCCAACGCCTATCTGGGAATGCGGGCCGGCCAGACGGTTGCGGCCACCATCCCGGCGGCGGTGATCGCGCTGGCCCTTTTCCGGCTGCCGGCGTTCCGCGGCGGCATCCTTGAGCAGAACATTGTTCGTACGGCGGCCTCGGTGGGCGAAGCTCTGGTGGCTGGCGCGATCTTCACGCTTCCCGCGTTTCTGTTGGCGGAAGTGGATGGCCGCAGGCTATGGGCCGATCTTCGCGGCCACTATTGGGAGGCGACGCTGATCCTGCTCACCGGCGGCCTGATGGGCGTGTTTTTCATCATCGCGCTGCGCCGTCCGCTGTGCGTGGATGCCAAGCTGCCCTGGCCTGAGAGCGTGGCTTCGGCCGAGATCGTGAAAGCAGGTGCGCAATCGGGCGATGCGCCCCGCCTCATCTTCGGCGCGATGGGTTTCGGCGCCCTGTTGCAGTTCCTGAAGTCCGACAAGGGCTTCCAGGTGTTTCGCGAATACAGTGAGGGCTTTCTTGCGTTTCCGAAATCGATCACTCCGGCAGGCGCGCATGGCGGAGGCATCCCATGGTCCACGCCGGCACTTTCGCCCGCGCTTACCGGCATCGGCTACATCATTGGCTTCCGCGCTTCGGCCATCAACTTCTCCGGCGGCCTGCTGGCCTGGTGGGTGCTGATCCCGCTGATCCTGTTCTTCGACACCAGCGGGCGGGAGTTGGATTCCGGTATGATCTGGCGCCATATCGTGCGGCCCATCGCCGTGGGCGCCATGCTGGTGGCGGCGGCGAACACCATGTGGTCCATACGCGGGTCACTGCTCGCATCGTTCAAAGGGGCGCTGGCCGCCTCATCGTCCGGCACGCGCGCGGTGACCGAACGTACGGAGCAGGACATCCCCTTGCGCGGGGTGATGCTCGCGATCGGGGCGCTTCTGATTCCGGTGACCGCCATCTACTACAGCTTCACTCAGAACTTTGTCGCCGCCGCCGTCACCTCCGTGCTGATGGCGGTGGTGGGATTTTTATTGTGCGCCGCCGGCGGTTACCTGGTGGGACTGGTGGGCAGCTCAAACCAGCCGCTCTCCGGACTGACTCTCTCCGCGCTGATTCTTTCGGCGATGGTGATTCTGGCGATCGGCGTCACGGGGGCTGCGGGGGTAGCCGCGGTGCTGGGCGTGGCGGCGGTGGTGGCGTGCGCATGCAGCGTCTCCGGATCGCTGATTCAGGACCTGAAGGCCGGCCACCTGCTTGGCGGCACACCCTGGAAAATGCAGGTGGTGGAGATTGTGGCTGTGATCCTGCTGTCGTTCTTTTTGATGGGGCCGATCATCGCTTTGCATGAGGCGAACCTCGCCACCGGCGGCATCGGCGGGCGAGCCCTGCCGGCGCCGCAAGCCGGGCTGATGGCGCAACTCGCCAAGGGTATCGTGGAAGGGCAGATGGCGTGGGGACTGCTCGGTATCGGCGCGGCTTTCGCGGTGGCGTTGATCCTGAGTGGCACGCGGTCCGCCATGCTGGTGGCCGTAGGCATGTATCTGCCATTCGATACCTCTTCGGCGATCTTCGTTGGCGGGCTATTGAAGCTGATTATCGAACGGCTGACGGCGCACCGTCCGGAAACGGACCGGACGCGTATTGAGGAAAAGGGCACGCTGCTGGCGTCCGGCCTGGTTTCCGGCGAGGCGATTCTTGGCATCCTGCTGGCCGTCACTTTCCTGGCCGGAATTCCGTCTTTCGGCAGCGTGCCGTTTTTTGAAGCCGCGGGCGGATGGCTCTCCCTGGCCGGCTTCGCCTCTCTGGCTTACGTCCTGATAGCGATTCCGATGCGCCGTTAGTGCGGATTCAGCCTGATGATGGAGAAGTTGGCGCCTTGCGGATCAGCTCCGACCGCGATGCGTCCCACGCCGCCCGCATCGAACGGCCCGAAGCACACCTGTCCGCCCAACTCTTTGATTTTCGCCGCCGCCGCGTCGCAATCGTCCACTCTGAAATAGACACCCCAATGCGGCGGGATGCCCTCCCACTGGCCGTCCATCTGCATGAGCCCACCTGTTTTTTGACCCGCCGGTCCAAATTCGATGTACGGTGTGGGCGATCCCGCGCTGGGCGCCGTTTCCCAGGGAAACAGCGCCTTGTAGAAAGCCTCGGCCGCGTTCACGTCACGCGTGGCGAGTTCGGCCCAGCCGATGGTGTTGTTCTCGCCAAACACGCCAACGCCTTTGTGATCCTTCGCCTGCCAGATGGAAAACACCGCGCCGGTGGGATCTTTGCACACGGCCATGCGTCCGAATGTCATTACGTCAAACGGCGCCATCAATACCGTGCCGCCCAGTGCGGAGACAGTGGCTGCGGCCGCGTCGGCATCCGGAACGGCGAAGTAGACCATCCAGTGCGGCGGAACGCCCTGTTCCTTCATCTGCGCGTTCAGCGTGTAGGCCCCGCCCACGTCGTGGCCGTCCGTTTTCAGCATGGTGTAGACTTCTTCGGGGCCCATCGGGAAGTCCGCGGCTGACCATCCAAACAGGGCCGTATAGAAACTCTTGGCGCCGGACTGGTCAGTTGTTCCCAGTTCGAACCAGCAGGGAGAGCCGTGTGCATGTTTGTCGACGATTGGCATTGGAATGTCCTTTCGTCGGGTAAGGGTAGCAGATCGAAGTGGCGTCCGGAGGCCCTCCGGATGTTACTTCTGTTTTATTGAGCGGCGTCTTCCAGAAGGCGCATTGCGGCGGCGCGATCTTCGAGGATAACGATCCGCTCCACCAGCCGTTCGATCGCCGCGGCATCGTTCAATCGATCGATCGAACCTGGAGTTTCCACTCCAGGAAACCGCTTGGCCAGAACCAGCTTCAGCATCCGCCGCGCCTCTTCGGCCTGGCCGTCGGCACGGCCCGCTTCACGGCCTTCTTCGCGTCCCTCTTCACGGCCTTCTTCCACGCCGCGTTCGAACGCCTTCTTCTGAAAGTGCTGAACGAACCCTGATTGTTCCAGTATCTCGTCTCGCAACAGCATCGGCTGCAACCTCCCAAGCATTTCCAGCAGCTCAACCCTATCATAGCGCTTGCCCAGCGTCCCAAACGTCACAAACTGCGCCCCCAATTCCCGGTCCATGGTTGCCTCCACCATCTCGCCGGCC
>JANRLE010000290.1:0-4896 GCA_033762895.1 Bryobacteraceae bacterium | reverse complement strand
CCCGTCAAAGATTGCGCGGCGCGCTGCAGCATCGCGCGGGAATTTGCATAACGATCGAGCATAATGTATCTAGTTGGCTCCCACCGGAAAAGCGTCGGTACGGAAGGGAACGGCCGGAAGCCCCTCCCGATTCACCAGGTTCGCTTTCGGGTCATTCTCCCAGGCGTAGCGCACCGCCACAGGTTCGTTTCCCCCTGAGACTACCACGGTGGCGCCTTCAATCACCGCCTCGGCGTCCACGAACTTTCCATCCGGGCCCGCTACGCGAAAGCCGGTCAGTTTCCCGGAACGGGCGGCAAGGCCGGAACCGGCGTGATCGAACCAGAGGCGAAGCTTCCCCTCCTCCCGCGACACCTGCCGCAACTGCGGCCCCGAGTAAACGATGTTTTCTCCGTAGGCCACCGCGCGCGCCGCCAGCGCCATCCGCCGCCCCACCGTCAACTTGTCCTTGGGATGGATGTCGTTGGGCTCGCCCACGTCGATGGCCAGCACCTGCGCCGTGTTCTTCAAATCGAGCGTCGCGGTCTGCGAATCGCGCAGCATCGGCCAATGCCGGTCACCCGGCGGATTGTAGCTGGCAAGCTGCACCCACAGGAACGGAACCGCGCCGATTCCCCATACCCGGCGCCAGTCCCGGATCATTTCAGAGAACAGCACGCGGTACAACTCATTGTCCGTCGGGCCGGCGTTGGCCTCGCCCTGATACCAGGTGATGCCGCGGATCGCGTAAGGCGTCAGCGGGGCGATCATGCCGTTGTACAGACCTGAAGGCGTGTGCGGATGGCCCGGCGCTCCGGCAGGCTGCTGCGGCTGGCGCACCGCTTCCCTGCCCTCGGCTCTTGCCTTGGCCGCCTCCTTTTTCCACGCCGCAAGCTGCTGCTCGTAACGGCCGCGCGCGGCCGGATATTCCGCCTGAAACTTTGACCACCGCTCCAGATACCAGTGCAGCATCTTGTTCCCCTCCAGCGCTTCCCTGCTGGTCCAGGCCTGGGCCGGCGTGCCTCCCACGGCCGACTGGATGAAGCCCACCGGCACACGCTGGTGCAGATGCAGATCGCGGGCGAAGAAGTAGCCCACTCCTGAAAACGTGGGCGCGTTCTCCGGCGTGCATTCCTTCCACGACCCCGTCACATCTTCGGCCGGCGCCGCCGCCACCGTCGTCTTCACCTGGAAAAACCGGATGGACGGATACCGCGCCGCCCCAATTTCCTTTTCCGAATTCGTAGAGCGCGCCACCGGCCACACCATGTTCGACTGGCCCGATCCCACCCATACCTCGCCCACCAGCACGTTCTTTACCGCCGCCCCGTTAATCGTCATCTCATAAGGCCCGCCCGCCGCCATGGGCGCGAGAAACGCCTGCCATTTGCCACCGCGATCGGCCTTTGTCCCCACCGACTGGCCAAGGAAGGTGACCGTCACCGCCTCACCCGCCGCGGCCGTGCCCCATATCCGCACCGGCATCCCCTGCTGTAGCACCATGTTGTCCGAAATCAGGGCGGGCAGCTTCACCTCCGCCATCGCCGGCACACTGGCGGCTGCCAGTAGTATCCACGTTTTCATGCTCTGTTTGCCTTTCGTCCCCCGCGGGAGCCACTCTTGAGATCGTACAGCACGCCCCGCACCCAGCCAACCCCAAAATGGGCGATACTCAATTTATTACAAAATGATGACTATCTGGTTAACGGCGGCTTTCGCTCTCGCCCAACAGCAACCAAAGCCCGCGGAGGCCCCCAAACCCGCCGCGCAATCCCGCACCGATCTGAATCTGCTGGGCAAGACCAACACCCAGGCCGGCGAAAGCCGCCGCAATGAGAACGTGCAGTTCAATCTCATCGACAACAACGCTCTGAAAGAGCTGAATGTGCGGCTGGGCACCACGGCCACCATTTCGCCGGTCTATGAGGCGCCCCGCAACTATTGGGGAGTGGAGTTCGGCAATCCGCCAACCTCTCCCTTGCACCTGGCAGCCCGAAAAGCGGCTTCCTCCATTCACGGGTCGCTGTTCGCCACGCACGGCAATAGCATCTTCAGCGCGCGCAGTTTCTTTCAGGCCGGCGGGGTGCAGCCGGCCCGGGAAAACAACTACGGCTTCAACGTCACGGCGCCGCTCGGCGGTTTCGGGTTTCTTTCTCTTGATGGTTCACAACAGAAGATCCGCGGCAACGTCAACGGTAATGTACTGGTGCCGCTGCCCGGTGAGCGCACTCCGCTGACGAACGATCCGGCCGTACGGGCCCTGATGGAACGCTGGATCTCCGCTTTCCCCCTTGCCGCGCCCAATCGCCCCGACATCAATGAGCGGGCCCTCAATACCAACGCCACCCAGGCCATCAACACCGACAGCGCCGCCCTGCGTTGGGATCTGCCGGTCTCCCCCGCCGGCCGTATGAGTTGGCGCCACACCTGGACCGGCCAGCAAGTGGATGCGTTCCAACTGGTGGCCGGGCAGAATCCCGATACCGCCACGCGTTCCCACGATTCGCGTCTGACCTGGGAACATACCTTCGGCCCGCGCAACCTGCTGCAGGCCACTCTCGGCTTCAGCCGCGTGCACTCGCTTCTTACGCCGGAGCCAAACGCCGTGGGCCCGCAGGTGCAAATCGGCACGGCGTTCACCACACTCGGCCCCGGTTCGAACGTGCCGCTCGATCGCGTGCAAAACCGCTTCCGCCAGGCCGCCCTTTTCCGCATGATCCGCGGCCGCCACACGCTGCAAATGGGAGCAGAACTCACCCGCCTGCAATTTAACGGCAGCGAAGCCTCCAGCAATCGGGGCAATTTCTATTTCCGCAACGACTTCGGTCGCGACGCCATCACCAACTTCCGCATGGGCGTTCCCAGCCGCTACTCCACCGGCATCGGCGCTTTACCCCGCGGCTTCCGCCGCTGGGAACAGCAGTTGTTCCTCGGCGATACCTGGCAGGCCACCCCTTCGCTCACGCTCAACTACGGTCTGCGGTTTGAACCCGTGCTGGGAATGAACGAGGTGAATAACCTCACCCCGATCGGCTACGGCTGCGATTGCAACAACTGGGCGCCGCGCGTCGCCTTCGCCCAACGCCTTCCGGGCCGCTTCGGCGTGCTGCGCGGAGCCTACGGCGTGCACTACGGTGAGTTATTCGCCGTCGCCTTCCAGCAGTTGCGATGGAACGCGCCACGCTTTCTCAAGATTGAGCGCTTCTCACCCGGCCTGTTGGACCCCCTGGCCGGCGTGGTGCTGGACCCCAATGTGCAAAGCACCATTTTCATCGTGCCCCCCACCATCCGCACTCCCTACGGGCACCAGTACAACTTCAGTTGGGAAGGATCGCTGCGCGGCAACTGGAAACTACAGGTGGGTTATGTGGGCAGCCGCATGAAGAAACTGCTCTACCTGCGCCACCGCAACCGCGCGGAAAACCTGCCGGGAGTCCCCCTCAATACCGCTACAATTTCGCTGCGCCGGCCCGATCAGCGCTACAACGAGGCACGCACGGTGGAGAATCTGGGATTGGCGTATTTCGACGCCGGGCGGGTGACGCTGGTGGTGCCCTCCTGGCGGGGTATGTCAATCGATGCGTCTTACTGGTGGAGTAAAGCGCTCGACGCCGGCGGCGGTTACACCAATACCGCCGCGGGCGACGATTCGCGCAACCTCATCAGCCAGACCGATTCGCTCATCGTCGGCGATTTGAAGGGGCCAAGCGCCTTTGATCAGTCCCACGCCGCCCTCGTGCGGTGGAATTACGCGCTGCCCGCCGCGCGTCACCGGCTGCTGAGAAACTGGTCGGCTTCGCTCATCTGGCTGGGGAAAACCGGCATGCCGTTTCAGGTGCTTTCCGGCTCCGACAGTCCGGGGTTCGGAAACGTCGACGGGTCCAACGGCGACCGGCCAAACGTGGTCGACCCCTCCATCCTGGGACGCAAAGTCGCGCATCCGGACACATCGCGGCAACTGTTGCCGGCCTCGGCCTTCGCCTTTATCCGGCCGGGTGAGCAACGCGGGAACCTGGGTCGAAATACGTTCCGCCGCGGCGGCATCGGCAACGTCAACGCGGCCCTGTCCCGCAGTTGGCGGATCGCATCGGAGCGCTCAATCGTATTCCGAGCCGAATCGGTCAATCTGACTAACACCGCTCAGTTCGCCGAACCAAACGCCGATCTTACTTCACCGGCCTTCGGAATGATCACAAATACGCTCAACGACGGCCGGGCGGTCCAATTCACTCTGCAGTTTCACTTCTGAATTTTTGGTGAGCCGGGCGGGACTCGAACCCGCGACCCTTTGCTTAAAAGGCAAATGCTCTACCGGCTGAGCTACCGGCCCACACGGAACACGCGTCTCCCATCGCTAAAACAGAATCGCGTTTCCCTGTCAGGATACCACGGAAGCCCCCTTCGGCCCGCGTGCTAGAGTCAGAAGGATTACCGGATGAACTTCGAACTCGCCCTGCTCAACGTGGCCCTGCTGTGCATCCTGACGGTTCCGCACGAATTCGCCCATGCCTGGATGGCCTCCCGGCTTGGCGATGACACGCCGGAAAACGAAGGCCGCCTCACCCTCTACCCCCCGGTTCACATCGATCTCATCGGCACCATCCTGCTGCCCGCCCTCACCTCGCTGTTCAGCGGAGGTTTCCTTGGCTGGGGCCGCCCGGTGAACACCAACCCCTCAAAACTCCGTTACGGCATGAACGGGCTGGCCATGGTGGCGATGGCCGGACCGGCATCGAATATCCTGCTCACCGTGATCTTCGCCGCCATGAGCCTCGCCTCGGCGCAGGTGTTTCCCCCGCTCAGCGAGTTCTCCGAACGCGCCGCGTTCCTCAGCATGTACCTGGCGTTCTTCAATCTTCTGCCGGTGCCGCCGCTTGATGGATCGAAGCTGCTCATCGCCGCCCGCCTGCCGCTCAT
>JANRLE010000289.1:0-16198 GCA_033762895.1 Bryobacteraceae bacterium | reverse complement strand
ATTGAAGACATTCAGATCCTCAATTCCACAGGCCACCCCACCACCGCCCTGCTCCGCGGAGACCGCACCACCGTCCGTATCCGGGCCCGCTTCCATCAGCCTTCGAAAAACCCCATCGCCGGACTGCTCATCCGCAACCGGCTGGGCATCGACGTCTACGGCACCAATACCCGCATCGAACAAATCGCGCTCGGCGAGTATTCTCCCGGCGACTTGTTAGAATTGGACTTCGTTTTCGACTGCTGGCTTGTGCGACACGAATACACACTGACAGTGGCAATGCAGCACGCCGACGGCGCGAGCCAGGACTGGCTGGACGACGCCGTCTCCTTCTCCGTGGCCGATCCCAAGGAGATCGCCGGGCTGGTGGACCTCAAGGCCGAAATCCGTTTCCGCAACCCCGCCTCATGACAGACACCTCCTTCTTCGGCCACCCCCGGGGCCTGCGCACGCTCTTCTTCACCGAAGTGTGGGAACGCTGGGGTTACTACGGAATGCGTTCGCTGCTGATCCTCTTCATGACGGCGGCGGTGTCCGAAGGCGGCCTGGGCTTCGATGTGGCCAAGGCCAGCGCCATCTACGGGCTCTATACGGCGATGGTGTACATGGCCTCACTGCCGGGCGGATGGATCGCCGACCGCATCCTTGGCCAGCGGCGCACGGTATTCGTGGGCGGCGCCATCATGACCGTCGGCTACTTCCTGCTGGCTGCCGACACACTCGCGGCGTTCTATACCGGGCTGGTCCTGGTCGTCATCGGAACCGGGCTGCTGAAACCAAACGTCTCCACCATCGTCGGCCAACTCTACCAGCAGGGCGATCCGCGCAGAGACGCCGGCTTTTCCATCTTCTACATGGGCATCAACCTGGGTGCGTTCGTGGCGCCGCTTGCCTGCGGATGGGTGGCCCGGTTCTATGGCTGGCGGGCGGGCATGGCGCTGGCCGGGGCCGGAATGCTGGTGGGCCTGGTGCAATACCTGGCCGGAGGAAAGAATCTGGGCGAGGCCGGGCTTCATCCCGTTCATGTCTCGGCCGCGGACGACCGGCGTCAGCGGTCGCTGCTGTTCCGCAGCCTTGCCATCACGGCCGTGGTGGCGCTGGCAGTGATGGCCGCCGATGGTCTGGGCCTGATCAATCTCACCGCGGAACGGCTGAGCCAACTCACCGGCGTGGGGCTCACCATCCTCACCATCGCGCTGTTTGCATGGCTGCTGCTGGCCGGCGATTGGTCGCCCGTGGAGCGCCGGCGCATCTACGTGATCGCCGTATTGTTCCTGGCTTCCACGCTGTTCTGGTCAGTATTCGAACAGGCCGGGTCCACCTTGAACCTGTTTGCCGCGCGCAGCACCGACACCACATTCCTCGGCTGGAACTATCCGCCGAGTTGGTTCCAATCGGTGAACGGCCTGTTCATCGTGCTGTTTGCGCCAGTCTTCGCCTGGATCTGGATCAAGCTGGGAACGCGCGATCCGTCGAGCCCCGCGAAGTTCTCGCTCGCCCTTATTCAGGTGGGGTTGGGCTTCGTCGTGTTGGTAGGCGGGGCGCTGCTGGCGGCAGGCGGCACAAAGGTGAGCCCCACATGGCTGCTGGTCACCTACTTCTTCCACACCACCGGTGAGCTTTGTCTCAGCCCGGTGGGCCTGTCGGCATTTACCAAACTCGCGCCGGCGCGGGTGGCCGGATTCATGATGGGCGTGTGGTTCCTGTCGATTTCACTGGGCAATTTCCTGGGCGGCCGCATCGCCTCCTTCTATGAAGCACTTCCGCTGCCGCAATTGCTGGCCGTGGTCGGCGGATTCGCCATTCTGGCCGGACTGATTCTGGCCATGTTCACCAAACCGATTGTGCGCCTGATGGGAGGCGCGAAATAATGCAGACACCGATCTCTGAAATTCAAGAAGCCTTAAGACAGGCGGGACTGGACGGCTGGCTTTTCTACGATCATCACATCCGCGATCCGCTGGCTTACCGCATCCTGCGATTTGAAGCCCCGCGCACGCCCTCGCGCCGCTGGTATTACTTTGTGCCGGCCGAAGGAGAGCCCGTGAAGCTGGTGCATCGCATCGAACCCGGAATGCTGGACGCGATTCCCGGCCAAAAGCGCGTCTATTCCAGTTGGAACACGATGACGACCGGTCTGGCGGCGCTGCTCGCCGGCGCCCGCCGTGTGGCGATGCAGCATTCCCCCAATTGCGAAATTCCGTATGTGGCGCTGGTGGATGCGGGCACCGTGGACCTGGTGCGCGGCATGAGTGTGGACGTAGCTTCGTCCGCCAACCTGGTGCAGCATTTTGAAGCACGCTGGAGCCAGGCGCAATTGGAATCGCACCTGGAGGCCGGCCGCCGAGTGGATGAGGCGCGGCGTGCGGCCTTTCAACGCATCGCGGAATCGTTGCGCGCCGGGCGCAGTGTAACAGAATTCGAAATCGCCGCCTTCATCCGGAACCGCTTTACCAACAGCGGCCTGGTGACCGATCACGGGCCCATCGTGGCCGTCAACGCGAACGCTTCGAACCCGCATTATGAGCCAACGGCCCACCAGCATCTGCCCATACAGTCGGGCGACCTGGTGCTTATCGACATGTGGGCGAAACTCAATCAGCCCGAAGCCGTCTATTACGACATCACCTGGACGGGCTTCTGCGGCGCCACCCCGCCATCGGAAATGACCAACGTCTTCGATATCGTTCGCGACGCGCGTATCACCGGCAGCGATTTTGTGAAAGCCGCGGCTGCGGCGGGCCGCACCACCGCTGGATTCGAGGTTGACGACGCAGTGCGCGGAGTGATCAAAGCAGCCGGGTTCGGCGAGTTCTTCGTCCACCGCACGGGCCACTCCATCGGCCAGGAAGTACACGGCAACGGAGCGAACATGGACAACCTGGAAAGCCACGACACACGCCCTTTGATCGCAGGCACGTGTTTTTCCATCGAGCCTGGGGTGTACCTGCCGGCCTTCGGCATCCGGTCGGAAGTGAACTGCTATGTGGGTGAGGGCAGCGCCATGGTCACCGGTGAGGAGCAGCACGCGCTGCTGTCGCTATGAAGTACGCGTTGCTGCTTGCCGCCTGCTCGGCCTGGGCGCAGAACGGCAACATCATCCCGCTGTCGGCCAAGGCGCGGATTGAATTGATCAGCCCGGCGGCCTTCCGCGTGCAGCGCGGCAAGCTGCCGTCGGTGGCCAGGCAGGTGAGCGTGGACGCGGTGGAGCGCAAGCTCATTGAATCGGAGTCACAAGTCCGGATTGAGACCGATGAGCTGACCATCACCTATGAACGTAAGCCGGCTCTGCTGGCCGTGGCCATTCCCGCCGGCCTCAACGTCTACCAGGAAGCCGCGGCGTCAACAGCCGCCCTGCATCTGGATATCAAAGCGAGCGAGGGAATCTACGGACTGGGCCCAAGAACCGAAACGTCCATGGACGCCCGCGGGCTCAGCTTTGCGCCGCGTACGCCGTTTTTTCTCTCCAGCCGCGGCTATGCGCTATGGCTCAGCTCACCCATGGCGATGATCGACGTCGGAGCGGCTTCGCCCACGCGCCTGCGCATTGAAACCACCAGCCCGGAGACGCTGGAGTATCACTTCGCCTTCGGCCCTTCAATCAAGGAAATCCTGGAACAGCGCCACAAAGTGATTCCGGCCATTACGACGCCGATGGGTCCTGACCTGGCAATGATCTCGATGCCGCGTCTGCCGGCGGCGGCCACGGCACTGCCGAAGTTCACTCAGACAGGCGGCGCCCTGTTGTGCGCCGATGCCGCCGCGATGGCGCATGCCAGCCTTTCCGGATCTCTGATGCCGGCCTTTGACATCGCGCGATACCGCTCAGCCGATGACGCCGTGTTCGCACGCGCCCTGCGGTTGGGTACGTTCAGCCCAATCCTGTATGATTCGGCTCCCGATCCGCAACCCGGCCCGCGCAGTGAAATGGTGGAAGCGGCGCGCACCCAACGCCGCCGCCTGTCCCATTTCCTTCTCACCTACGCCGATGAAGCGCGATATCGCGGCTACCCGGTGTTTCATCCCCTGCGCATGCAGTTTCCAAGGGATCCGGAAGCCGGCCGCCGCATCGACGCCTTCATGTTCGGCGATGAGTTCCTGCTGTCGCCGGTCTGCGACGGGGCCGCGAAGAAGGAACTGTACCTGCCCATGGGATTGTGGACGGACTGGAACACGGGCCAGGTTCACACCGGGAGGCGTACGGTTTCAATCGATGTTCCTCAGGACGGGCTCATCATTCTGTTGAAGAACGGATCCATCGTGCCGCTGTCGGGAGTGAAGGCCGGCGATCCAACCGAGTTGCACTACTTTCCCAGGAACGGCGGCGAATTCTTTCTCTATGAGCCCGAAGCGTCCGACTACAGCCAGGCGCACGCCGGGCCCGCGGCGGGCATCTACCGCATGGAGATGGAATCGAAGGTGGCACGCCGCTATGAATGGGTGATCCATCACATGGACAAGCCGGTGGCGGTGCAGGAACCCGAGGGGCCACCCTACACCGAAACAACCGCTGAAGGTCCGCTGGCGCCGCGCCACTGGCGCTATGATGCCGCGCGCCGCCTGCTGCATGTCGGCATCGATGCCGCGGCTCACTCCGACGTGATCGTGAACGCCAGGTATTGACAGCGGAAAATCAGCTATTGCATTTCTCCACACGCCGTCGTACAATCGTGGATTCATGCTGTACCGCTACGCCACTTCCTTTAGCTATCGATTCTGGTTTACCACCTGAATCGCGAGTGGCGCCGGCGTTTGCAGTTCAACTTTGAAAAACCCGCCCACTCGCAAGAGTGGGCTTTTTTGTTGCCCATTTGGCCCAAACGAGGAACCAGACCATGATCGTTTCCATGAAACGCTTTGCCACAAAGGACGAAATCGAGAGCGTCTGTGAACGGATTCGCGACTTCGGCTACAAGATTCACGCCATCGAAGGGGAGGAACGCGTTGTGATTGGCGCGGTAGGAGTGGGCGACGTCACCCAATGCCTGGAATCGCTTGAAGCGATGCCATGCGTCGAAAAAGCCGTGCGCATCTCGGCGCCCTACAAATTCGTCAGCAAGGAATTCCGCCCCGGCAAGTCCGTCATCCGCATCAACGGCAACGTCGAAATCGGCGGCGATGAGTTCGTGGTGATGGCCGGTCCCTGCTCGGTGGAGTCGGAGAAGCAGATCATGGAATCGGCCGAAGCGGTGGCGCGGGCCGGCGCCAAGGTGCTACGCGGCGGAGCCTTCAAGCCTCGCACCTCTCCCTACGACTTCCAGGGTATGGCCGAAGAAGGCCTGAAGCTGCTGCGCAAGGCCAAGGAGGCCACCGGGCTTGCCATCGTCACCGAAGTGATGGCCGATGGCGACGTGCCGCTGGTGGCCGAATACGCTGACCTGATGCAGATCGGCGCGCGCAACATGCAGAACTTCGCGCTGCTCAAGTCGCTCGGCCGTTGCGGCCGGCCCATTCTTCTCAAGCGCGGCATGAGTTCCACCATCAAGGAACTGCTGATGTCGGCCGAATACATTGTGGCCCACGGCAACCCGAACGTGATCCTGTGCGAGCGCGGCATCCGCACCTATGAAACAGCCACGCGCAACACCTGCGACATCGTGGCCGTGCCGGTGCTGGCTGAGATGACCCATCTTCCGGTGGTGGTGGACCCGAGTCATGCCACGGGTAAGCGCAGCCTGGTGCCGGCTCTGTCCCGCGCCGCCGTGGCCATTGGCGCCGATGGCATCATCCTCGAAGTGCATCCGTGTCCGGAAAAGGCGGTCAGCGATGGCGCGCAGTCCCTGCACATCCCCGAATTCGACGCCATGATGCGGGACCTGCGCGGCTACATCGAGTTGTGGAAGGAAAGCCGCGTCGGCATGGCCGCCGCTGTTTAACCCTGTGCCCCAATTCAAAGCCTGGCAGTGGATCGCAGTTGGCGCCGCCGCCGCGGCCCTCGGCGGTTATTATTTCCTCTATCAGCCCGCTCTGTCTCTGGCCGATCTGGCCGGACGCATCCCGCACGATGACCGCGTGATGGCGCAGCTCGATGTGCAGGCCCTGCGGCGCTCCGGCCTGTTGGAGCGGCTGGCGGGCAAGGCCGGATTGGAGGAGAGCGACTACCAGCAGTTCGTCAAAGAGACGGGCTTTGAATACCGCAAGGACCTCGATCGCGTGCTGTTGGCCTACACCAGGCGCGAGACACACTTTTTTCTGATGGGCCGGTTTGACTGGAAGCGGCTGGAAACCTACGCCGTCAAGCAGGGTGGCGCCTGTTCCTGGGGCGTGTGCCGTCTGGATTCCAGCACACCGGGGCGCAAGGTTTCCTTCCGCCTCATCCGCCCCGGCATCCTGGCATTAGCCAGCAGCCCGGACAGCAACGCGGTGCTTCGGCTGGACTCCAAGGCCGAACCGATGGCCGATCTGCCGCCGCAGCCTGTGTGGATCCTTCTGCCGGCCGCCGTGCTGAAAGACAAGGAAGCCCTGCCCACCGGCACGCACACCATCGCAACCGCGGTGATGGACGCCGAACGCGTCACGCTCGGCATCGGGCCCAAGGACGGGCGTTTTGAAGCACTCCTGGAGGCGCGGTGCGTCAATGCCGAATACGCCACCCAGGCCATGCGCCAGTTGGAATCGGCCACCGCCCTGTTGAAAAAGATGATGGCGCGCGACAAGCTTGTGCCCAATCCGCGCAACCTTACCGGAGTGCTGGCCGGCGGGCGGTTTCGCACCGAAGGTACACGGCTCACCGCGGCCTGGCCCATCGCCACGGAGTTTTTCGAATGACCGGCAGCGTGCTGTGCACAGGCAACATCGTGCTGGATATTCTTACGCGGCCGGTGGACGAGATCACCTGGGGCGGCACCCGCTGGGTGGATTCGATTGAACAATCACTCGGCGGCAACGGCGCCAATACCTCCGCCGCAATGGCGAAGCTGGGCGTGCCGGTGAAGCTGATCGGCGGAGTGGGACGCGACGCTTTCGGCGACGCCGCGCTCGCCCGCCTGATGGAATGCGGTGTTTCCATCGAATTCATCAGCCGCCTGGATACGCCCACCGCGGCCACCGTAGCGTTGGTGCGCAGCGATGGCACACGCGCCTTCCTTCACGTGCCGGGCGTTAGCCGCGTGCTGTTCTCCGATCCGTTCGTACTGCCCGACGGCCACGCGCATCTGCATATCGGCAATCCATTCGCCATTGTCCATCTGCGCAAGCTGGCGCCGCGCCTGTTGCGCGAGGCGCGCCAGATGGGGATGACCACGTCGGTCGATACGGCCTGGGACGCGCTTGGTGAGTGGATGACGGTCGCCAAGCCGTGTCTGCCGCACACAGGCATCCTGTTCACCAATGAAGACGAAGCGCGGATGTTGACAGGCTCCAGCGATCCCCTCACAGTGGCCGCGCGTTTGCGCGAGGCCGGCGCCACAAACATCGTCATGAAGCTCGGCGCGCGCGGCTGCGCCGTGTTCACCACCGAAGGCGAGTGGCACGTTCCCGCCTTCAACGTCAATGCGGTGGATACAACAGGCGCGGGTGACTGCTTCGCGGGAGCTTTTCTCGCCGCCTTGCACCACGGACGGCGTTATCCGGAAGCGGCCCGCGTCGCCAACGCCGCCGGCGCTCTGAACGTGCAGAGCCTCGGCGCAACGTCGGGGCTGCTGTCGTGGGACGAAACCCTCAAGTGGATGCGAAGCGCCCCGGTCAGATCCGGTTGAAGACCTGGATGGCTTTCGTCAGCGAGCGGTATTGCTTGATGAAGGGCACCATCTTCGACTCGCGCTCGTCGATCTCCTGGGCCGTCTTCAGCACCTGGGCCGCCTTGTCCTTCGGCACCACCACCACGCCGTCTTCACCGGCCACGATAATGTCACCCGCGCGGACCTTCACCCCGCCGCAGGTCACTTCCACGTCCCTGCCCACCGTGGCGTAGCGGCCCACCGCGGTGGACGGCGAAATGCTTCGCGAATAGACCGTAAGACCGAGTCCGCGCAGTTCTTCCAGATCGCGCACCCCACCATCGGCGATGATGCCGGCCATGCCACGGGATTTTGCGGCAGTTCCCATCAACCCGCCAATGGCCGCGACATCGAGTCCGTTTTCCATCACGATGACCCCGATCTCACCGGGATTGGCCGCTTCTATCATCTCCACCGAATGCTTGACGGCGGTGGTGGGCGTGGACTGCGCGGCGGGCACGGGTTTCACCAGCGCGGTGCGGGCGCGGCCCACGATCTTGCCCGGAACGCGCGGACGCATATCGTGCGACATGTAGCCGCGCACGCCCACCACGGTATCCACCGCGTCGGAGACCGAAGCCACGGTGGACTTGCGGAATCCTTCCACCAGCGGATCGGCCGCTACCGGCGCCTTCTTTGCCGCCTGAAATCCCGTAAACAAGACCACGGCCGCGGCGGCGGTGGCCATCATGATCCATCGATTGGTACGTTTCATCAGTCTGATTATCCTACTTGCCGGAAGGTTCAATCTCAATCTGCCAGTTCCACGTCTCGCCGGGCGCCAGTTCCACCAGCCCCTGCTTCAGGTTCAACCCGTTCTGCAGACCCACCCATGGTTCGGGCGAAAAGTAGCCGGCCCGCGGATCGCCCCACACGTTGAACTGCACATAAGGCTGCCTGGGAGGGCGATCGGTTTTGTGGCTCATGCGCAGGCGAAGTCCCTGCGGGTCCACCAGCGTGATCTCGGGATCTCCCTCATAGCCGCCCAGTGACTCCACGCTATTCGCCACAAAGTCGCCCAACGCCATCTGCCCCTGAAACGGCGGCGGCTCGGTGCCGCCGGTAGGCCTGTTGCGCTGGTCCTTCGTCATTCTGTGCCTGGCCGCGCTGACCAGGTCCATCTTGCCGGGATCGGAGCCGCGCACCAAGGGCGTGACGAAGGTGATATGGTTTCCGATCGAAAACGGCATCCTCGCGCGGTTTTGTTTCGACGCGGTGACCGTATAGGCAATGATCAGTTTGCCATCGGCCAGCTTGTAGTCGGCCGCCAGCGTCCATCCAAACGGATACCACTGCCGGCTGCGGGCATTGTCCTGAAGAGTGACGCGGGCATAGGCGCCGCCGTCGTCTGAGCGCACGCGCTCCAGCTTCCATTGCGCATTCTGAACAAACCCGTGGAAGGGCATGTTGTACCGTTTGCCGTTGATCTCGTAGCTGCCTTCGCGCTGTCCGGCCGGGTCCTTGGGACCGTAGGTGCCGCCCGTGGCCGGCCATAACAAAGGAGCCTTGCCGCGCCAGCCCGAATCAGGCGAGTAGTTGCAGGCGCGATAGATCAGTTCCGTCCATTGGCCCTTGAACCGGTAGCGCAGGCCGCACAGT
Source organism: Bryobacteraceae bacterium (assembly GCA_033762895.1). GTDB lineage: Bacteria > Acidobacteriota > Terriglobia > Bryobacterales > Bryobacteraceae > CADEFT01. Next base: position 6,881 of record JANRLE010000289.1, on the reverse strand, counting down.
TCCCCGCCCTGCGAAGCGGCGATGGATGCTTCCATCCCCGCCTGTTCATCTTTCAGCACGGCAATGGGCACCGGCGATTCGCGCATCGACATGGAATAGCGCTCGGCCGCCGCGGCGGCGCCGCATCCGATCAGAATCACAAGCAAAGTCCGCATTGTTCGTATTCCAGCACAATCGGGACCCCATGATAAAATTGCAGGTTGGACCTTCCAAAAGTTTGCGCCGTCAGCTACCTTAACACCTCGCCCCTGGTCTGGGGGATGGAGTATACCGATTTGGGCCGTCTGGTGAACCTGGAGTACGCCCTGCCATCGGAGTGCGCCGAACACGTACGTAAGGGCGAAGCCGACGTCGGCATCGTACCGGTGATCGAAATCGAGCGCATGGGGCTCGAATGGATTCCCGGCACAGGCATCGCCTGCGAAGGCGAAGTGCGCAGCATACTCCTGATCTCGAAAGTGCCGCTGGACCGCATCCGCACACTGGCCGCCGATACCGGATCGCGGACCTCGGTGATGCTGTCGCGGGTCATTCTGGCTCACCGCTACGGGGCCGAACCGGAAACCACGCCGATGGCTCCTGACCTGGAGGCGATGCTGGCCGCCGCCGATGCCGCGCTTATCATCGGCGACCCCGCCCTGATGCTCGATCCCGAGGCCCTGCGCGCCAATTACGAAGTATTGGACCTGGGCGCCGAGTGGTACTCACTCACGGGCCTCCCCATGATCTTCGCCCTTTGGGCGGGAAAAAAAGAGAAACTCGCGCCGGAATTGGAGACCATCTTCACCCAATCCTGCCGCTACGGTCTTCGGCACCTGGATGACGTTCTGGACATCGAATGTTACAAACGCCGAATCCCGGAGATGTTGGCGCGCACCTACCTCAGCCGTCACATCGTATTCCAACTTTCCGGCCGCCATTATGAAGGCATGCGCCGTTATCTCAAACTGGCGGCCGAAGTGAAACAACTCGGAGCGGTTCCCGCATGATGACACAACAGGAAGCAATCGGCCTTTTTTCGAGCGGCGATCTCATCGGCATCGGCATGGGCGCCGACGCCGTGCGCCGCAAACTGCACCCGGAAGGCGTGGTCACCTACATCATTGACCGCAATATCAACTACACCAACTTCTGCACCGAGTACTGCAGCTTCTGCGCCTTCTACCGGCCCATGGGCCACGCCGAAGGCTACATCCTTCCGAAGGAAACCGTATTTGAGAAGATCCAGGAAACGGTGGACCTCGGCGGCACCGGCATCCTGATGCAGGGCGGACTGCATCCGGAGTTGAAGATCGAATGGTATGAAGATCTGCTGCGCGCGATCAAGCAGAAGTTCCCCAGGGTACATCTGCACTGCTTCTCCTCGCCCGAGGTGAACAACATCGCCCAGGTGAGCGGACTGAGCCTGCGCGACACCATCGCGCGGCTGAGGGACGCCGGCCTCGATTCCATCCCCGGCGGCGGCGCCGAGATTCTGGACGACGCCGTGCGCCACCGCATCAGCCGCCTGAAATGTACCACCCAGGAATGGATTGACGTGCATCTCACGGCCCACAAGCTGGGCATGCGCACCACCGCCACGATGATGTTCGGTTGCGGCGAAACCATTGCGCAGCGCGTGAATCACCTCGAAACGGTGCGCCGCATCCAGGAGGAGACCGGCGGCTTCACGGCGTTCATCCCCTGGTCCTTCCAGCGGGAAAACACTTCGCTGGGCCGCTTCGTGAAGCAGGAAGCAACGGCTGTGGAGTACCTAAAGACGCTGGCCATTTCGCGGCTCTATCTGGAAAATATCCTCAATGTGCAATCCAGTTGGGTGACCCAGGGACTGAAGACCTGCCAGCTTGGCCTGCGCTTCGGAGGCAACGACGTCGGCAGCATCATGATCGAGGAGAACGTGGTGTCGGCGGCCGGCGCGCGGCACCAGGCCTCAGAAGAAGAGCTGCGGCGGATCATCCGCGACGCCGGGTTCATGCCCAAACAGCGCGACACGCTCTACCGCACCTATTTTCTGAACTGACGCTCAAGGGAATTTCACTTCCGCGTTCTGAAGCGGGATCTCGCCATCTTCGAACACGAATGGCAAGCCCTCGCTCGCCAGCGGATCGGGCCCGTTGCTGACGTGGAAGTGCAGGTGGGGCTCGGTGCTATTGCCGGAGTTGCATGCCAGCCCCAACACTTGCCCGCGTTTCACCTTGTCGCCCGGTTTCACGCGCAGGCTGCCCGGCTGCAGATGGGCGTAGAAAGCGAACCGGCCGCCGCCAAGATCGAGCACGATGTAATTGCCGCCGAGCGTTTCCCGCCTCATCGGTACGGCGCGCGACGTGAACTTCGCCCTGGAAGCGCTGGCCACCCTCGCCAAGGCGCAGCCAGTCAATGGCGAAACGCTGGGCGATGGCGGTGGTTCCGTTCATCGGCAGAAGCGCCCGGCGATGGATCGATACCGCGCCCGGGCCGTTGGCCGCAATCCAACGGTTGCCGCGTAGCGGCGGCCCCGGCGCGACGGGCGCCGTTGTTGCCACCTCCACCACCAAGTCTTCGAAGCCGCGTTGTCAATCGCGTTGGCCCAGGCGCAAGACAAATCTGCAGTGAGCGAGCCCGGCCTACTTCACCAACCCCAGATCGCCCAGGATCTTCGGCGATTTTTCTTCCATCGCCAGCAACTCATGGCATGAGTTGCAGTCCTGCCCGATCGCCTTGCCCCCAGCCGACTTGTGATCATCGTCGTGGCATCGGAAGCAGCCCGGAAAATCATTGTGCCCGATGTTGTTGGGGTAGGTGCCCCAGGTCACCTTCATCTCGGGGAACACGTTGCGCTGCCACAGACCGAGCACGCTGCGCGCGCTCCGCGTGACCTCGGCGCCGCGTTTGGCGAACACATCGGGGTGCTTCTCCTTGTAGAAGCTCTCGATGGCCGCCGGGATCTCCGCTTCGGCTTTTTCCGTAGTCCCGTAGTCTTTCTTTAACACCTCAAGAGCCACCTTGCGGATCAGCGGCAGATCCGGTGCGATCTCCCGCGCCGCCATCCCGCGGTCCAACGCGCGTTCGGGAAGCTCAAACGTATGGCTCGGCCGGTTGTGGCAGTCCATACAGTCCATTTCGCGAGTCATCATCCCGGCGATGTCTTCCTTCTTCGCTTTCGAAGAGAGAAACTCGCGCGACTCGCCGTCGCGCCTGTACTCCACCCACGGGATGGTCTGCCGGGATTCATCGGTATGTGCGTAGCGGATCGAGATCCCTTTCCCCACATGAACCGTGTGGATCCCGGCGCCCTTCTCACTGCCACCCCCAATGTGCATCAGCAGCACGGACTTGGTCTCCTCACCCTCGTCGGAAAAGTGCGTCACCACCCGCAGCCGGTCACTGCCGTACTTGTCCGGCCAGTGGCATGTTTCGCACGTCTCCCGCGCCGGCCGCAGGTTCCGCACCGGAGTCGGGATCGGCCGTTCGTAACTGTTGAGCGTCACTGCCACCAACTGCCCGGCGCCTGACAGTTTGCTTTGTACGAACCACGATGCGCCCGGCCCGATGTGGCATTTGACGCACTCCACTTTGGAATGGGGCGACACCTGGTAGGCCATGTATTCCGGCTTCATCACCGTGTGGCAGGTCGCGCCGCAAAACTGCGAGCTATCCATGTGCTCCACGGCGCGATACGTTAAGTTGCTTCCAATCAGAAGGTTAGCGAACGACACCACGCCCACGAACACGGTCAGTTTGCGCAACTCCGGATTCCGCCAGTCGAGCGCGGGAAGGTCGGTTGGCGCCCACCCCCTGCGTCTTTTCAACACGATGCCCAGCGGAATCAAGCCCAGCCCTGCGAAAAATGCCACAGGGATCAGCAGAAACAGCAGAATGCCAAGGTAGGCATTGGCCGCATGCCCACCCAGGTACGTGGGCAGCAACAGAAGCCAGAAAATGCCCGCGGAAGTCACCAAAAGGACGCCAATCCGGCTGATCCAATTGTTGGCAAGATAGAGGAGGGGAGTGAGCTTGTCTTTCAGCACCTCCCCAGTCATAGCACGCCGCATGCCATCGCCTCGGCTACACTGGTGTCTTATGTCCGTGGTCCGCCTCACAGCACACGTCAAAGCCGCGGGTTGAGCGTCCAAGCTGAGTCCAAAGGTTTTGGACCACGTGCTGAAGGACATCCCCCGCTCCCGGAACGAGAACGTTCTGGTGGGCTTCGACACCTCCGACGACGCTGGTGTATACCGGCTGACGGAGGAGTGTGCCCTGGTTCAAACCGTAGATTTTTTTACGCCAATCGTCGATGATCCATTCACCTACGGCGCCATTGCCGCCGCAAATTCCCTGAGCGATGTCTACGCCATGGGAGGCAGGCCGCTCACCGCTTTATCGATCGTCTGCTATCCGGGCAAAGGTGACCCCGAAATCCTGAAACAGATTCTCCGCGGCGGCGCTTCGAAAATGGAGGAGGCCGGCTGCCCGATCATGGGCGGCCACAGCGTTTCAGACGACGAGGTGAAGTTCGGCTACTCGGTGACCGGCCTGATCCATCCACAGCGTATCTGGACCAACGCCGGCGCCAAGCCGGGTGATGCACTGGTGTTTACAAAACGCATCGGCACCGGAGTGATAGGCACGGCCCTGAAGCGCGGCCTTGCGGGGGAAGCGGAAGTGGCGGCCTCTGTGGAATCGATGCTGACGCTGAATCGCGCCGCCGCTGAGGCGCTCACCGGTCTTGAAGTTCATGGCTGCACCGACATTACAGGCTTCGGACTGCTGGGACATGCGCGCGAAATGGCGCTTGGTTCCAACGTCATGCTGGAAATCGAGGCCGCAAGCATTCCCCTGTTGCCCGGCGCGCTGGACTACGCCAAAGCCGGCGCCCTGCCCGGGGGCCTGAAGAACAACCGTGAGTTCGCTTCCTGCGACGTGGCGGCGTCACCCGCGATTGCACCCGAACTCGAAAGCCTCCTTTACGATCCACAAACCTCCGGCGGCCTCCTTGTGGCGCTGCCCGAAGCCAGCGCCTCCCTGTTCCTCAGCCGTTTTCCTCAGGCACGGCTGGTTGGCCGCGTCTTGCCGCAGGACGGGAAAGCGATCCGAATCATATGAACAATCCGATTATCGTGGCCCTTGACGTCAACTCGGCAGCCGAAGCTCGTCACCTGATCCGCCGCCTCGGCGACGCCGTCGATTTCTACAAGGTGGGCATGGAGTTGTACGCCGCGGCCGGCATCGCTTTCGTCGAGCAATTATTGTCGGAAGGACAAAAAGTATTTCTCGACCTGAAATTCTATGACATTCCGGAAACCGTGCGGCGCGCAACCACACAGGTGGCGCAGAAGGGTGTCCATCTGCTCACCGTGCATGGCAGCCAGGCGGTGATGCGCGCGGCGGTGGAAGGCCGCGGCGCAAGCGGGCTGAAACTGCTGGCCGTCACCGTGCTCACCAGTTTTGACGAATCCGATCTGGCCGACCTGGGTTACCCCTGCCCGGTGTCGAACCTGGTGGCGCTGCGCGTGGTGAACGCCAGGGAGGCGGGCATCGACGGCATTGTGTGCTCACCGCTCGAAGCGGCTTCCGTCCGCCGCAGGATGGGCCCCGATGCGCTCATCGTCACGCCCGGCGTGCGGTCCGCCGGCGCCGGCAAGGGGGATCAGAAACGCGTCGCCACCCCGGCAGAGGCCATCCGCGATGGAGCCAACTATCTTGTCATCGGACGCCAGATCACCCGTGCCGAGGACCCGCGCGCCGAAGCCCACCGCATACTGGAGGAGATCGCTAATGCCCCTGACGCGTAGAGCCCTGCTAGGGGCGCCCCTGGCCGCCGCGGCCGCTGCCAAACCGCGGCCCAACATTATCTTCCTGTTCAGCGACGATCATCACTTTCAGTGCCTCGGCGCCAACGGAAATCCGAATATCCGCACCCCGCACCTGGACCGTTTGGCCGCTGAAGGCGTCAACTTCACCAACGCCATCATCAGCACATCGCAATGCTGTCCCAGCCGTGGCATTGTCCTCAGCGGCCTTGAGACATTTCAATCGGGCCTCATCAGCAACGGCCAAACCAGCTTCCGTCCCGGCATCGGCCCTTCGGTTGTCGAGCAGTTAAGAACCTCGGGATACCAAACCACACTGGTTGGCAAGTGGCACATCCGCCCCGAACCCGGCGTCACGGGATTTTCCAACGCACCCCTATGGCTGCGCGGCGGCGGCAGCCCCTATCGCGATCCGAAACTTCGCCGCGGGCTCAATGGCGGGGATCAGACCGTGAACGGCCACATCACCGACCTGTTCACCGATGCCGCTATCCAGTCGATTCAAAGCGCCAGGGCTCCGCACCTGCTGTGGCTGGCCTACAACGCCCCGCATACGCCCTGGCACGCCGGACCCGAGTATCTGGCGCACTATCAGGGAAAGACGGAAGCGGAACTTGCGCCTCCCCTGCATCCCAAAGGCGGCAGTAAGTTCGATTGGGCCACTTACTACGGCGTGATCACGCACCTGGATGCCGCCGTGGGCCGTCTGGTGCAGGCCGTAAAAAGCGCAGGGCAATGGGACAACACGGCCATCTTCTTTATGGGTGACAACGGCTACATGTCCGGCACCCGCAAATGGAACGGCAAGGTGCGGCACTGGGACGAGTCCGTGCGCATCCCGTTTCTGGCCGCCGGCGGTTTGGTGAAGAAATCCGGCAACGTGTCCAGCCCCGTCGCCTCCATCGATCTGCCGGCAACCTGGTTGGATCTGGCGCGAGTGAAGCCGGCTTATCCTCTCGCCGGCCGCAGCGTCGCCAGCTATCTGCGCACCGGCAGAGGCAAACATCAGGCGGCCTTCTCGGTATGGGACGACGGCCGTCCCGAAGGTCTGGCGGTCAAGGTGCCGGTCGAACCCTACCGGCTCGTTCGCAC